>DASXGQ010000165.1:0-22136 GCA_036488995.1 Caulobacteraceae bacterium
TGGACCTACGATCCGTTCAAGCTGACCGAGGCCGACGGCTGGCTCTACGGGCGCGGAACCATCGACATGAAAGGCCAGGACTCGGCGGTCCTCGAGTCACTGCTTCGGCTGAAGGCCGAAGGGTTCAAGCCCAGGCGCGACATCATCGTCGCCTTCACCGCCGACGAGGAAGCGGGAGGTTCCTTGCCGGGCTACCAGGGCGGGATCGACTACCTGCTCAAGAACGACCGGCCGCTGATCGACGCCGACTTCGTGATCAATCCCGATGCCGGGGGCGGGGAGATCAAGCACGGGCGCAAGCTCGACCTGCTGACCCAGACCTCAGAGAAGATGTTCCTCACCTTCCAACTCGAGACGCGCGATCGCGGCGGCCACAGCTCGATGCCGTCGCCGACCAACCCGATCTATCGGATGTCGCGGGCCCTCGCGAAACTCGGGGCCTATCAGTTCCCACTCCACCTGACGGACACCGCCCGCGCTTATTTCGCCGGGCGCGCAGAACTCGAGAGCGGCCAGCTCGCGGCGGACATGCGCGAGGCTTCCACCGGGACGCTCTCGCCCGGCGCCCTGCAGCGGCTGTCGAACGAGGTGGAGACCAATGTCTCCCTGCGCACCACCTGCGTGGCCACCACCATCGACGGGGGTCAGGGCGAGAGCGCCCTGCCGGAGCGCGTGAAGGCGCTCGTGCAATGCCGCGTGGTTCCCGGCGAGTCCCCGACGGACATCGAGCATCAGATCGCCGAGGTCATCGGCGATCCGGCGATCCAGATCAGCGTCTACACCAACGCCAAGGTCAGCCCGGAATCGCCCCTGACGCCGAGGGTGATCGACGCGGTGCGCAGCGTCTCGGACGGCATGTGGCCCAAGGTGGTGATCCTGCCCAATATGAGCGCCGGCGCCAGCGATAGCGCCTACACGCGCATGGCCGGTCTGCCCTCCTACGGCGTGGATGGAATCTTCCAGGACGTCGACGACGACCGCGCCCACGGCCGCGACGAGCGGATCTCGATCGAGGCTTTCAACGAAGAGCTGGAGTTCACCTACCGGTTGATGAAGCGGCTGGCTGACGAGGGGTAGACGTCAGGACCAGGGGCCCTGCTTTCACCCCGGGCGCAGCAGAGCCGCGAGGTGCACGAGCGCGAGCACCATCGCCAGGAAGGCCAGCAGCATCAGGAACCGCCACGGCACGAGGCGCGGGCCGCGCAGGGGGTTGGCGGGACGGGCGCCTAGCCAGCCGAAGACGACGGTGAGCGCGAGGGCGCATGCCGCCAGGATGGCCGTGGGGATGAGGGCCATCAGTCGTCGCTGAGGGAAGCCCAGGCGACAGGGTGGACGCGCCCGCGGCCGAGCACCCCCGCCAGCGGCCGGCGACTGAAGAGTGGGCGGAAGGCCTCATCGCGGATGTTCAGGCCGCCCGCCAGGGCGCCGAAGGCCGGCAGCACGAGCCGCTCTCCATCGGTGACGAAGCAGCGGCGGCGGACCGTCCCGCCCGGTCCCCGCACCTTGGCGCAGGGGTGCAGATGGCCCGCGATCTCGCCCGGCTCGGCGCCTGGCCGCGGTTCGTGGACGAGGCGAAGGCCGGCGAGGTCGAAGCTGGGCAGGCTTTCGCCAGGAAGGCGACGCGGGCCCTCCTCATCGTGATTGCCGACAATCCATACGAGACGGCGTCCGACGGCGAGGGCGCCGATGCGCCGCGCCTCGTCCGGTGGCAGCCGGTCTTCGGCGGAGGCGTCGTGGAAGCTGTCCCCGAGGAAGATGAGCAGGGACGGCTCGGTCGCCCTCGTCTCCGCCTCGAGGCGCGCAAGGGTCTCGCGCGTGTCGTAAGGCGGCAGCATCTGTCCGCGCGCGGCATAGGCCGACGCCTTCTCGAAGTGCAGATCCGCGACGATCAGCGCGCGGGCGCTCTCGACCCACAGGGCTCCTGAAGGGCGGCACACGGCCTCCACGTTTCCGACCCGGATGGCGAGGCCGGCGGTCACGCGCTGGCCTCGGCGATCAGCGCCTCAGCGCTTTCGAGCGTCATTTCGCCTGCGCCTTCGCCTGGGGCGCGCTGGCGGCCGATCTCGGCGATGACCGCGACGGAGAAGGGAGAGAGGTGGTCGAGAGTCACGTGGCGGATCTTGCCTCTGATTCGGGCAAGCATCTGGCCCAGCCGCTCGACGTCCACCAGCCCCCGCGCGGCGTCGTGACGGGCGCATCGCAGGAGGAGGTGGTCTGGCTGGTGGCGGCGAAGGACGTCGTAGACCAGGTCAGTGGAGAAGGTGATCTGCCGGCTCGATTTCTCCGCGCCCGGAAAACGCCGCTCGATCAGCCCGGCGATGAGTGCGCAGGCCTTGAACGAGGCCTTCATCATCAGGCTCTCGGCCAGCCACGTCTCGAGATCGTCGCCCAGCATGTCCTCGGCGAAGAGGTCGGCCATGTCGAGGCCGCTCATGTCGCGCACCGACCAGACCGCAAGGGCGTAGTCGTTGCAGACGAAGCCGATTGGCCCCACTCCGACGCGGTCGAGGCGACGGGTCAGCAGCATGCACAGAGTGGTGTGCGCCAGGCGACCTTCGAACGGATAGGCCACGAGGAAGAACCTTTTCCCGTGGGGAAAGGTCTCCAGCAGCATTTCGTCCGTGTCCGGAATGGCGGATCGGTCGCGCTGGAGTTCCAGCCACTCGCGGACATCGCCAGGAAGGACCTGCCAGTGGTGGACGTCGGACATCATCGCCCGCACCTTGCTGGCCAGGAAGGTCGAGAGGGCGAACTTGGAGCCGCCCCAGGAAGGCATCTTGGCGTCCTCGCCCGGCGCGGGCGAGACCAGCACGTCCATGCCGCTGACGGCCACGAGCCGCCAGACCTGGCCCGCGAACACGAAGGTGTCGCCGGTCTCCAGCACGTCCAGATAGCCTTCCTCCACCTCGCCGATCTTACGTCCGGCCGTCCCGCGCCGGCCGGCGATCCGCACCGAAAGCATGGCGGGCGAGACGATCGCGCCAACGTTCAGGCGGTGGCGCAGGATGGTCTCGGCGTTGCGCGCGACCCACTGCCCGTCGGGGCGGCGCACGATGCGCGCGAAACGGTCGTAGACGCGCAGCGCGTAGCCGCCGGTGGCGACGAAATCGACGACCTGTTCGTAGTCCTCCCACGAAAGCTCGCAATAGGGCCCGGCGGTCCGCACCTCCTCATAGAGGGTCACGAGGTCGAAGGGCTCGGAACAGGCGCAGCCCATGATGTGCTGGGCCAGCACGTCCAAAGCGCCCTGGTGCGGCGGGTCCGAGTCCAGCGCGTTCTCGGCGATGGCCTCCCGCGCGGCCTGGCACTCGAGCATCTCGAACCGATTGGCGGGAACGAAGAGGGCCTGGCTGGGCTCGTCGAGCCGATGGTTGGCTCGGCCGATGCGCTGAACCATCCGAGAAGCGCCCTTGGGGCTGGCGAGCTGGATAACGAGGTCGACGTCGCCCCAGTCGATGCCAAGGTCCAGCGTCGAGGTGCACACAACCGCGCGCAGCTGGCCGCGGGCCATCGCCGCCTCGACCTTGCGCCGCTGCTCGGCCGAGAGCGAGCCGTGGTGCAGGGCGATGGGCAGGCCGTCGTCATTCAGCCGCCACAGCTCCTGGAAGGCGAACTCTGCCTGGAAGCGTGTGTTGACGAAGACCAGGGCGGTGCGCGCCCGCCGGATCGCGTCATAGACCTCAGGCATGGCGTGGTGGGCGGTGTGGCCCACCCACGGCACCTGGCCTTCCGAGAGCAGCACATCCACCACCGGAGCGGCGCCGCCTGAGCCACGGACCAGGTCTACTTCCGCCGCGCCGCCGGGCGAGAGCCAGCGGCGGATCACATCGGGATCCTCGACCGTGGCCGACAGGCCCACGCGACGGTGGTTCGGCGCGAAGGTCAGAAGGCGCGCCATGTCCAGCGCCAGCAGGTCGCCGCGCTTGGACGGCCAGATGGCGTGAACCTCGTCGATGATCACGCAGGCGAGGTCCTCGAAATAGAGGCGTGCGCCCTCCCAGGCGCAGAACAGGGCCAGCTGCTCGGGCGTGGTGAGGAGGATGTCGGGCGGCTTGACCCTCTGGCGCTGGCGCCGGGAGATTCCAGTGTCACCCGTGCGGGACTCAGCGGTCACCTTCAGCCCCATCTGCGCGATGGGCGCCATCAGATTGCGCTCCACATCGACCGCCAGCGCCTTGAGCGGAGAGATGTAGAGAGTGTGGATCCCGCGCGGCGCGTTCGCGGGCGGCCGGGTGGAGAGGTCGATCAGGCTGGGCAGGAACCCGGCCAGGGTCTTGCCTCCGCCGGTTGGGGCGATGAGGAGGGCGTGGCGGCCCTCGCGACCCTTCTCCACCATCGCCAGCTGGTGCGCCCGCGGCGCCCACCCCCGCTGGACGAACCAGTCGGCGAAGCGGGGCGGGAGCAGGGAAGGGGCGCTGCCGTCCATCACCGACGGCTATAGCATGTTCCCGGTTCGTTTCACCCTGCCTGACAGCGTAACCGTTTGTCGAACGAACCGCCTTTCGACTGCCGCAAAGGCGATCCTAGGAGGGGGCCATGGACACCGCCTCGCACATCGAACGCATCAGGGCCGACGGCTTCACCATCGTCGAGCGCGCAATTGAACCGGAGCTTGTGGATGCTCTGGCGAATGCGCTCGACAGGCTCGAGCGCGAGCTTGACGCCAAGCCGGCCCTCAACACGTTCGAGGGCCACCATACGGTGCGAATCTACAACCTGCTCCGCTATGCCGCGCCGTTCGACCAGGTTCCGGTCCACCCCGCCGTGCTGCCGATCGTGGATGGCGTCCTGGGCGACGGCTGCCTGATCTCGTCGCTCTCTTCCATCGCCATCGATCCCGGCGAGACAGCCCAGCCGATCCATGCCGACGACCAGGTGATCCCGCTGGACAAGCCGCACCGGCCGATCGTCTGCAACTCGATGTGGGCGCTGACCGACTTCACAGCGGCCAATGGCGCGACGCGCCTGGTTCCGGCCAGCCACCGCCGGGACAACCCCGAATATGGCGGCGACTATGAGACCATCGCGGCCGAGATGCCGAAGGGCTCGGTGCTGCTCTGGGACGGCGCGCTCTGGCATGGCGGGGGCGGCAATGTCTCGGAGGCGCGGCGCACCGGGATCGCGATGAACTATTGCGCCGGTTTCATCCGCCAGCAGGAAAACCAGCAGCTCGGCCTCGACCCATCTCTCGTGAAGACCTTTCCTGAGCGTCTGCAGGAACTGATCGGCTATGGCGTCTACCGAGGGTTGATCGGCCATATCGAGAAGAACAGTCCCGCCCAGCTGTTGAACGGCGGTGGGGAGTTTCGATCGATCTGGGACCGCTGACGGGCAGGCCCCGCGCTCCGATTGGGCGAGATTCGTTGCGTGCGAAGTCGCGCGGCGCGAAGCTCGAAGGCTCAGGGGAGTGGCGGGCATGGCCGAGAACGGCTTTCTGAAGAGGTTCTTCGGCCGCGAAGAGGACGATGGTGGCGAAGGCGATGTCCCGGCGACCGCGCTCGACCCTGCGGCGGCGGCGGCGGCGATGGATGTCGCGCACGACAACTCAGACCTTGCCGCGAAGGCTGCCGCCTATTTCGAAGAGCAGGCTCGCCTCGTCCGCATCCAGAGGGAGCACCTGCACGAGCAGCGCGCGGTCCAGCTTTCGAACCTCAAGCTGCGCCGCTTCACCGAGCGGCTGAAGGCCGCCACTCAGGTCTTTATCATCCTGGTGGTGACCATCCTTGGCTTGGGCGTGCTGGTGCTGCTCTACGACGCCTCCCGCTCGAAGGCGGTGATCGTGGAGCCTTTCGACGTTCCGCCTGGGCTTACCGCGCGGGGCCTGACGGGCAAGGTGGTCGCCGGCGGCGTGCTGGACGCGCTCACGCAGCTGCAGACGGCGACCCGCAGCAGTTCCGCCCAGCGGCATCTGGCCAACGCCTGGACCGGCGACATCAAGGTGGAGGTGCCCGAAACCGGCGTCTCCGTGGGCGATATCGACCGGATGCTCAAGGCGCGGTTCGGCCGCGACATCCACATCGATGGGAATCTCGTGCAGTCCGACGCGGGCGGCGTCGCCTTGACGGTTCGTGGCGACGGCGTCCTGCCCAGGACCTTCGAAGGCGGCCCCGCGGATCTCGACAGGCTGACCACCGCCGCCGCGGAGTACGTCTATGGCCAGGCGGAGCCCGCGCTCTACGCGGAATACCTCACCCATGTCGGTCGCAACGCCGACGCCCTCGCGTTCAGCAAGGCGGCCTACGCCACGGCGAGCAAGGCGGATCGGCCCTATCTGCTGAACGCGTGGGCCAATGCTCTCGTTAATACCGGCGCCTCGCCGCAGCAGAGCCTGCCGCTGTACCGCGCGGCGCTGAAGCTGAAGCCGGACTATTGGGCCGCGTACAACAACATCATGTCCGCGGACCTCGTGCTCGGCGACGAGGAGGCCCTCTGGCGCGGGGGTGTCGCCATGCTGAAGGCGTCAACCGCAGGCCGAGGCCGCGCTCCCGAGATCTATTTCGAGAACTGGAACCTCGTGACCTGGAACCTCCAGGCGTGGCGGGAGTCGGCCATCGCCGATTCCGAGGCTCACTCCGCCATCGGCAGCGCCGACTTCACCGAGGCGCCGCTGATCGCCGACATCGATGTGCGCCTGCACGATCCTGCGGACGCCGAACTGCGGCTCCAGACCGCCAAGGCCGACGTCGGCGACCCTAGTCTCGCGGCTATGACGCACTTCGTGCGCGGCAAGCTTGCCCTGGAGGCGGGCGACGCTCGAGGGGCTGCGGCCGAGATGGAGGCGTTCGGCGCGGCCTATGCCAATCCCATCGTGTCAGGCAACTATGCCGGCTACGACTGCTGGATCGCGCCTGCAGAAGAAGCGGCGGGCCGCCCGGACAAGGCCGACGCGGCGCTTACGGCCGGCGGCCACTTCGTGGACTGCTACCGGTTCCGGGGGGACATCCTCGACCACCGCGGCGATTGGGCCGGGGCGCAGAAGGCTTACGCCCAAGCGGTCGCCCTCGCCCCAGACCTGCCCGCCGGCTACTACTCATGGGGCTTGGCGCTCGCGCGCCACGGCGATCTTGCCGGAGCGATCGCCCGGCAGCAGGCCGCGAACCAGCGCGGACCCCACTGGGCCGATCCATTGAAGGCCTGGGGCGACGTCCTGGCGCGCCAGGGCCGCTGGCGAGAAGCGCGTGCCAAATACGAGCAGGCGCTGAAATACGCACCCGAGTGGAGTCAATTGCGCCAGGCGCGCGCCGCGACGATAGGAAAGATCTGAGGAGCCGGCCGCTTGACCCCTCGAATAGCCGGGCCGAGCTTGTGGAGGTTCAGAGAGAGGCCGCAGCATGGTCCAGGATGTTCTGCTTAGGACGATCGAAGGCCCCCTCGCGCGGCTGACGCTCGACGATCCGGGGCGGGCGAACGTCCTTTCAGGCGCGATGATGAGCGCCCTGATCGAGGCGCTGGCCGAGCTCGGCACCGACCCCGCCGTCCGCGTGATCGTTCTTGGCGCTGCGGGCAAGGTGTTCTGCGCCGGGCATGATCTCGGTGAGCTGAGGGCCACGAACGACCCGACCGTCCACGAGGCGCTGTTCGCGCGCTGTTCGGAACTGATGCTCGCCATCCGCGCCTGCCCCAAGCCGGTGATCGCTCGCGTGCAGGGCGCGGCGGTGGCTGCTGGCTGCCAGCTCGTGGCGAGCTGCGACCTGGCCTTCGCCGTGGACACTGCGAAGTTCGCCGTGTCGGGGATCAACCTCGGCTTGTTCTGCTCCACGCCCG
The DNA here is from genome assembly GCA_036488995.1 of Caulobacteraceae bacterium. Taxonomy (GTDB): domain Bacteria; phylum Pseudomonadota; class Alphaproteobacteria; order Caulobacterales; family Caulobacteraceae; genus Acaudatibacter. Next base: position 7,765 of record DASXGQ010000165.1, read on the forward strand.
GCGTCGCCCTCGGCCGGGCCGTGAGCCGCAAGAACGCGCAGGAGATGCTGCTCACCGGGCGCTTCGTGGGAGCGGCGGAGGCGGCGGCCATGGGCCTGATCAACCGCGCGGTCCCCGCCGACCAGCTCGACGCGGCGGTGGAGGAGGCGGCGAGCGCGATCGCAGCCAAGGCGCCTGACGCGATCGCCCTGGGCAAGGCGGTTTTCAACCGCCAGATCGAGGCCCCGCTCGATGAGGCGTACGCCATCGCCTCGGCGGCCATGGTCGAAAACCTCGGCTTCGACAGCGCGAAGTCCGGGATCGATGGGTTCTTGAGGAGGTAGCGGGGTCGGAGCCTAAATCGACCGTTTGAACCTTTTCAAACTATGTCGAACTCTAAAGGGGGAGATGCAGAAACCCCTCGCTGAAACGTTGGAAACGATCGGACTAACCGGCGGCCACGCGGAACACGCCTTAGGAAGACTCACCTGTACGCAACGGCAAAATTGTTAACACACGTGGCGTAGCACAAGCGGAGGAGTCATCCTTCAGTCATGACAGTAACCCCTGTGAGTCTCGACCTGGCGCCGGCGCTTGCCGTTCTGCCCGGCGCGAGGGCGGGGGTGGCGGACGGCGCAAGCGCCCGGATTGCGAGCGCGGGCGAGGCGCGGGCCCTGTTCGAGTCGGGCCCGGTGCTGGTGAGCCATGCCTCGATGACCGCCCGTCGCCTTGGGCTGCACGCGCCACCGCGCAGTCCGCGCATTTTCGACGTGCTCGAGCTGTTCGCCTTCGTCCGGCCGGCGCAGTTCTGCGCGCCCTCCGCCGTCGGCCTCGCTCTGGCCCTTGGCCTGGAGCCGCCGCACGGGGCGGCCGAGCAGGCGGCGACCCTCCAAGCCGCGAGTCTCGTCCTGCTTCAGGATCTGGCCGTTTCGCCGACGCCGAGCCGCGAGCAGGCGTTGGCCCTTGCGGAGACCATGGGCCGCGCCGGCTGGCCGTGGGCCTCGGCCGTCATCGGCGCCCTGCGCTCGCAACCGATCGCGCGTCCCTGGCGCAGCGACGGGCTGGATGTCTGGACTAGGCTGAAGGAGTGGGAAGACGAGGGTCCGCCCGGCGAGCCTGGATCGAAACCCATTTCCCCCGAGGGCGCGGCGACGCGCCTGGGCCTGCTGCTCGAACGGGCCGGCTTGTCGGAGCCGCGCCCCACACAGGTTGAGTTCGCGTGCGAATCCGCACACGCCTTCCAGCCGCGTGAGCGGGAAGGCGAGCCGATGATGATGCTGGCCGAAGCCGGCACGGGTGTCGGCAAGACCCTGGGGTATCTGGCGCCGGCGTCCCTGTGGGCCGAGGCGAACGGGCCGGGCGTGTGGATCGCGACCTTCACCCGCGCCCTGCAGCGACAGATCGAGCGGGAGGCGCGCGCGCTGTTTCCCGATCCGGCGGCGCGGGCGTCGAAAGTGGCGGTGCGCAAGGGCCGGGAGAACTATCTCTGCCTGCTCAATTTCCAGGAGGCGGTGAACGCTGCGCGACTGGGCGGGGCGGACCTCGTGGGCCTGGCGCTGGCGGCGCGCTGGGTGCGGGCCAGCGCCGACGGCGACATGACCGGCGGCGACTTCCCCGCCTGGCTGCCGACCTTGTTCGCCATAGGTCCGGCCTCCCAGGCCAGCGCGGCGAACCTGGTCGACCGGCGGGGCGAGTGCGTCCATTCCGGCTGCGCGCACTACCGCGCCTGCTTCATCGAACGGCAGATCCGCGCCTCGCGGCGGGCGGACGTGGTGATCGCCAACCACGCCGTCGTGCTGACCCAGGCGGCCTTCGACCGGGGTCGGGCGGCGCGGGGACGGCCGGGTGACGCCGAGACCGCGGCCCTGCGCCGGATCGTCTTCGACGAAGGCCACCACCTGTTCGACGCGGCGGACAACGCCTTCGCCGCCGCGCTCTCCGGACAGGAGGCGGCGGAGATGCGCCGCTGGATCCGCGGCCCCGAGGGGCGTGGCCGGCGCGGCCGCGGGCTGGAGCTGCGCCTCGAAGAGGTGCTGGGCGATCACGAGGATGCGCGGCTGGCCCTGGATTCGGCCGTGCGCGCCGCCTCCGCCCTGCCGGGCGAGGGCTGGTCTGGCCGCATAGCGCCAGGGGTGGGCGAGGCGACGCCCTCGGGACCGATCGAGACTTTCCTGGCGGCCGTGCTCGAGCAGCTGCGCGCCCGGGCGGCGCCATCCGACTCTGGAATGGAATGCGCGGCGCGGCCGGCCCTCGATGGCGTGCGCGAGAGCGCGCGCGCCGCCGCTGCGGCGATCGGGGCGATCGAGGGTCCCCTGCAGGCTCTCTCGCGGCTGCTCGAGGATGTGCTCGACGAGGAGGCGGACACGCTGGCGCAGTCGGAGCGCGCGCGCATCGAAGGCGCCCTGCGGGGACTTGAGCGGCGCGCCCGTAACATCCTGCCGGCCTGGCGCTCGATGCTGGCGGCGATCGACGAGGACGCCGACGACGATCCGGACTTCGTCGACTGGTTCGAGGCCACCTTCCTCTACGGGCGCATCGTGGACGCGGCCTGCCGCCGCCACTGGGTCGATCCGACCGAACCGCTCCACGCCGCAGTAATCGCGCCTGCGCACGGGGTGCTTGTGACGAGCGCTACCCTGGCCGATGCGGGCCACGCTGATCCCTTCGCCATCGCCGAGATGCGCACCGGCGCAGCGCGGCTTTCGGACCGGCCCAAGACCCTGCGGTTGGCCTCGCCGTTCGACTATGCGGCGGACGCCCTGGCGCTGGTGGTCACCGACGTGGGGCGCGACGACCCTCGCCAGGTCGCCTCGGCGATGCGCGAGCTGTTCCTCGCGGCCGGCGGCGGCGCGCTCGGGCTGTTCACCGCCATCCGCCGGCTGAAGGCCGTTCACGAGCGGATCGCCGCACCGCTCGCGGACAAGGGGCTGGCCCTCTACGCTCAGCACGTCGATCCGCTGGAGGTCGGCGCCCTCGTGGACATCTTCCGGGCCGAGGAAGACGCCTGCCTTCTGGGCACCGATGCCGTGCGCGATGGCGTGGACGTGCCCGGTCGATCCCTGCGCCTGCTGGTGTTCGACCGCGTGCCGTGGCCCAGGCCCGACATCCTGCACAAGGCGCGGCGCAGCCGGTTCGGCGGCAAGACCTATGACGACGCCCAGGCGCGGGCGCGGATCGCCCAGGCTTTCGGCCGGCTGATCCGCCGCGAGGGCGACAGGGGCGTTTTCGTCATGCTGGACGCGGCCGCGCCGACGCGGCTCTTTTCGGGCCTGCCCGAGGGCGTCGAAATCCGACGGATCTCGCTGGTCGAGGCGATCGAAGCAACGGCGGCCCACCTTGCGCGCTGAAGTACGCATGGCCGCCGTACGCGCGTCTCACTTACGCCCCGTTTTTCGGGAATCAGCGCGCGCTCAGCGAAACGTAGCGCGCGTGCAACACGCCGACTCGCCGCCCGTCCCCCAGGACGACAAACTGGAGCCCCCGGTCTCGATGAAGTTCGCGTATATCGCGCTTGGCGCGTCATGCCTGGCGGTTTCGTGCCTCAGCGCCACTGCCGCTCCGGCCTGGGCCCCCACGGCGAGCGGCGAACAGGACCTCAAAGACGGCCGGCCCGTGTCCCAGGTCGACCCGGCTCCAGACGGCGCGGTATTGATCCACGCCGCCATCGATATTCCGGCGCCACCGAAGGTCGTGTGGTCGGTGATGAGCGACTGCGCCAAGGCCAACCGCCTGGTGGTGACGGTGACCAGCTGCCGCATCCTGGAGAGCGACCCGGCGCACAACACCGAAGTGCGCGAGACGGTGACCAAGGGCAATTTCATCGTTCCCACGATCCACAACGTGGTCCGAGAACAGCTGCAGCCCTACTCGGTGATCAAATTCCAGAAAGCCGGGGGCGATCTGAAGGAAGAGCAGGGCGAGTGGCGCCTGGTTGCGCTTCAGGGCGGGACCGCGACGCGCGTGATCTACGAGAACCTGGTGTCCGCCGACATCATGGCGCCCGCCCCCTTGGTCCGCGCCGGCATGCGCAAAGACGTGGCCAAGGTGATGATCAACCTGAAGCGCGAGTCCATAGCGGGGGCTGATACCCGCGTCGCCGCAAGAAGCCGCGACTAGTTCAGTCGTTCTGTGCGGCTAACGCGCGCCTGGCGCTGGCGCGCAGTTTCTCGCTTTCCGACTTGAGCTGGCCGCACGCGGCGAGGATGTCGCGTCCGCGCGGGGTGCGGATGGGCGAGGCGTAGCCGGCGCGGTTCACGATGTCGGCGAAGGCCTTGATCGTCGAGTGCGAGGAGCACTCATAGCCGGACCCGGGCCATGGGTTGAAAGGGATCAGGTTGATCTTGGCCGGGATGCCGGCGAGCAGCTTCACCAGGGCGCGCGCCTCGGCCGGAGAGTCGTTGACTCCCTTGAGCATGACGTACTCGAAGGTCACGCGCTTGGCGTTCGACAGGCCCGGATAGGCCTTGATGGCGGCAAGTAGGTCGGCGATCGGATAGCGCCGGTTCAGCGGGACCAGTTCGTCGCGCAGCGGATCGTTGGTGGCGTGCAGAGAGATGGCCAGCATGGCCCCGGTCCGCGCGCCCAGTTCCGGGATGCTTGGGACGACGCCCGACGTGGAGACCGTGATGCGCCGGCGCGAGATCGCGATGCCCTGCTCGTCGGAGATGACGTCGATGGCGTCGGCGACATTATCCAGGTTGTAGAGCGGCTCGCCCATGCCCATGAAGACGATGTTGGTCAGCCGGCGCTCGCCGTCGACGGCGGTCCATTCGGAAAGGTCGTCGCGGGCGACCTGCACCTGGGCGGCGATCTCCCCGGCGGTGAGGTTGCGCACCAGGGCCTGGGTGCCGGTATGGCAGAAGGTGCAGTTGAGCGTGCAGCCGACCTGACTGGAGACGCACAGGGCGCCGGCGCGGCCGACGTCCGGGATGAACACCGTTTCGACCTCGATCCCCGGGGCGAAGCGGATCAACCACTTGATCACGCCATCCACGCTCTGGCGACGCTCGACGATCTGAGGCCGGTCGAGCGTAAAGGCCGCGTCGAGTGCGACGCGCGCCTCCTTGGCGATGTTCGTCATCACCTCAAAGCTCACGGCGCCGCGGTTGTGGATCCAGCCCCAGATCTGATCACGGCGCATTCGAGCCTGTGAGGGAGCGCAGACGCCCGCCTCGACCAGCGCCGTCTGCATCTGCGCGCGGGTCAGGCGCGAGAGGTTCGGCCGCGCATCGGCGACTGTGGTGGGGCGATGGTCCAGGACGAGGCTCACGATCGGGCGAAGATGGGCTGGAGGCGCGTCGGACGCAATCGTCAGGCCGCGAGACGCTCGGCGTGCCAGCGCAGGTGGTCGTCGATGACGCCCTGGATGAACCAGTAGCTGTGATCGTAGTCGGCGTGGCGGCGCAGGGTGAGGGGGACGCCCGCCTTCGCGCAGGCAGTCTCGAGGAGCTCCGGCTTGAGCTGTTCGGCGAGGTAGGGGTCGGCCTCGCCCTGGTCGACCAGGATGGCATCCGCACGAGCGCCGTCGTCGATAAGGGCGCAGGCGTCGTAGGCGCGCCAGTTCGCGCGGTCGGCTCCGAGATAGCCTGTGAGCGCTTTCTCGCCCCAGGGGCAGTTCATCGGCGAAACGATCGGCGCGAAAGCCGAGACTGAACGGAAGCGACCTGGCTGGCGCAGGGCGAAGGTGAGTGCGCCATGCCCGCCCATGGAGTGGCCGGTGATCGACTGGCGGGCGAGATCGGCCGGGAAGGCCCTGTCGAGGATTTCCGGCAGTTCGCGCTCGAGCCAGGACCGGGTCTTGAAGTGTGCGGCCCACGGCGCCTGGGTCGCATCCAGGTAGAAGCCCGCCGCCTGACCCATGTCGTATTCGGGATCGTCGGCCACGCCCTCGCCGCGGGGACTCGTGTCGGGCGTGACGAGCATCAGGCCGAGCTCGGCGGCGAGTCGCTGGGCGCCGGCCTTGATGGCGAACGTCTCCTCCGTGCATGTGAGGCCGGCAAGACACCACAGGACAGGGAAGGGGCCGCTTCCCGGCGGCGTGAAGACGCCAAAGCGCATCGGCGTTCCGGTGGAGGCGCTGTGGTGACGGTGGAAGCTTTGCGCTCCGCCATGGCAGGCGTGGCTGCTCAGGGTCTCGAGGCTCATGCGCCGCGATTGCGCCAGAGCGGGGCCTGGGTCAACGCCCTGCGAGATTTCCTAGGGTTGTGATCCGGATCGGCCGACCTAGCTTTCGAGCTGCTTCGTGCAACCGACGCCTCAGGAGCCTCGATGACCGATCTGTTTGAACCCTTGACCCTGCGACGCGGCCCGGCGTGGAAGAACCGCTTCACGCTCGCGCCGCTTACCAATTCGCAGAGCCATGCCGACGGAAAACTCTCGGACGACGAGTTCAACTGGCTGACCTACCGAGCAGATGGCGGGTTTGCGCTCGTCATGACCTGCGCGGCCCACGTCCAGGGGATCGGCCAGGGCTTCCCCGGCCAGCTGGGAGTCTTCTCCGACGATCATCTGGCGGGCCTCAAGCGCCTTGCGGACGCGATCCGGGCCAAGGGCGCGGTTTCCTCCGTCCAGCTGCACCATGCAGGCATCCGCTCGCCCAAGGAGCTGACTGGCGAGGCGCCAGTCGGGCCCTCTGACAACGCCGAGACCGGCGCGCGGGCGCTCAGCGAAGCCGAGGTTGAGCAGCTGCGGGAGGACTTCATCGCTGCGGCGGTGCGAGCCGAGCGCGCCGGATTCGACGGCGTCGAGCTGCACGGCGCCCACGGCTACATCCTCTGCGCATTTCTCAGCCCCGAGCTGAACCAGCGCACCGACCGCTACGGCGGATCGGCGGAGAACCGAGCGCGGTTGATCTTCGAGATCATCGCAGGCGTGCGCGCGCAGACCCGGCCCGATTTCCAGCTGGGCCTTCGGCTGTCGCCCGAGCGCTTCGGGCTTCGCTTCGCCGAGCAGAGGGACCTCGCGGCCCGGATGCTTGTTTCCGGCGACCTCGACTACCTCGACATGTCGCTGTGGGACGTCTTCAAGGCCCCGATCGAGGCCGAGTATGCCTCCAAGCCGCTGATCGACTGGTTTGCGGAGCTGCCGCGCGGGACGACCCGCCTTGGCGCGGCCGGCAAGTTGATGACCGCAGCGGATAGCCGGCGCGTGCTCGAGCATGGCCTCGACTTCGCGATCCTCGGCCGTGCGGCGATCCTGCACCACGACTTCCCCCACCGCGTCGCCGCCGATCCCGACTTCGGTTCAGCGCCTCTGCCGGTGACCCGAGCCTATCTGCGAAGCGAGGGCTTGGGTCCGGCCTTCGTCGAATACATGGCCGGCTGGAAGGGGTTCGTGACCGAGGAACCTGCCGAAGAGGCGGCCTGAGGCCGCCTCTCTGAGGCCGGCGTTTCGGGCTAGACCGGAGCGCCGGCTTCCAGGGCGTCTTCCCCGGTGATCTTCTCGAGAGAGAGGCGGCCGGTCTCCGGCACGAGGAGCCAGGTGAGAAGAGCGCCCAAGATGCCAAGCCCGGCGAGGATCCAATAGGTCGCCGCCCGCCCGATCGCCCCGAACAGCAGGGGGAAGGCGAAGGTGCTGACAGTCGCGCCGATCCGGCCGCCGGCCACGGTTATGCTCTGGGCGAAGCTGCGCACGCGCGTGGGCGCGAGTTCGACGCCCAGGATTCCGCCGCCCGAGACGAGGCCCGGACCCGTCGCGGCGACGTTGAAGAGGCCGAACACCAGCAGGGCGACGATGGGCACGGCCGACAGCTGCCGCTGGAGCAGGGCGAAGACGCCAATGGTGACGGCTCCGCCGACGAAGCCCCAGACCTGAAGGGGCTTTCGACCAAACTGGTCGATCACGAAGATCGAGAACAGCACCGAGGCGGGCAGGGTGAAGCCGATGTACATCACCAGGTTGAAGGTGATGGAGGTAAGTCCGAGGCTCCCGGCGATCAGCGAGGGGCCGAACAGGATCGAGGCGTAGACCACGAGGTCGTAGAGCATCCACAGCAAGGCGGCCGCGAGGATCGGCCGCGCGTGCTGGGCGAGCACCTGGCCGAATGGCCGTCGGTCGGCCGCAGGGGCGGTGGAGCGCTCGCCGCTGATCTGGGCGATCACCGTCGCGGCTTCGTCAGCCTTGCCACCCAGGCGGGCGAGATAGCGCGCAGTCTCGGGCATCGTGCGCCGCAAGTAGATTACAGCGAACGCAGGGATCGCGCCGCCCGCCAGGACGAGACGCCAGCGCAGGTCTGGGTCCACGCCGGCCGCCTTGAGGGCAAGGTCGACCAAGGTCGCCGCGAGGGCGCCCAGCGGCCACATCGTGCCAAAGCCCAGGCCGATCGCCCGGCCGCGATTGGCCCGGTTGGAGTGCTCCGCCATGATCATGGGGGAGAGGACATAGTCGCCGCCGACGCCGATCCCGAGGATGAAGCGGATGGCGATCAGGGCGGCGACGCTCGGGGCGAATGCCTGGGCGATCGCCGCGAGGCCAAGGATCAGGACGTCGAAGCCGTAGAAGTTCTTACGTCCGCGCTGGCCGAGGAGGCCGAAGCCGAGACCTCCTATGGCTGCGCCGGCGAGGGCCGAGGCGGCGAGCAGGGCGCTCTCGAGGCCCGTGAGCTTGGCGTGGCCGAAATGGGCGAGAATTTCCGGCAAAACCATGCCGACAGAGGTGAGGTCGTAGCCGTCGCAGAAGACCCCAAGGCCTGTCGTGAGAGTGGCGCGCCAGTGAAAGGCCTTGAACTTCTGTTCATCCAGGGCCGCGAAATCGTTCGTTGTCATCGGCTCCCCCTATGCCGATCCTGCGACTAGCGTGCGACAAGAGAAAGGGCGAGCCTCGATCTCATCGCCGACGGCGAAAGATCGCTGCAAGCGGCGCTCCGAAAAGGAGCGGCAGGGCGACGAGCACGAAGTGTCCGTGGGTGGCGAGGGTGATCGCGACCGATATGGCCAGGGCGACGAGGAGGATCAGCCAGCCCGTACGGGACATGGGCCGTAGGGCCGCCTCAACCCTCGTACGGTGTCGCCGCGGCGCAGGTGAGGATCTGCTCTGCTGCGCGCATCTCCTCCAGATGCCGCGCCGCCAGGCCGGCGAGGATCTCCCCGCCGCGAGCGCTCAGCTGGACAAGGGTCTCTGACGACCGCCGACACCGCAGGGCGAACTCGTTGTCCACGAGCCGGTCGGCCAGGCGGCTCGAGAACGATCTGGACAACTTCAGCTGCCGAGCCAGATCGCCAACGGTGATGCACTCGCCGGGGCGGGTCTTCATCAGCAGCATGGCCTGGTATTCGAGCTGCGTGACCCCCGCCGCGCCGAGCGCGTCGGTGAACGCCTTGAGCCGTGCGAACGCGCGGCCTACGTCGCGCATCCCGCCGAGGTGATTAAAGCGAAGGTTCATTTCGACCTCCGCCGGGCAAGACTCTGGAACACTGAGCTGGCCTCAGTTACTTAAATTTTAATAAATATGCCGACCCTCAATGCCCTCGGCGAATGTTACAACGCAGCAAAATACTGTCAATGGATTTCTCCCAATTGGAGGGTACGCTTTGAATCGGTAGCATCTAAACTCGCAGGCGCCGATTTTGTTGCTGCGGTTCATCGAAAGCCCAAAACGGCCATGTCGCGGGGAAGTTCACGATCGTCGCGGTTATTTCGTACCGGTTGAACTGGAGGGCTCCGGGGCGGCGCGGTAAACTTCTCTGTGGCGTCTCCCGTAGTCTCGGGACGGGCGCCCTGAGGAAGGAGGACCGTTTGAGCCTATCTCGAAGCGTCCGCTGTCTGAGCCTGGGCCTGCTGCTGGCCATGGCTGCCGCCAGTTCCAGCCTCGCTGCCGAACGTCACGACAACCGATGTATCCTCTCGACCATGGTGGAGAGCTTCAACGCGCCCGACAGCCAGACCGTCTATCTGAGGGTCGGTGTGAACGAGTTCTGGAAACTCGGCCTGCAAAACAACTGCCTGGAGCTGCCCTACCGACTGAACATCGGTCTGAGGGTGACCGGAACCAGCCCCTGGATCTGCATTCCCGTCGAAGCCACCATCATCAATCACGGCGCAGGCGTTCCCCACCAGTGTCCCGTGATATCCATGCGTCGCCTGACGCGCGATGAGGCCGCGGCCCTGCCCAAGTGGTCCAAGCCCTGATATCGGGTCTATGTGGCGACGAGCGTCTTCGATCTGTTCAAGCTGGGTGTCGGGCCCTCGAGCTCGCACACCATGGGGCCGATGGACGCCGCTGCGGCCTTTGCCGCGCGCGTCGCTGACCGTTCCGTCGCCAGGGTCCGGGTCAAGCTCTACGCCTCCCTGGCGCTGACGGGGCGCGGCCACGGCACCGATCGGGCGGTCATTCTGGGCCTCTGCGGCTTCACCGCCGCGGCCTATGACGCCGACGCCGCCGAGACGGCCCTGCGCGACATCCGGGCCGGCGGCGACCTGCAGCTGGCGGGTCGCCAGCCGGTCGCTTTCGACGAGACGAGCGACATCGTCTGGGCCGGACGCGAGCGGCTCGCCTTTCACCCCAACGCCCTGACTTTCACCGCCCTGGATGCCGAGGGCGCGGTGCTGGACGAGCGGACCTGGTACTCGATCGGCGGCGGCTTCATCCGCGACGAGGACGAGATCCTGGGCAACGACCCCTCGCCCGACACCGCCGCCCCCTACGAGTTCGCTTCCGCGCACGAACTCCTCGACTTGGCGGAGCGGGACGGGCTCACCATCGCGCAGCTGATGATGGCCAACGAGGCCGCGCGCCTGGGCGAACCGGAGGTGGAGACGAGGCTCGATGCGATCTTTGGGGCGATGGAGGCGTGCATCGACCGCGGAATGAGCCAGAAGGGCGAGCTGCCCGGCGGTCTCAAGGTCAAGCGGCGGGCGCGGCAGATCCTCGACGCGATCCGCTCGCGCGCCGAACAGGCGATCACCGATCCGCTGGCGGCGATGGATTTCGTCAATCTGTGGGCGCTCGCGGTGAACGAGGAGAACGCCGCGGGCGGTCGCGTTGTCACCGCCCCGACCAATGGCGCCGCCGGGATCGTCCCCGCAGTCCTTCGCTTCTACGACCGATTTCATCGCGGGACGCCGGCGGGCCGGCGGGCTTTCCTGCTGACTGCGGGCGCCGTTGGGGCCTTGTACAAGCGCAACGCCTCGATCTCCGGCGCGGAGGTCGGGTGCCAGGGGGAGGTGGGCGTCGCGTGCTCCATGGCGGCGGCAGGCCTCGCCGCGGCGCTTGGCGCGACAAACGCCCAGGTGGAGAACGCCGCCGAGATCGCCATGGAGCACAATCTGGGCCTGACCTGCGATCCCATCGGGGGCCTGGTGCAGATCCCCTGCATCGAGCGAAACGCCATGGGCGCGATCAAGGCCATCGACGCCTCCCGCCTCGCCCTGTTGGGCGACGGCCAACATTCGGTCAGCCTGGACAAGGTGATCGCCACCATGAAGCGAACCGGCGCCGACATGAGCGAGATCTACAAGGAGACCTCGCTGGGCGGCCTTGCGGTCAACCTGCCGGCCTGCTGACGAAGCGTCTCAGATCGGCGTCAGCGGCCGCGGTTCTCCCGCCGGAAGCTCGATATCGATAGGGTCGCCGGGCCTGATCACGCCCCCTTTCAGGACGATCGCCATCACACCGGCCTTGCGGATCAAGGTCCCGTCAGGATCGCGCTCGAGGACCGCCTGCATCAGGCCTTTCCGGTAGCGATCCAGCTGCAGGCACGGGTTGCGCAGGCCCGTGATCTCCACCACGGCTTCGTCGCCCAGTCGCAGGCGTGTGGCTTGCGGCAGGCCGAGCAGGTCAAGCCCACGGGTGGTGACGTTCTCGCCCATCGCGCCGGGCTGGATGTCGAAGCCACGGGCGCGCAGTTCGGCGAAGAGCTCCTCGTGGATCAGGTGGACCTGACGCAGGTTCGGCTGGGTGGGATCACGCGCGACGCGCGAGCGATGTTGGATGGAGGCGCCGCCGTGGCAGTCGCCCTCCACCCCGACACCGGCGATGAGCCGGATCTCGTCGACCACCTGCTTGGAGAAGCGATGGTCCTCGCTAAGCGCGACGGCGACGACCTCACGCATCGGGGCGTCCCCACAGATCTTCCTGTCAGGCTGAAGCCTTTTCCTTCTTCAGCGTCTCGTCGAGCAGCTTGACCAACTCGCGCCAGTGTCGCTCGGCCGCGGCCTCGTTGTAGACCGGCATGTCGGGCGGGGCGTAGCCGTGCTTTGCGCCGGGATAAATGGTCACCTCGTTCCTCACGCCCGCCGCGGTGAGCGCATCGCGAAGCTTGTCCGCCTGTTCGGGCGGAAAGCCCGCATCCTCGTCTGCGCCGGCGATGTAGACCTTGGCTTTGATCTTCGGCGCGAGCAGGTGCGGGCTGTCCGAGGCATCTGTGGCCAGGCGCCCGCCATGGAAACCGGCGGCGGCGACCACTCGGTCGGGATAGTTCCCCGCCGCGCGCAGAGCCAGGCTCGCCCCCATGCAGTAGCCGGTGACCCCGACCTTGTCGGCCTTCGCGTGCGGCTGCTTGGCCAGCCAGTCTAGGAAGGCGCCGGTGTCGCGCGTCGAGCGCTCCGGATCCGTTGAGCCCATCAGCTTTCCGAACACCTCGCGGCGCTTCTCGTCGCTCGCCATGGCCGACTTCAGGTCGATCGGCGCATAGGGGCCGGCGCGCCAGAACATGTCGGGCAGCAGGACAAAGTAGCCGTGGGAGGCGAGACGCTCGCACATCTGGAACAGGGCCGGGCGGATCGCCGGAGCGTCCATGTAGAAGATCACCGCCGGCCACGGCCCCTGGCCCTGCGGCGTGAACGTATAGGCTCGCGCCTCGCCGTCGGGCGTGGGGATCCTCACCTCGGTCTGGGTCATCGAGCGTCTCCCTCAGTTGAGTGATCGTCGAGATAGACCACCGGCAGCACGAGGGCCGAGGGGTGGTCCTTGTCGAAGTAGATGGTGTTGGTCGCCACGCGAGGCTGGCGGTGCTCGCCCGGCGCCTCGCCGTTGTTGTCGTTCACCTCGAACCGCGGGCTGTTGGAGGAGGTGATGTGCAGGGCGATGCGGTGGCCCTTCTCGAAGGTCAGGGCTGTGTTCCAGAGGTCGATGGTCATCTCCTCCGGCGCCCCCGGCGTCATCATCTGGACCTGGTCGGGCATGCGCCCGTGCCGATACCGGGCGCGGATCGGGGCATCGAGCACGAGCGCCTCGTAGCCGTCGGGATAGACATCGACGAGCTTGGCCTCGAAGTCCGTGTCCTGCCCGTCCGTGGCGCCGTAGAGCTCGACCTTCACCGGCCCGGCGATGGCCACATCCCTGTCGAGGGCCGGCGTCTGGAAGCGTAGGTAGTCCTGGCGTCCCTGGATCGGCCGCTGGTCCATCGGCCCGCGTTCAAACATCAGGTTGGAGCCGCCGATGGTGGGAACCGGGTGGGCGGGGTCGAAGGGGTAGGAGACCTTGTCCTCCGCCGCCTTGGGCGGGCTCGTCGAGAGGGCACGGTCCGGCGCGAGGTAATAGCGGGTCTCACGATAGGCGAGGGGCCAGTTGGCTGCCTGGATCCGCCGGTTCTTCGGCGAATAGGCGCCCTTCTCCGCCGAGGCCATCATGAAAACGTCCACCGGAGGCTCGTCCATCACTCCGTTCTGGGCGCCCTTCAGCCAGTGATCGAACCAGCGGATGTCGCCGCTGCCAACGATGTTGAGACGGTCCTCGCTGGGATAGGCGAGGTCGCCGCTCAGGGGGCCGTGGCCGAACGGCCCCATGGTCAGTCTTTGATTGCCGCGCGCGCCCTTGGCGCCGTGGTTCTGAAGGTATTCGAAGTTGTAGACCGAACCGGTGTTGAAGATGTCGTACCACCCGCCGACGTTCCACATCGGGATCTTCACGTATTTCAGCTCTTGGCCAGGCCCGAGGCGGTCGGCGGCGACGCTGCGCACGGAGCCGGCCTCGGCCCGGTCGATCGTCTCCTGGTCCACGCCCTCGGCCTTCAGCCAGCCGATCGTGTCCTTCTCCTTGGGCACGCCGCCCATGAACGAGGTGGTGAAGGTCTCGTTCGGCGCCACGATCACATAAGCCGCCTGCAGATGCGGCGGAGCGGCGACCGCGGCCAGGTTGGACGTGATCCCCATGGCCGAAGCGCCGGTTATGCCGATGTGTCCATTGCTCCAGGGCTCCTTCGCCAGGCCCTCGACGGTGTCGTAACCATCATCGATGTCGTTGGCGAAGGCCTGGTAGAAGCCTTGCGAACGGCCCTTGCCGCGGACGTCCTGCGCGACGAACGCGTAGCCCGCGTCGGTGAAGTGATGGACCATCGAGGCCGAGACCAGCTGTCCGTCCTTGAGATAGGGCGTGCGGGTCAGGATCACGGGCCACGGACCCTTACCTTCCGGCAGGTAGACATTCGCCGCCAGCTTCACGCCATCCCGCATGGCGA
>DASXGQ010000007.1:0-1607 GCA_036488995.1 Caulobacteraceae bacterium
CAGCGGCCATACTCGGCCGCACTCAAAGGCCGGATACATGACCGCTCCAGACTGCTCGCCGATCAGACCAAAGCCCCACTTGCCGGGAAGGGGCCGTCCATACATGACAGGAAGAAAGGGGGTGGCTTTCGCGACAGTCCCGCAAGGCGAGAAGGTTGATAAAGAAGGCCACGCTCAAATAGCTACGATACTCTCTACCAACCTACCCCGATACTCGCATGATCATGATAAGGCAGGGATTTTCGGGGCCCCAGATGGCGGTGAGTTCTTCCAGGGGCTCGAAGCCCACGGCCTCGTAGAACGCCCGTGTGTGCTCGTAAGGCTCGTAAGGCAGCGAGGGACCACGCGTCTTCACGGTCACATAGGGCTTTGCCAGCTCCCGGGCGACGGCGCAGGCGCGTTCGATCAGCGCCCGGCCCACGCCTTGTCGGTGGAGATTTGGGCGAACGGCGAGGAGATGGACGTCGATCGCCGAAAGGCCCTGGTCCACCAGGACCATAAGTCCAAGAGCCTCGCCCGACTCCTCCGCCACCCAGGCCTGCTCGCGTTCGGCGGCCTCGGCGTATTCGGCGTTGGACTCGGGTATTCCGAACCACTCGGGCAGTTGGGCGAGTATCGACATGCAGTCAGCGCCGGCGGCCCGGCGCACAATCTTCAAAGTCATGGAATATTCCGACAGTTAGCAATGGCCGCAAGCGGCCGTACGCGCTCGAGGCGCGGCGGAGGTGGGGGTGAGAATGCTTTCCTGTCGAAATCGGGCATACCGGCCAGGACAGGGACTGGCAACCAGATGCGCGGGACGTCAGTCCCGTATGGGGAATTGACCGGCGTGGCGGGGTCTGAACTGCGGCAGGGGAAGGTCGATCTCTTCGGCCTGGTCGCCCGCATCAAGGACGAATTCCCCGATCTCACATTCGACCGCGCCGTTCTGAACGATGACGGCGAAGATCACGCGGTGGTCTTCCTGGACGAGTCCTGGGTCTTCCGGTTTCCCCGATCGCCGGCCGCTGCGCGCTACGCCGCCGGCGAGCGACGCCTGCTGGAGCGGCTGAACGCCGTCTCGCCGCTGACGACACCGCTTTACGAAATGACTGCCGCCCACGGGGCGTTCGCCGGCTATCGACTGATCCTCGGCAAGCCCTTGAGCGAAGAGATGTTCGCCTCTCTGGCGCGCCGGATCCAGGAGCGGCTGGTCGACGAGCTCGGCGGCTTCCTGGCCTGCCTCCACGCCCTGCCGATCGACCTGATCGCGCCGACTGACGGCGGTCCGGCGCCGGCGCATACGGGCTCCGCGTTTGCCGCCGACCATTGGCGGCGACGCGAGGTGATTGCAGCCGAACTTGCCCCTGAACTGCTGACTCGCGTGGACCGGTTTTACGAGGTGTTCCCCGAGGTGGTCGACCAGGCGGCCAAGGTGCTCATTCACGGCGACCTGAGCGAAGATCACATCCTTCTCGCTCCAGGGGGCGAACAGTTGGCGGGCGTGATCGATTTCACCGACGCCGGCCCAGGCGACGCCGCCTTCGATTTCTGTTTCCTCTGGGCCTACGGCGAGTGGGCGCCCGCGCGCGCAGGTGCGAGCTACGGCGCGGGGGAGGAGGCCCGGA
>DASXGQ010000055.1:0-1785 GCA_036488995.1 Caulobacteraceae bacterium
CACCGGACACCTATGCGCTGGGCGAGCCTCTGGGCGATCCCGACAACTACGAATACCTGCTGCTGGGCAAATCCCGGGCCCTCTTGATCGATGCCGGATCGAGCCCCGACCACGACATTCGCCCGGTGCTGGCAACGCTCACCCGCCTGCCGGTGACAGTGCTCCCGACGCACCTGCACTTCGACCACACCAACGGCCTGATGTTCGCGTCCTTCATCGCCTTGGTCGACCTGCCGCAGACGCGCTCGCGACTGCAGGACGGCCTGGTCCGCCTAGGGCGCTATCAGGTGATGGGGACGCTCGGCGCCGGCGACGGCTTGCCGGGGTTCCGGGTCCGCGCGTGGGTCAAGCCGGACAGCCTCATCGATCTGGGCGGCCGCCAGGTGCGGGTGCTTTGGACGCCGGGGCATACGGCGACCTCGATCTCGGTGTTCGACCCGGCGACGAAGCTGTTGTTCGCCGGCGACCTGATCTATCCGACCAGCCTCTACGAGTTTATTCCGGACTCCAGCCTTTCGGCCTATGCGGCGACCGCCGACCGCCTGTTGGCGACCCTGCCCGCTGACACGACGATCTACGGCGCCCACTGCTGCCGCAATGACCTCCCCGCCCAGGCGCCCTGGCTCAGCATGGGCGACCTGAGGGACGCGGCGGCTACGGCGAAGGCCGTCGAAGCCGGGACCGCCAGGGGCCGCGGCGTCATCGTGCGCCGCTTCCCGGTGAATTCGCGGATGACGCTGATCACCCTCTATCCGTTCGGCAACCGCTAGCGGCGCCTCTCCGCGGCTTGGGCCAGCGGCTCCTTTTTCCAGTCCGCGTGTCACAACCGTGCCCGCCGGCGCGTCTAGGCTCCATCGAGACATGGAGTAAGCGCATGACCCAAAGACTGAACCTCTACACCGTGGCCCCCAAGGCGCTGGAGCCGCTGATGGCGCTAGAAGCGGTGATCAAAGCCAGCTCGCTGGAGCCGTCGCTGATCGAGCTGGTGAAGATCCGCGGCTCGCAGATCAACGGCTGCGCCAACTGCCTGCACATGCACACCGCCGACGCCCGCGCCGCGGGTGAGCGCGAAGAGCGGATCTACCTGCTCGACGCCTGGGAAGAATCTTCGATGTACACGCCGCGCGAGCGGGCGGCGCTGGCCTGGACGGAGTCCCTGACCAAGGTCGCCGAGACCCACGCGCCGGACGCCGACTATGAGGGCCTCAAGCCGCACTTCACCGAGGAAGAGATCGTCTATCTGACGGTGCTGATCACCGCGATCAACGCGTGGAACCGCATCGCCATCGGCTTCCGGGCGGAACATCCCAACGATCGCAAGCTCAAAGCGGCGGCCTAAGGCGCGCTCACGTCCCGCGCGGCTTGGCGCGAGCCGTGGGCTCGGCGACGGAAGGATCCTCGGGCCAGACGTGCTTGGGATAGCGACCCCGCATGTCGTTGCGCACATCCTTCCATGAGCCCTTCCAGAAGCCTGGGAGATCCTGAGTGGTCTGGATCGGTTTGTGGCCGGGCGACAGCAGCGAGAAGGTCAACGGCGCGCCGGCGACCTTGGGATGGGCGGTGAGGCCAAAGACCTCCTGAACCCGGACATCGACGCGGGGGCCGGCGTCGGCGGCGTAGTCGATGGCGAAGCTGTTGCCGGTGGGGGCGATCCAGCGGGCCGGCGCCTCAGCGTCCAGGCGGCGCTGCAGGTCCCAGGGAATGAGCGTGCGCAGCGCGGCCTCGAGCGCGGGCGGTTTCAGGGCCGCAAGCGCGCGGACGCCCGGCAGGATCGGGGCGAGCCAA
>DASXGQ010000074.1:0-18262 GCA_036488995.1 Caulobacteraceae bacterium
GGCCATGAGCGGACGGCTGGTGGCGATCGTCTGCCCCACCACCCTGCTGGCGCGCCAGCACTACTCGACCTTCGTCGAGCGCTTCAAAGGATGGCCGGTGAGGGTGCGGCGGCTCTCGCGGCTGGTCCCCGCAGCCGAGGCTGCAGAGACACGGGAGGCCCTGGCGAAAGGCGAGGTCGAGATTGTGGTGGGGACCCATGCGGTCCTGTCCAAGCAGGTCCAGTTCAAGGACCTGGGCATGGTCATCGTCGACGAGGAGCAGCACTTCGGGGTCAAGCACAAGGAAGCCCTGAAGGCCCTGCGGGCCGAAGTGCACGTCATGACCCTGACGGCGACGCCGATCCCGCGAACCCTGCAGATGGCGCTTTCCGGCATCAGGGAGATGTCGATCATCGCGACGCCGCCGGTCGACCGGCTGGCCGTGCGCACCTACGTCACGCCCTGGGACCCGGTGTCGATCCGGGAGGCTCTCCTGCGGGAGAAGTATCGAGGCGGCCAGGCCTACTACGTCGCTCCGCGCATCAAGGATCTGCCCGATCTCGAGGCGTTCCTGCGCGAGCAGGCGCCCGAGGTGAGGTTCGTCGTCGGCCACGGGCAGATGCCGCCTACGCAGCTCGAGGATGTGATGAGCGCCTTCTACGAGGGCCGCTACGACGTGCTCCTGTCGACGACGATCGTCGAGTCAGGGCTCGACATTCCTTCCGCGAACACGCTGATCGTGCACCGAGCGGACATGTTCGGGCTTGCCCAGCTCTATCAGCTGCGAGGACGGGTCGGACGCGCCAAGGCGCGCGCCTTCGCCTATCTCACCACGCCGTTCGAGAAGCCGATCACGCCCTTGGCGGAGAAGCGGCTCCACGTGCTGCAATCCTTGGACAGTCTGGGCGCGGGCTTCCAGCTGGCCAGCCACGACCTCGATATCCGCGGCGGCGGCAACCTGCTTGGTGACGAGCAGTCGGGCCACATTCGCGACGTGGGGGTCGAGCTCTACCAGCAGATGCTGGAGGATGCGGTCAACGAGCTCAAGGTCAGCGGCGGCGGAGCCTCCGACCTGTCGCTGGAGCGTGGATGGTCGCCGCAGATCAACACCGGCGCAGCCGTGCTGATCCCGGAGGCCTACGTTCCCGATCTCAATGTCAGGCTGGCCCTCTACCGCCGCCTGTCAGACGCCGAACGCGCCGAGGATCGCGAAGCGCTGGCCTCCGAGCTCATCGACCGCTTCGGCCCGCTCCCGCCCGAGGCGGACCAGCTCCTCAAGGTCGTGGCGATCAAAGGGCTGTGCCGCGAGGCCAACGTCGTAAAGATCGATGTCGGCCCCAAGGGCGCGGTCGCAGCGTTCCGGGGCGATCACTTCGCCAATCCGGCGGCCCTGGTCAGCTATGTGCAGAAGCACGATTACGCCTGGAAGATCCGGCCGGACCAGAAGGTCGTGATCAAGGGAGAGTGGGAGACGCCGAGCGAGCGCCTGAACGCCGCCGAGCGCATCCTTCGCGTCCTTGCCGCCCTCGCCGGCGGAAACCAGGCTCCCGCCTGGGCCAAGCCCCCGGCTCCGGCCCCTGCGCCGCCGCCGCAGCCTCGCCGATTCGTCCGACGGCCACAGGCGCGCACCTTCCGCTGATCGGGCCCGTCAGGCGACCGAGGGGCCACCGCCCGCGCGCGCCTCGGCCAGCAGGCGCCGCGCACGAAGGCTGACCTCGACCTGCTGGGCGAGCATCATGGAGGCCGCAGAGATCATCAGGGCGTCGGTGACGGACGCGGCCGGCACCGGCCCAAGGAAACTCCCCCGCAGCCAATAGCGCGCGGCGAAGAACGCCACGACGAGGATCATGCCGAGCTGAGACATCTGGGCCGTCATCGCGTGGCTGACGGGATCCACCTCGATCCGCATGAACCGGCCTCTTTGCCAACCGACCGCCACGCCGATGACGAGGCCGAGGAGGACAACGGACACCGAGAGGGCCGTGATAGGCGGTGGAAACGAGAACAGGAATACGAGGGCGAAGGCGATCGTCACCGCCGGACGCAGCCACAGCCGGTCGATCCGCAAAGGACGCGCGCGACGGTTGCGCAGGACGAGCACCGCCGCGATCAGAAGCAGGCTGACAATCATGCTTGAGGCTGGCGGAGCGTGTGCGACCGCCGCGCCGTCGGGGAGGGGAGTCATCTTTAAGGATCCCTTCGCGCTTGCATGACCAAGCGGCAGG
This sequence comes from Caulobacteraceae bacterium, assembly GCA_036488995.1. Classification (GTDB taxonomy): domain Bacteria; phylum Pseudomonadota; class Alphaproteobacteria; order Caulobacterales; family Caulobacteraceae; genus Acaudatibacter. The sequence goes on from DASXGQ010000074.1 coordinate 2,205, forward strand.
CGTTCTGTAGGAAGCGCGTCGGCGAGGCAAGCGGAAGCTTAGCCGACCAATTCAAAGGAGACACGCAATGGGGCAGGGGCCTCTGTCGGACCTCAAGATCCTCGAATTCGCCGGCATTGGTCCCGGCCCCTTCTGCGGAATGCTGCTCTCGGACCTGGGCGCGGACGTCGTGCGGATCGACCGAAAGGGCGCGGGGCGGGGTTCCCCGGCTGACGTGACGGCTCGGGGCCGGCGATCGGTGGCGATGGACCTCAAATCGCCCGCGGCGGTGGAGACCTGCCTGAAGCTGATGGAAAAGGCGGACGCCGTGTTCGAGGGCTTCCGCCCCGGCGTGATGGAGCGCCTGGGCCTGGGTCCGGATGTCGCCCTCAAGCGCAATCCGAAGCTCGTCTATGGCCGCATGACCGGTTGGGGGCAGGAGGGTCCTCTCTCCCATGCCGCCGGACATGACATGAACTATATCGCCATCAGCGGCGCCCTCGGCGCGATCGGCCATAAGGACAAGCCGATCCCACCGCTCAACCTCGTGGGCGATTTCGGCGGCGGGGCGCTCTACCTCGCGTTCGGACTGCTGGCCGGCGTGATCAATGCGCGCGCCACCGGGCAGGGCCAGGTGGTCGATAGCGCGATGAGCGATGGGGCGGCGTCCCTGATGGCCATGTTCTATGGGTTCAAGGCCGCGGGCTCATGGAGCTCGGAACGACGGACGAACCTGCTCGACGGCGGGGCGCATTTCTACGACACCTACCAGTGCGCCGACGGCGGCTGGATATCGATCGCCTCCATCGAGCCCCAGTTCTACGCCCTGCTCCTTGAGAAGGCCGGCCTGGAAGATCCCGAGTTCAAGGGTCAGATGGATCGCTCCCGTTGGCCGTCGCTGCGGGAAAAGCTGGCGGCCGTGATCGCGACGCGCACGCGCGACGAGTGGTGCGCGATCATGGAAGGGACGGACGTCTGCTTCGCGCCGATTCTCGACCTCGACGAGGCGCCCCGCCACGCCCACAACCTTGCGCGCAAGACCTTCGTGGAGGTCGAGGGCGTGGTTCAGCCGGCGCCCGCGCCACGCTTCTCGCACACCCCCGGGAAGGTCGCCGGGCCGCCGCCGGCCATCGGCGCCCATACCCGGTCAGCCCTGGAGTCCTGGGGCGTCGACCCCTCCGCCCTGGCCGAACTGGAGACAGCCGGAGCGATCTGAGTGCGTTCATCGCCGGTTCAGCCAGGGCCGGATAGGTTCGCATCGTTGACGTCGCCGCGCATCCCCGTCCCTCGTAGCGGCCGGCGTCGATCAGGAGGGTTGAACATCCTCGGGCGGCGCGTCGTCTCCCCCCCCGACGCGCCGCTTTCCTGTGTCCGGCGTCAGGACACGTACGGCCAGCACGGCCCCGTCGATCTCGACATCCAGCACCTCGAGCCCGGCCTGAGCGGCGAAATGGGGAACATCGATGCGTGCGAGAGGATCATCGGCGAGCAGCCGCACGATCGATCCAGGAGGCGCGGCCTCTACCGCGCGGCGCAATCTCAGGGTAGGGACAGGACATCGGTGGCCGCGGGCGTCCACCACGATCTCGTCCGCCTCTTGGACTTGTGTCTTCGTCACGGCGTTCATCCCGCTTTGGCCGAGGTCGGTGGTCCAGAAGGCTTCCAGCGCCGACCATGACCCTCGCCGAAATACACGCCTCCCGACTGGCTTCGCAGCCCGCTTTGCAGGCTACCGATGCGATCGAATTGACCGTTGTCGTTCCGACGTTCAACGAGCGTGACAACATCAGTCCGCTTCTGGAGCGGCTGCGCGCCACGCTCGCCGGCGTCTCGTGGCAGGTCATTTTCGTAGACGACAATTCGGTCGACGGGACCGCGCAAGTGGTCAAGCGCATTGCGGGCGAGGATCCGCGCGTGGTCTGCCTGCACCGGATCGGTCGGCGCGGCCTGGCTGGCGCGGTGCTCGAGGGGGTCATGGCGAGCGCCGCTCCGGTCGTGGCGGTAATCGACGCCGACCTCCAGCACGACGAGACGATCCTGCCGGGGATGCTGGGCCTGATCCGGTCGGGCGAGGCCGAACTGGTGGTCGGCAGTCGTTACCTGACCCCGGAGGGGTTGGACACGGGCCTTTCGCCCATGCGGGTGGCGGGAAGCCGGCTCGCCACCTGGATCGCCCGGCTCGTGCTGCGCGCGGAGGTGTCCGACCCGGTCAGTGGCTTCTTCATGATCCGTCGCGATCTGGTCGAGCGTGTCGCCCCGCGCCTCTCCAGCCAAGGTTTCAAGGTCCTCTTCGACATTATCGCCAGCCAGCCCGAGAAGCTGCGCATCGCCGAAGTGCCCTACGCCTTCGCCGAGCGCCAGGCGGGCGACAGCAAACTCGATGGCCGCGTCGTCATTGAATACCTTGGCCTCATTCTCTCGAAGCTGACTCGCAACGTCGTGCCGCCCAGGGCCCTGTTGTTTGGCATCGTCGGCTCGACAGGCCTGCTCGTTCATTTCAGCGCCCTGTATCTGTGCCGCTGGCTTGGCCTGAGCTTCATCCTCAGCCAGACTCTCGCCGCCCTGACGGCCATGACCAGCAACTTCGTGATCAACAATCAGGTGACCTATCGCGACCGCCGTCTGAGGGGGTGGCGTCTGTTCACAGGGTATCTGAGGTTCTGCGCCCTGTGCGGACTTGGCTTTGTCGCCAACGTCGCAATCGCAGACCTCGTGCACCAGGTCACGCCGCTGTGGTGGCTGGCGGGCGGATCCGGCGCCATCTTCGGCGCGATCTGGAACTATGTCGGCACCTCCCTCGCCGTCTGGTGAGGCCGGGCGGCAGACGCCGTCGGCCTCACTGATCCTCTTCATCCTTCTAATTCTGGCGGTCCGGCTCGTCCTTGCCGGAGCTGTCCCGCTGACCGAGGACGAGGCCTATTACCGCCTGTGGTCACAGGCGCCCGCGCTTGGCTATTTCGATCACCCGCCAATGATCGCCTGGTGGATCTGGCTGGGTCGCCATCTCGTGGGCGACACGCCCCTGGGCGTACGACTGGGTCCGAGCGTCGGCTGCGCGCTGACCAGCCTTCTGGTGTTCGACCTGGCGCGGAGCCTGGGATACGGGCGCCGGGCGGCGGAGCGGGCTGTCATCTGGTACAACGCGACCCTGCTCGTCGCCGCCGGCGGATTCCTCGCTGTCCCCGACTCGCCTGCGGCGCTGTTCTGGACGCTCACCCTGTGCGCGGCGGCGCGGGCGTGGAACGCTCGCTCGAGCGGCTGGTGGCTCGCGACCGGCGTGGCGGCGGGCCTGGCGAGCCTGTCCAAATACTCCTCGCTCTTCCTCGCCCCTGGGATGTTCCTGTGGTTGATAGCTAGTCGGTCCGGACGCGAGCGCCTGCGAACGCCTGGCCCGTGGCTAGCGCTCGCGATCGGCGCCGCCGTCTTCTCGCCGAACGTGGCGTGGAACGCGACGCACCACTGGCTGACCTTCTCCAAGCAGTTCGGCCGCATCGCTCCGCACCGCTTCGCGCCAAGGTACCTGACGGAATTCCTCGGCGCTCAACTCCTTCTGCTCAACCCGCTCGTGGCGATCTTCATTCCCCGCGCCCTCGCGGACGAGACCTCACGGCGGCGCATCGCCATGCCCGTCGTGACCAGCGCGCCGTTCGTGGCCTACCTGCTGGTCCACAGCCTGCACGACCGCGTGCAGGCCCACTGGCCGGCGCCACTCTATGCGCCCCTGGTCGTCGTCGCCTCGGTTGGGGCGGAGGATCTCGCCCGGCGCGGCTGGCGCGCGCTGCGAACCCTCGCGCCGGTGTTCGGCCTGGGGATATGCGCCGCCGCGTTGGTCTATCTGGACCTGCCGAGTTTCGGGGTTCCGCTCCGCTTCGATCCAGCGTGGCCGGTCCGCGGCTGGCGACCGTTCGACGATCGGATCGAGGCCACGCGCCGGAGCCTGGGCGCCCGCTGGATCGGAACCACCAGCTACGGACTGGCCGCACAGCTCATGGACCAGGGGCGCATCGCCACGCCGGTGATGCAGATCAGCGAGCGCGAACGCTTGGAAGGGTTGCGCGTCCCCCTCGCCGACACGGCAGCCCCCGGCCTGGTGGTGGATCTTTCCCGGCGGGTGAGCCCAACCCTCCTGCGCCGTTGCTTCTCGACGGTCATCCCGCTGGGTGACATCGCCCGGGCCACTCCGGGCGAGAAGGGCAGGCCCTATGCCCTGGTGCTCGTTTCCGGCCCGCGGCGGGACATCGCGCGCGACGGCTGCGGCGCCTGAGGGGGCCCGGCTAGCGGTGCTTGCGCGCTTCGCGTTCGATCTTTCGCTGGACCGGAGTCTTCGGGAGGGTTTCCAGCGTCAGATAGCCACGTTCTGCGCGATCGAGCGTATCGAAGTGGGTGTTTGACAGGGTGATGAAGTCGTTCTTGGAGATGACGCCCCGGAAGCGCACGTCCGCCGCCGCCACGGGCTCGGGCTCATCGAAGAAGCTATAGGGCGAGGCGCCGGCGGTCTGGTCGGCCGAGATGTCTGGCTTAGGGGTTGCCGGCGTGATCGGCTCGGAACTGGGCGGCGCGGCGGGCGGGACGCCGCCGCCGCCGGGGCCGCCATATTGCGCGAGCCAGAGCCTCGCGCCGTCCCGCTCGATCGGGACCAGGCGGGCGTCCACATGTATGCCGACCACCTCGGGCGCGATCTTGAGCTCGTAATAGTTGACCTCGTAAGGGCTCAGAAAGCCGTCGTGGTTCCGATCGAGCACCTTGAAGAAGGCTTCCGCGTCGGCGTTGAATTCGGTCCGATCGATCTTGCCGTCGCCGTTCTTGTCGGCCTGGTGGAACCAGTCCGCGACCGGATAGGGCGCCCCGCGCTTTCCGCGAAAGGGCTCTCCGCAAGGGCTGATGAAGGTGTTGGCGTCTCCAGCCTCTGCAAGGCCTTGGGCGAGGGCGATCGACGGAGCGAGGAGGGGCAGACTCAGGAGGCGCAGGGTCAGCTGCCGACGATCGAAACGCAAATTCGGGGCTCCATGCAGCAGGTGCGCCGCGCCTCTTACCTCGACAGGTTAGCGTGGGCCATAAGCGGGGGCGCGAAACGCGTGCGACGACGGGATCGGGAGTTCTGGCGATGACTTTGAAAGGGCGCACGCTCGCCGGGCTGGCGAGTGATCTCGCACGTGGCGCAACCACCAGCCGGGAGCTGACCGAGGCGGCCCTGGAGGCGATCCAGGCCGATCCGCGCCCGTTTACGCGTGTATGGAGCGAGCCAGCTCGCGCCGCGGCCGATGCGAGCGACCGCCTGCGCGCCCAGGGGATCGTCGCCTCGCCCTTCGCCGGCGTCCCGATTTCCGTGAAGGACCTCTTCGATGTGGCGGGGGAGGCGACGCCCGCAGGATCGCGGATCCTCGCCACGGGTCCTGCCGCCCAAGCGGACGCCCCGACCATCGCCCGCTTGCGCGCGGCGGGCTTTGTGCTCGTCGGCCGCACTCAGATGAGCGAGTTCGCGTTCACCGGCGTCGGGCTCAACCCTCATTACCCCCAGCCTGTGAATCCCTGCGATTCAGAGCGCGCGCCAGGCGGCTCCAGCGGTGGGGCGGCGGTGTCCGTGGCGCTAGGCCAGGCCGCGGGCGCGATCGGCACGGACACCGGCGGATCGGTGCGGATTCCCGCCGCTTTCTGCGGCCTTGTCGGGTTCAAGCCGACCCAGCGGCGCGTGACGCGTGAAGGGGCCTTTCCTCTTTCGGGAGCTCTCGATTCGATCGGTCCGATCGCCAACAGCACAGCCTGCTGTCGCGTCCTCGACGCGGCGCTGGCGGACGCGCCTTCGCCATATGCGCCCCCGATCCGCGTGGCGGGGCTCCGGCTCGCAACGCCCCGCCAGTACTTCTTCGACGGGCTCGAGTCCCCTGTGGCGGAGGCTTTCGAGCGAGCCCTCGCGGCCCTCTCGTCAGCGGGCGCGCGGATCGAAACCGTGGACATACCCGAGCTCGACTCCATCCCCGCGATGAACAGGCGTGGCTCGATCTCCAACGCCGAGGCGTTCGCCTTCCATCGCCGGAAGGGGTTGCTTGAACATCGTTCGCAGTACGACCCCAATGTCCTTGTGCGCGTCGAAGTCGGCGCCGCGATGGGCGCGGCCGACTATTGCGACCTCCTGGAGGCGCGCATTCGGATGATCGAGGCTGCGGCTGCGCGCATGGCGCCCTACGACTTCCTCCTGGCGCCGACTGCGCCCATCCTCGCGCCGAGGTTGGACGCCCTTGCAGATCCGGCCGAGTTCGCCCGCCTCAACGGCCTGGCCCTGCGCAACACCAGCGCGGTCAACTTCATCGACGGATGCGCGATCAGTCTGCCGATCGGAGGGGGGGGCCTCCCCGTCGGGCTGATGGTGATGGCCGGGCCGATGAAGGACGCTGACCTCCTCGCCGCCGCCGAAGCGATCGAGGAGGTCCTTCGAGCGCCGGATTAGCTGCGGATCTGGATCCGGGCGCCCGACCGCTCGGCGCTCGCCTGTCGCGGCAAGGTCACGGTCAGCACGCCATCCTTGAATGCGGCCTCGATCTTGTTGAGGTCGACATCAGGCGGGAGCGGGAAGCGCCTTTCGAAGCGTCCGAACCGTCGCTCGCTGATGCGATAGGCGGCCCGATGGTCGTCCTTCTCCTCGCTCTTGTGGCCGGTGAGGACCAGGGCCTCGCCCTTGATCTCGAGCTCGATGTCAGCGGCGCTGAGACCGGGCAGTTCCGCGCAGAGCTTGTAGGCCTCATCCGTCTCCTTCAGGTCCACTGCTGGCAGGCCGAACATCGACGCCGCGTTCAGAGCCGCGAACGGGCGCGACGGCCGAAGAGCCGGCAACATCCCCATTCCCGTCGCCTGGCGCCAGAGGTCGTCGAACCAGTGGTTCAATTCACTTTGCATCGACAGGAACGGCTCCGCTGCGCCGCGCCAGCTCTCGGCGCTCTCACGAAGGGCGTTGCGGCCTCGCTCGCCTGCTTCACGTGCCGCGCCCGCGGCAGCCCGGGACACCTGTCCAGCCGCCTCCGCAGCGTCACCCGCCCGTACCCCGGCGGTGCGAACCGCCGTCGCAGCGTCCGAGGGGCCGGCCTGTCCGGCATCCTTGCGCTCGGGGTGAGCGGAACCCGACTTTCCGCTGGCGCCTGCGGTGGTCGTCGATTGGGGTTGAGTTGTCCGAGCGCCCGATGCTGAAGCGTTCGGCGGAGCCTGTGGATCGGCCATGGTTGACCTCCCGGAAAAATGTGCTGACGCCCCACAGACGGGAAATGCTGAGCCGGACCGAAGGAGGCGCGCCGCCGCCGTGAAATTTTCGTGACCGCACAGTTCCCGTGCGAGGCGCCTCCCGGAGGCTGGAATGGGGCTGGTCGGACAGGGCTCGCGGTTCAGCAGCCCAAGAGCAAACCCCGTTCAGACGCAATCGTTTGAACGGGGATGAGTTGCTCTAGATGAAGGGTTCGCAGGCGAGAGAATTGGCTCAGGAGACGCCCGAGTGGTTTACCCGCACGCAAAGGGGCTCCGGAGTATCCGCGTCCAGGCGCCATCCCGTGGTGACGTAGTCCAACCCATCCAGGTCACGCCTGGCGACAGGCCGCAAATGGAGCGTCCGGCTCGCGTGATCGCAGCTCTCGACGAGGACCTCTTCGTCGCAAACGGAGAAAGGCAGGTCGACGAGCGCCACCCGGAACCGTCCCTGTCGTCCATAGCGGTCAAGGACTTCTGCGATTTCAGCCAGACAAAGCTCGTCTAGGTAACCGCTGTCGAGACCCGCGGCGCAGGTTGCACGCTTTAGTGTGGAGGTCTCAGGCATGGTCCCCCTCCGGATCAACTGGACCTGGAGGGTGCGCCAGATTGGGGCAGAGTCAAGACAGCCGGAACAATTCTTTACAGGATTGCAACAAAGAGTACGGTATCGCTCCGGCCCTCAGATCTTCAGTGGGGCGGGAGCGTTTGGCTCAGAATTCTTTCCGCGGGGGCGTTCGATAGCCGGCTCGTCAACCGGAAAGCGTTTGATGAACCGCCCGCGTTGCCAGAGTTCCATCGGCTGGGCGTGAGCGCGCGCCGAGGCAGTCTGGATCGCGCTGTCGTCATCGTCGCAATCGAGTTCGACGACCCTGACTATTCGGCCGCCACTAAGGGCGTAGAGACGATAGTCGGTCACGCGGGTTCTCCTGATCCCGTCTTTTTCCTGATTTAAGGCCTTCCCGGCATCCGTTGGCGATGCGACGGAATCGCGCTGGGATCGGCCCGACCGTTCGCTAGGGTGTCGAACCCGCGCGAACAGCGTCATTGGCGTTTTTCCACAGGTACGGAGCGGAAGAAGGGCAGGGCGGTCGCCTGTGGACGGTGGGCGACTTCAGGCGGACTCCCTGCGCCGCGGCCAGTTGCTGGGAGCGACCCCAAACTCATCCTTGAACCAGCGCGTAAAGGAACTGAGTTGTCCGTAGCCGAGAAGGCGGGCGATCTCGGTCGCCGACAGGTCCGAACTTTGCAGATATCGAAGCGCCAGATCGCGCCGGGCTCCGTTCAACAGATCCGAGAAATCCTTTCCGTCGGCGCTCAGCCGGCGTTGGAGGGTTCTCACGCTGACCCGGAGCCAGTTGGCGACCTGTGGGATCGAGGCGCGGCCCACGGGCATCAGCAGATGTATTGTCTTCAGCACCTCGACCGGCGTCGGCTCGGGCCTTGGCGGCGCGAAAGCCTCGACATACTTGCGGGCATATTCGGCCATGGCCGGGTCCGCCGCCGGATTTGGAAGATCCAGGCTCTGGCGCCAGAAGACGATCCCATTGAAGTCGTTGTTGAAGCGAACGTCGCAACCGAAGAGCCGCCGGTGCACGCTCAGATCCGCTGGTGGCGAATGGGTGAAGCCGATGCCGTATGGCCGCCAGCGTGGCCCGAGCAGGGCGCCGAACATTCGGTACATCGTACCGATCGCAAGCTCGTAAGCCTGGCGTGCGGTCCCGTGCCCTTCGAGGACGAGTTCTTCACGCAGGATCGCGAGATCGTCCGCCTCCTCGACGCTCATCGCCAAAGCCTCGTTGAGCAGGTGCCGGTACCTCACGATCGATTCGAGAGCGTCCCGGAGTGACGGCTGGTGGGCGATCAGGAGGCTGACCGCGCCAAAATCTGAGAGCCGCCGCGCCTCGGCCATTCTCAGACCAAGCGTCTGGCAATTTGCCCGAATGGCGGCGGTCTCCAGCACCTTCGCGACCGCGTCAGTCGGGACGCGCCGATCGGGTTCGGAGAGGAGTTCCCAGTCCAACCCGGCGTCGCGCATCACCCTGCGCACGTCCAACCCAACCTGTTTGCCGACGTCGGCAAAGTTGGCGAGAGCGCCCGCCCGAACGGTCGCGACGCTTTGCTGAAAGCCCGCTCCGAGCACGGACGTGGCATGACATGACAACATCGTGGCGTCAAATGAAAAGCGCCCGCCCCCCAAGACCATGTCTACAGGCGCCTAAGAACGTTTCGGACAACATGTCCGTGGGGGGAAGTTTTGAACAGGAAGCTCTCACTCTTCGTCTGTGCGAGTAGCTTGATCTTTGGGCATGCGGCCTCAGCAATTGCCGCCGACGCTGCACCGACCCAAGGCACAAGCTCCGCCACCGTGCAGGAGGTGGTCGTGACGGTTCAGAAGCGCGAGCAGTTGCTCGAGAACGTTCCGGCCTCCGCGACCGCGGTCACGGCCGCGACGCTCGCGCAGGCCAACGTTATCGACATGCACGGGATCTCCACTCTCGTGCCGTCTCTCACGGTCATTCAGACGGTGGGTCCGGTCAATCAGAGCTACCGGATCCGAGGAATGGGCTCGGATGCAAACATCCCGACCTTCGAGCCGGACGTCGCCTTGTTCGTCGATGGCGTCTACATGCCAAGATCGGGCCTGAGCGTCGATGATCTGGTCGATGTATCCCGCGTCGAGGTGCTCGAAGGGCCGCAGTCCACGCTCTATGGCAAGAACGCCACGGCCGGCGTGATCAACGTCGTCACCGACGGGCCGTCGCATCACTGGCAGGGTATGTTCGAGACCTCCTTCTCGGGTCTGGACAGCAGTCTTCTGACTCCGGTCTATCGCGAGGCGGGGTCGATTTCGGGCCCGATTACGGACAGGCTGCGCGTCCTGCTCACGGGCGTCTATTACAGCCAGCGCGACAGCTACAAGAACCTGGAACCGGGCGCGCCAAACGCCAATAATATGCATCGCTATGCCGTGCGTGGCGAAATCGATGCAGACCTTTGGGAAGGGGCAGACCTGCGCATCGCACTGTCGCGGTCGCAAATCTTCGGCACGCGCAACGGCGACGCTGATGTCATGTACTATACCTATCCGCCGAACGCGAATAACGCCTACAAGCTCGACTTCGGCCCTCTGGGCAAACTCTTTGGCATCACGCCGTGTCCGGACAACGACCCGAACGACAGGGTGATCTGCACGACGTCGCCCTGGACCAATGCGTCCTGGACGGACACGGGATCTGCGACCCTCACCAGCCAGGTCGGCGCGAACACGCTGACGCTCATCTCGGCATTTTCCGACTACTACGTGCGCGATCAGAACGGAGATATCGCCCAGGTCCTGCTGCCGCTGCTCACCTATGACGACACCCAGAAGGGCGGGACGTTCTCGCAGGAAATCCGCCTCGCCTCGCCCGGCGGGGGCAAGCTCGAGTGGCTGGTCGGGGGTTACTACGAGCACAGCAATTTCGCCCGTGGCGACAACGGGCAGACGCCGACGTTCGTTGTCGGAGCCGCGGGCCCCTTCGTGCCGCTTCCGGCGCCGCTGTCGGCGTTCAAGGTCGGGCGCCCCGGCGACGAGGGCTTCCTGAATTCAAAGGAACAATCGAACTACGGGGCGATCTTCGGTCAGGCCACTTACCGGTTTACCGATCAGTTCTCGCTGACGGGGGGCCTGCGCGGACAGGTCGAAGCCAAGAAGGATCTGATCGACAACTCGTATGTCGTCTCGCCGGCCACGCCGACCCACGCATTTGGGCCGTGCGGGCGGCTTCCGGTCAATATCCTGACAGCCCTTCTGACCGGTCCCACCACCCTCGGGTGCGCGCCGATCAATGCGAGCTTCGCGAACACGACCGAATATCTGACCTGGAACGGCACAGCCCAGTATCAGGTGACGCCGGACGCGATGCTTTACACCACGGTTTCTCGAGGCGGGAAATCGTTCGGTTACAATATCGGATTCGGCAATACCCCAGCCAACCAACGTCAATTCGCGGACGAGTTCGTCAACAACTACGAGCTCGGCGTGAAATCGAAACTTTTCGACGGGCGCGCCCGCATCGCTGCTGCGCTGTTCTATACGAACGAGCATAACTACCAGAACGCCGGTTTCGTCGGCGGACAGTTCCTGGTCGACAACGCCGAGCGCGTGACCGTGAAGGGCGCCGAGGCCAACGCCGACGCGGTTCTTGGTCACGGCTTCACGGCAAACGCCGGCCTCATCTATGTCGACGCGCTCTACAACAACTATACGGGTGGCCCCTGCTATTTCGGCGAGGTCCCCAACAACGGCGCGGGGGGCTGCATCCTCAGCGGTGAGCATCTCCCGCTCACCCCCCATTGGCGCTCCAATCTGGGCGTACAGTACAAGCGGCCGCTGTCGTTTGGCGATTTCTACAGCCGGGTGGACTGGACGTGGCAGTCCAGCATGCTGGCCAACACGAACCTCGATCCGAGGAGCCTGCAGCCCGCCTATTCTCTGGTTAATCTCGCCTTCGGCGTGACGTTCCCGAACGGGTTCGACGTGTCGATCTGGGGCCACAACGTCTCCAACACCACCTATTCGCAGGCCGACTACGTCTCCAACCTGTTCGGGGCGAACGATCCGGAGTTCCAGCGGTATCTCGGGCGGCCGGCCGAATACGGCGTCACCCTGAAGAAGTCCTTCTAGCGCTCGAGCGGTCACTGGCGAATTCGAGAGGAGCAAGGCGCGTGGAAAAGGCGGTTCGATACGACCAGACAGGGGGACCTGAGGTCCTCAGGTACCGGGACGTCGAGGTGGGGACGCCTGGCCCCGGCGAGGCGCGCGTGCGGCATGTGGCGGTCGGACTGAACTTCGCCGACACCTATTTCCGCACGGGACTCTATCCGGCGTCCTTGCCCAGCGGCATCGGCGTCGAGGCGTCCGGCGTGGTCGAGGCGGTAGGCGAGGGCGTGACCAACGTCCGCGCCGGCGACCGCGTCGCCTACACCGGCAGTCCGCTGGGCGCCTATTCGACCTGTCGGGTGATGCCCGCGGCCGTGCTGATCAGGCTCCCGGATGCGATCGCTTTCGAAACCGCCGCGGCAATGATGATGCGGGGCCTTACCTCGGCTTATCTGATGCGCCGCATCTGCCCGACCCTGAAGGCTGGCGACGCCATCCTGCTTCACGCAGCGGCCGGCGGCGTGGGGCTGATTGTCTGCCAGTGGGCCAAGCTCCTGGGCCTGACGGTGATCGGCACGGTCGGATCCGAAGCCAAGGGCGAGTTGGCCAAGGCTCATGGCGCTGACCACGTCATCTACTACGGCCGCGAGGACGTAGCCGCCCGGGTGCGCGAGTTGACCGGCGGCGTCGGCGTGCCCGTGGTCCTGGACAGCGTCGGCAAGGACACCTTCCAGGGGTCGCTGGGCGCGGTGAAGCGGCGCGGCCTGATCGTCAATTTCGGGACTGCCTCAGGACCCGTCCCGCCGTTCGACCTGCTGCAGTTGGCCATCCACGGCTCGGTCTTCGTCACCAGACCTGCGTTGGCGGATTACATCGCGGTCCCCGCCGAGCGGGCGGAGCTGGCCGGCGAGCTGTTCGACCACGTCGGCTCCGGCCGCATCCGGATCGAAGTCAACCAGCGCTATGCACTCGCTGACGCCGTCAAGGCTCATCACGACCTGGAGGGCCGCCGGACCACCGGCTCATCGATCTTCATAGTCTGACGCCATCTCAGAGGAGGAGAACCGCAATGGCTCAAGTCATCGAAACCGCGCCTGCCTCCGTCCGACCGACCTCCCTGGGGTCCGTGGTTGTCGAACCGCTGACCTGCTGGATCGGCGCCGAACTTAAGAACGTCTCGCTCGCCGACGCCGCGCGGGATGACGAACTCTTCGCCGAGGTCCGTGGCCTGCTGCTGAAGCACCGTGTCCTGTTCCTGCGCGACCAGGACATCACCCGCGCCGAACACGTCGCCTTCGCGAGGCGATTTGGCGCGCTCGAGGATCATCCTGTGGTGGGGAGCGACCCGGAAAACCCGGGCCTCGTCCGCATCTACAAGGACCTCGCCAGCCCGCCGGAGCACTACGAGAACGCCTGGCACTGCGACGCGACCTGGCGCGAGGCGCCGCCCTTGGGCGCGGTGCTCCGCTGCCTGGAGTGCCCGCCGGTCGGCGGCGACACGATCTGGTCCAACATGGTCCGCGCCTACGAAGACCTCCCGGAGCACATCAAGGGCCAGATTGCGACCCTGCAGGCCCGCCACAGCATCGAGGCGACCTTTGGCGCGGCCATGCCCGTCGAGCAGCGCCACGCCCTGAAGGCGCGGTATCCCGACGCCGAGCATCCTGTGGTCCGCGTCCATCCCGAAACGGGCGAGAAGGTGCTGTTCGTCAGCGGGTTTGCGACCCACTTCGTCAACTTCCACACGCCCGACAACGTCCGCTACGGCCAGGACTTTGCACCTGGCGCGGCGCATCTCCTGAGCTATCTGATCGGACGGGCGGCGATCCCCGAATACCAGGTCCGCTGGCGTTGGACGCCGAACAGCTTCGCCATCTGGGACAACCGGGCGACCCAGCACTACGCGGTCCAGGATTACTGGCCGGCGGTCCGGAAGATGGAACGCGCCGGCATCGTCGGCGACAGCCCGTACTGATCGGCGCACGGCGCCCAACCCCACGAGCTTCAAGGAGCCTGCGCGATGAATTTCCTCGACGATTCCCTCTTCCCGGAGAACCAGCAGGACCTGGTGATCACGGTCGCGCCCTATGGGCCCGAGTGGATGCCGGCGGACTTCCCTGAGGACCTGCCGCTCACCATGGACGAGCACGTCCAGAAGGCGGTCGACTGCTACAATGCCGGCGCCACCGTCCTTCACATGCACGTGCGGGAGCTGGACGGCCACGGCTCGAAGCGGCTTTCGATGTTCAACGATCTGCTCGCGCGACTGCGCGAGGCGGTTCCCGACATGATCATCCAGGTCGGCGGCTCGATCTCCTTCGCGCCCGAGTCCGAGGGCGAGGCGGCCAAGTGGCTGTCCGACGACACCCGCCACATGCTGGCCGAGCTGGCCCCCAAGCCGGATCAGGTGACGGTCGCGATCAACACCAGCCAGTTCAACATCGTCGAGATGATGGAGCCTGCGGACCTCGCCGGCACCACGCTCGGCGATCCAGTCACCTTCGAGGCCTATCGCGAGATGATCGTTCCGGCCGGCCCCGGATGGGCCGAGGAGCATGTGCGACGGCTGAGCGCCAACGGCATCCAGTCGCACTTCCAGCTGGCCCACGTCGCCCAGCTCGACACGCTCGAGCGCATGTGCCGCCGCGGGAAATACTTCGGCCCCCTGAACATCACCTGGGTTGCCATCGGCGGTGGCTTCGACGCGCCAAATCCCTACACCCTGACGAACTTCATGCGGGCAGTTCCCGATGGCGCGACGCTCACGCTCGAGTCGTCGATGCGCAACGTCCTGCCGCTCAACATGATGGCGATCGCGATGGGCCTGCACGTGCGCTGCGGTAACGAGGACAACCTCTGGAACCACGACCGCAGCGCCAAGATCGGCTCGATCCAGCAGGTCGAACAGCTGGTGAGGATCGCGCGCGAGTTCGGCCGCAACGTCGCCACAGCCGATGAGGCGCGGCGGATCTATCGGATCGGCGAATTCTACCAGAGCACCGAGCAGACCCTGGCCCGCGCCGGCTACGCGCCCAACCGCGAGCGCGGGCAGAAGGGCTTCCTGCACCACGCCTGACCATCCCAAGGCTCGAATTAGCCCGTCGAAGGAGCGCGCCATGGCGCGAACGCCCATCCTTTTTGTGCCAGGCCTGCGCGATCACGTGCCGGACCACTGGCAGACCCTGCTCGCCGACCAGATCCTGGGGGCGCGCACGGTCCCGCCGCTGGAGCACGACAGGCTCAGCTGCGCGGCCCGTGTCGAGGCGCTCGACCGCGCGATCGCCGCGTTCGACACTCCGCCGATCCTGGTGGCGCACAGCGCGGGTGTCCTGATGGTCGCCCACTGGGCCCAGCAACATCGGCGGCCCATCACGGGCGCGCTCCTGGCCACGCCGCCGGACATAACTCGTCCGCTTCCGGCGGGATATCCGACGCCCACGGACCTCGAGGCGGGCGGTTGGCTGCCGCTCCCACTCGACCGCCTGCCGTTCAAGAGCATCGTCGCGGCCAGCGACGACGATCCGCTCGCTTCGCCTCCGACGACGGCCGACCTGGCGTTCGCCTGGGGCAGTCGCCTCGTCCTATTGGGCAAGGTGGGTCATCTCAATCCCGCCTCGGGCTACGGTCCATGGGCGGGGGCGCTGGAGTTCATCGCCGAACTCGACGACATCGAGACCTTCGTCCCGTGACACCAGCGTCTGTCGCTGGTTAGCGCCCTATGCCGCGGGGCTGAGCCGAGGAGGCGTTTTCGGGGCTCAGGGCCGCCGCGCCTCGAAACGGCTGCACGAGGCAGGCGCAGCCCTCGGGTCGGGATGTTCGGTGACCGTGGACATCTTCTGGTCGCGACTCACCCGGCAGCGCTAGTCTGTACTCACGGGCCATCGTCACCTGACGCAGTGGTGTCGCCATTTCATTTCGGAGCGCCGCCAGGGGCAGATGCGCGCTTTGATCCCGATCCTCGCCGCCGCCTTGGCGTCGGTTCCGAGCGACGCCTTGGCTTGGGGCTCAGCGGGTCACGAGGTCATCGCCGCCATCGCACGAGACGAGCTCACGCCCCTCGCGAGGGCCTGGGTCGATCACATGCTCGCCGAAGATACGGGCCCCGACATGCTCTCTCAGGCCACATGGGCGGACGCCTGGGCCGACGGACACCCGGAAACCGCGCAGTGGCACTTCGTCGATCTCCAGCTGGACCAACCGGACCTTG
>DASXGQ010000089.1:0-13878 GCA_036488995.1 Caulobacteraceae bacterium
ACATGTTGGGGTAGCTGTCGACAGGCGGGACTGACGCGTTCAGATCGCCCCGTTCTGAAGCACTCCCCCTAAAGCTCCGTCATCGCCGGGCGAAAGTCCCGGCGACCCATCGATCGGCTGTGCGAGCGTCCGCAGTGGCCGCGCCGGGCGGCGCGGCCATGTCGGAAATTACGACTGCTTGCATCGGTCACCCCGTCGCCTGCTGCCAAACGCTCGACCTTCGCCAGGCCCGACTGCGCGTCATGGCCGCGCTCGCGCGCAGCCACGGCTAGCGCTCGTACAGACGATCGATGGGTGGCTGGCACTGACGGCCGGCCATGACGGAATTTAAGTGAAGAAGCGTCAGGGAGACGGGGCGCCGAACGTGACAGTGATGGCCCCGAACAGCTGTCAGCCATGTCCCCGGTCTAAACAGCTGACACCCGGCGATGACGGAGGTTAGGGGGAGCGAGGGGCATAGGCCGTCGGCGATGTCGCCGGGGCCACGGCGTCGGAGGGACGCTCCGACGCCGTGGCCTGCAAGGAGCCGCTCAACGGTGCGCGGCGCCAAACTCGCCGAACGGCGCCTGGCGTTCGGCCGATCCGTGGGGCCTGCGCGCGAGCAACCGCGTGAAGATCACGGCGTGGTCGATGAGGAATAACGGCACCAGGACCGTCGGGATCAGCGCCCACGGCAGGGTCGTTATCGCCGCGCTGCCCACGCCCGCATGGATGAGCTGCACGGGCGAGCCGTTTTGCGAGGTCACGCCCAGGGCGACCGCAACAATGAGATCAAGCATGCCGAAGGCGTTCCAGGCGAGGATCAGGCCATCCCACCGACGTGTCTCGCGCGCGGCCGCCCAGGCGGCCGGAACCGCAAACACGCCGGTCACGACATCGCCCCAGCCCGCCGAATAGGGGAACGGTCCGGCGAGCCTCCCGGCGGCGGCCAGGATGACGAACAAGACCCCGAGCACCCGAAACACGTTCAGGCCAACCAGCATCGGCGTTGGAACCGCGCCGGCCAGGCGGCGAGCCGTCGGCGAGAGCAGCGCGAGGGCGGCCGCGACCAGCAGCGGCGTTCCGAACATCACCAGCAAGTTCAGAAGGTTCGACAGCCCTCCCCCACTCACGATGCCGACGGCCAGGCTGACCCAGGCTCCGGCCGCGCCCGCCAGGATGAGCCGGGCCGAGGGCGAGAGTGGAAGGCTGGTGACGATGGCGGTCAGCAGCACCGCCAGCGTGACGCCAATGAAGACAATTCCAACGACGTCGAGCATTTTCAGAACTCCTATCGTGAGAGGGTTGCGCGTGCGGGCCGCCTTCAGCCGCCGCGTTGGGCGACCCGGGCCGTATGGCGACGCGCTCGCCTGCCGCGCGACGGCTGCGCCGGCGTGGGTTCGAGAAAGCTCGCGGCGTAGGCCGACATCAGGACGGCGGCGCCGAACAGCGCCACGCCCAGGGGCAGATGGAAGGCCAGGAGTCCCAGGCGACCCGCGCCCAACTGGAGCCCCTCGGCGATCAGGAAAACGACGTTGGCGGCGGCCAGCCAACGGGGCGCCGTCCCCGACCGCGCAAGCTCGATCCCCGCGCCGGCCTGGACGGCCGCGAGGATAAGGCTCGCCGCGCCGACCGCCATGTGCGCGCCAAGGGCGAAGGCGTCGCCGGTGAGGATCAGGCCGGCAAGGATCGGCTGGGCGAGCAAGGCAGCCACCTGCAAGGCAAGGGCTCCCCGGAAGAACATCAAGAGCATGGCGCGCTTCCCTGACTGGACGCAGGGGCCAGAGGTATCGCCGCCGGCCCGTGTTTCCATTGGCGCGCTGTTCACATAGGCTGTTCATTGATGAACAGGTCATCCACGAGCTGGCAGTGGGACGACGTGCGCTTCTTCCTGGAAGTGGCGCGCGCGGGCAGCCTTTCGGCGGCAGCCCGCACCCTGGGCGTAGGCCACGTCACTGTCGGGCGGCGCATCGCTCTGATGGAGGCGCGGCTGGGCGTGACCCTGCTGAACCGAACACCGGACGGGTTCGTAACCACCTCGGCGGGAGATGCGATCCTGCGCCAGTGCATGACGATGGAGGAGGCGGCCTTCGATCTCGAACGGATCGCCGCGGGCAGCGATAGCCTGCTCGCCGGATCGATCCGGGTGACGACGACCGAAGCGGTCGCCGCCCAGACGATCGCGCCGGCCATCATATCGCTGCGCCAGATCCACCCCGACCTTCAGGTCGAGCTCATCGCAGGGGTGCGCTCGCTCGACATCGCCCGGCGGGAGGCTGACCTCGCCGTCAGGCTGGCTCGACCCAGGACGCCCGACCTCGTTTGCCAGAGGCTGGGCGACGTGGGCTTCGCTCTCTACGCCTCACCCCGCTATCTGGAGACGCATGGATCTCCCGAGCCGGGCCGCGGCCTTGGGGGACACGACCTGATCGCGTACACGGGCGCCCCGCCTGGCAGCAGTCCGTTCTTCATGGGCGAATCCCTTGAGGGCGCGCGTTTCGCCTTGCGCTGCGACAGCCCGTTCGTTCAGCGCAAGGCGGCGGAAGACGGCCTGGGAATCGCCGAGCTCGCCTGCTTCCTGGGTGACGCGTCCGAGACGCTCATGCGGGTCTGGCCGCTCGCGGCCTCGACGCGACGGACAGCGTGGCTCGTCTTCCACCGCGACATGCGCCGATCGGCCCGGGTGGCGGCGCTGGCGACAGCGATCCGGGACACTTTCCGACGCCAGCGAAAGCAGCTGGAGAACGGGGATCGAGGTTCGTGAAATCCATCGCGAAGGCATAGAAAGAAATAGCCTTAGCGAAACCCTCTTCGGTCGTTACCTCTTGAGCGAAATGGTCAGGCCGGACGGTCCGATCTTCAGGTTCGCTCCGACCGACATTCCCGTCATCTTGATCAGGACGCCCTTGCCGTTCTTCATGCTGAGCCCGCCCGCGCCCGCACCGACCGTCGCGGAGGCCGCTATTGCCGCATAGGTGCCCTCGATGTCGGACACCTGAGTGAGGTGGTAGACATTACCGGATGCGTCGGACTTCTTGATGCCGATCTCGCCGACCGACATGCCGCCGACTTTGAGAGGGTAGTTGTGGCCCCTGTAGTGCAGGGTCCCGCTGCCCCAGGCGCCACCAGCGATGAAGGCGACGCTGTGGCTCGTGAAGCGGATCGTCGCGTCAGGCCTTTGCGCGTGCGCGCCAGAAGCGGCAAGCGCGGTCGCCACGACGATCATAGCGGCTTGGCGGATAACGGCTGAACGCTTCATCGACGACCTCCATTCAATGCCGGCGGCCACGCCGCCTGAGGTGTGGCCGCAAGATTCTGTGCGTCCGCGACTGGCCAATACGGGGACGGCGGATCCTGGCCCGAGAGGCAATGGGCGGGCCATCCGACGGACTCCGCATGGCGGTCGCGGTTCAACCCTCAATCGCGTTCCCCCGACTTGAGCATGTCCAGCAGAGCCGTCAGCCCGGGCGAGCGGACGTCCTGACGGGAGATGAGATGGATCGACACGCGGCTGATGGCGGGGTCGAGGTTGTGCGACTTCACGCTGGTCTGGTTGGCCATGCTCTCCAGCATGCTCCTGGGAAGCAGCGCCAGACCCGCTCCCGCCGAAACGCAGGCGAGCATGCCGTGATAGGATTCGAGTTCGAAGATGCGGCCTGGCGCGACGTTGTCGTCGTGGAACCACTTCTCGAACAGGCGCCGGTAGGAGCAGTTCGAGCGGAAAGCATAGATGCTTGCACCCGCGACCTCCGAGGCTCGGCGGATGGGCGCATGGTTGGCTGGCGATATCAGGACGAGCTGTTCGTCGAAGACGGGGACGCCTTCGAGTTGGGGATGCGAGACGGGACCGTCGACGAAGGCGCCGACGAGCCGGCCATCGAGCACCTCGTCGATCAACTGACCTGACGGGCCAGTGGAAAGATCGAGGGCGACCTGGGGAAAGCGCCCGTGAAACCGGGCGAGGACGGGCGGGATCCGCACGGCTGCGGTGCTTTCGAGGGAGCCCAGAGGCAGCGGTCCTCTGGGCTCCTTGCTTGCGATCGAGAGGCGCGCCTCCTCGGAAAGCTCGAGGATGCGTTTGGCGTAGCCCAGGAAGGTCCAGCCTGCGGATGACAGGCGCAGGCGCATCTTCTCCCGGATGAAGAGTTCCACGCCCAGTTCCGCTTCGAGCTGCTTGAGACGGGTTGTCAGGTTGGAGGGAACCCGGTGAAGTCGTTGGGCCGCCGCATTGATCGTCCCGGCCTCGGCGACCTCTTTGAACATGAGGAGCTGGGCGAGTTCCATGCATTCTCCGATTGAGAATTAGTTCATCAGATATATTCAGTTTTTTTGTGGGTGCAAATCGCCTAAGGCGCCGGTCGTTCGTGACCTGATGCACCAGGCCGCCTAAGAGAGCGCCAATGCCCGCCGCTCAACCTTCCGAAAGGGAGCCGATCTCGTGAAAGCCGCCGAACTCTTTGTCGCCGCGCTCGAAAACGAAGGCGTGACGCACATCTTCGGGATCCCCGGCGAGGAGAACCTCGATGTCGTCGAGGCGCTGCGCCGCTCGAAGATCAAGCTCGTGTTGACGCGCCACGAGCAGGCCGCGGCCTTCATGGCCGCCACGCATGGGCGCCTGACGGGGCGCCCAGGCGTCTGCCTTTCGACGCTCGGTCCCGGCGCGCTCAACCTGACCACGGGCGCGGCGTACGCGCACCTTGGCGCAATGCCGATGGTGATGATCACCGGACAGAAAGGGGTTCTCCATCGCAAGCAGGCGCGCTTCCAGGTGGTGGACATCGTCGCGACGATGACCCCGCTGACCAAGTTGGCCGAGCAGATCGTCAGCCCGGCGACGATCCCGTCGATCGTGCGGGAAGCGTTCCGCCTGGCGATGGAGGAACGTCCGGGGCCGGTTCATCTCGAGCTGCCCGAGGATATTGCGGCGGAGGAGGCGCCCGACATCGCGCCGGTGCCGTCCCATCCGATCCTGCGCCCGGTCGCCGACGGCGCCGCGCTCGACGAAGCCACCCGGCTGATCCTCGAAGCCGAGCGTCCGCTGGTCATGCTCGGCGCGGCGGCGAGCCGTCCGCGGCTGGCGGACGACCTGTCGGCGTTTGTGGCGCGCCTGCAGCTTCCCTTCTTCAACACCCAGATGGGCAAGGGCTCCGTCTCGGGCGGATCGGGGCTCTACATGGGCACCGCGGCGTTGACCGAGCGGGACTATGTTCACGAAGCCATCGACCGCGCCGACCTGATCATCAGCATCGGCCACGACACGGTGGAAAAGCCCCCGTTCCTGATGGGGCCGAAGGGACCGAAGGTCCTGCACGTCGGCTACGTCTCCGCCACGGTCGAGGAGGTTTATGCTCCGCACGCGGAACTCATCGGGGATGTCGGACGGAGTCTCACCCTGCTGGCCGACCGCCTCGAAGGCAGGCTACCGAGGGCGGGCGCGCTGCTGCCGCTGCGCGAGGGGATCCTCGAGCGGATCAACGACCGGGCGGACGAGAGCCGCTATCCGCTTACGCCCCAGCGCATCGTGCACGATGTGCGTCGGGTGATGCCCGAGGATGGCGTCGTCTGCCTCGACAACGGCATGTACAAGATCTGGTTCGCCCGTAACTACCGCACGCGGGTCGCCAACACCCTCCTGCTCGACAATGCGCTTGCGACCATGGGTGCGGGTCTGGCTTCGGCCATCATGGCCGCGATGCTCTATCCCACCCGCCGCGTGCTCGCGGTGTGCGGCGATGGCGGGTTCATGATGAACTCGCAGGAGCTGGAGACGGCGGGGCGGCTCGGATTGAATCTCGTCGTGCTCGTCCTGCAGGACAACGCCTTCGGGATGATCCGCTGGAAGCAGGATGTCGACGACTTCCCAGACTTCGGCATGACCTTCGGCAACCCCGACTTCGTCGCCTACGCGAAGGCCTATGGCCTCAAGGGCAGCCGGGTGGAGGACGCGGAAGGCCTGGCGCCGACGCTGGAGGCGGCCTTCGCCGGCGGCGGCGTCCATCTCGTCTGCGTGCCGGTCGACTACTCGGAAAACGTCCGGGTCCTGGTGGAAGAGCTGCGAGCGAACGCAACAAAGGAAGGGCGCTGATCATGATCGAGGTCGTTCAAGCATTCGATCGGACGCCGATCGCCAACCTCGACAGCGATGACGCCGAGGCGCTGGAGCGTAAGCTCCAAACCGCGCGCAAGGCGCTCGCCGACCGGACCGGGTGGCTGAAACTCCACCAGCGCATGGCCATCCTCCGCAAGCTGGCGGAGCTGATGGAGCGCGATCGCGAACACCTCGGCCGCCAGATCGCGCGAGAGGGCGGCAAGCCGCTAACCGACGCGCTGATCGAGACCGACCGCGCCATCGACGGCGTGCGCGACGCCGCCGACGAGTTGCGCGTCATGGCCGGCCGGGAGATCCCAATGGGCCAGACGCCCGCGAGCGTCGGCCGGCGCGCCTTCACCATCGTCGAGCCGATCGGGGTCGTCGCCGCCATCTCGGCGTTCAATCATCCGCTGAACCTGATCGTCCACCAGGTGGCGCCGGCGGTGGCCGTGGGCGCACCGGTGATCGTCAAGCCGGCGAGCACCACCCCGCTCTCCTGCGTCCAGTTCGTCCGTCTGCTGCATGAGGCCGGCCTGCCGCCGCAATGGTGCCAGCTGTTCCTGCCGGAGACCAACGAGCTTGCCGAGGCGCTCGCCACCGATCCCCGCGTCGCCTTCCTGAGCTTCATCGGCTCGAGCCGGGTCGGCTGGCGCCTTCGCTCCAAGCTGGCGCCGGGAACGCGGTGCGCCCTGGAGCACGGCGGCGCGGCGCCGGTGATCATCGACCGCCACGCCGATCTCGACCGATTGATCGAGCCTCTGGTCAAGGGCGGCTACTACCATGCGGGCCAGGTCTGCGTGTCGGTGCAGCGGATCTTCGTCCACGCCGATCTCGAGCGCGAATTCGTCGAGCGGTTCGCCGCCCGCGTAGCGGCGTTGAAGGTTGGCGATCCTGTCCTGCCCGAGACCGAGATGGGACCGCTCATCCTGCCGCGCGAAACCGATCGGGTATCCGCCTGGATTGACGAGGCCGTGGCGGCGGGGGCCCAACTCATCGGCGGCGGACGGCTCAACCCCACGACGCTCAAGCCCGCGATCCTCGTCGGGCCGCCGGCCGACGCCAAGGTCTCGACCCTCGAGGTGTTCGGCCCGGTGACCTGCGTCTATCCGTTCACCGAACTGGAGTCCGCTGTCTCCGCCGCGAACGCCCTGCCGACGGCGTTCCAGTCGAGCATCTTCACCGAAGACCTTCGGACGGCCTTCGATATGGCCGAGCGCCTCGACGCGTCAGCGGTCCTGGTCAACGACCACACGGCGTTTCGGGTGGACTGGATGCCCTTCGCTGGACGCCGGGAGTCGGGCTACGGGACCGGCGGCATCCCCTACACGATGCGCGACATGTCGCATGAGAAGATGATCGTCTTTCGGATGTGAGAGCCCGATCAGGGAAGGCCGGCGCGCCAAGGACGGATAGAGGTCGTTAGCATTCGCTCGCCTATCCTGGGCCGCCGCTAGAGTCGGATCGTCCGTCGGCTCGATGCGGCGGATCGGTCCGGAGAACGAAGACCCCATGCTGAGTTGGATTTCGGTCACCCTCGGCCATGTGTGGGGGCCGCTGCGGCTGCTGAACTCGTTCTTCTTCCTGGCAGCGACGGGCTATGCGGTCGCAGCGCTTGCGACCTGGCTGCTGCTTCCGCGCCTGTGGAGCCAGCTCGCCACGGACAGGGGCCGGGCCTTCGCGGTGAATGCGGACCAGAGCGTCGGCAAGCCCGTCGGCGCGGGACTGATCTTCGTCGCGATCTTCTGCGTCACGGCCCTCATTTTCGTGCCGTTCAACGCCGCGTGCTTGCGCACCCTGCCCCTCATCGCGGCGGCCACTTTGGTGGGCTATCTCGACGACCGGCGCGGCGGGTTCAACGAGTACCAACTCGCGGTGATGGACGCGATCATCGCGGTGGGCGCCTCGATCGTCATGATCGGCATTCATGGCTGGGTGATGTGGCTGCCCGGCTGGAAGGCGGCGATCCCCCTTTCGTCCTGGCTCGCCATTCCCCTGGCAAGCGGGGTGATCTGGCTTGCGATCAACGCCACCAACTGCTCAGACGGCGTCGATGGCGTTTCGGGCAGCCTGACGGGCACGGCGATCCTGATCCTGGGCGGCCTGCTCTATGCGGTGATCGGCAACGACGTCGTGGCCGCGCACCTCCACATACCGACCAACCCGCAGGGCGGGGATTGGGCGATCATGGCCTTCGTGATGGTGGGCGCCGTCTCCGCCTACCTCTGGTACAACGCCCCACCCAGCGTCGTCCTGATGGGCGACGCCGGCTCGCGGCCCCTGGGCCTTCTGATCGGCATGCTGGTCGTGGCCACAGGCAATCCGCTCTTCCTGCTGCTGGTCGGCTCGGTGATCGTGCTCAACGGGGCCACGGGCCTGGCGAAGGTCGCGATCACCCGATTCCTGAAGATCCGCGTGCTCTCGAAGATCCGCTTTCCTCTGCACGACCACTGCCGCAAGAACCTTGGCTGGTCGAACAGCCAGGTCCTGGTGCGCTTCCTTCTGCTGCACCTAGGCCTGTCGGCCCTTCTGGTGATCCTGGTGCTCAAGATCCGCTAAGGCCACTTTCGCTAGACTGCCGTTACCCCTCTCCGCCCAGAGATCCTTGCGAGGCGACGGCGTCCCGCACGGCCTTGGCCACCTGAACCGCATGGGTGAGCGGCCAAAGGTGGTCTCCGGCAAGGCGCAGCATGCGCCATCCGCGCTCCCGCGCCGCCTGGGCCTCGGAATCGTAGCTGTCGCTGAGCTGGACATAGGCGACGCTCAGTTCCGGGGGCAGGTCCAGCGCCGGCGCCCGCTCGCGTAGGAGGGCAAGCGGGACGGACGGCGACTCTTCGATCAGGGCCGAGCGCATCGCCACATCCGGGACGAGGCGCTCCAGCACCTTGGGTGGGAGCAGCCGTGGCCATGGCGGGACGCTGTGGTCGTCGGCCGCCCCTTCCGCGATAAGGGCTTTGAGGGACTGAGGCGCGGTTTCCAGCCACGAGCGTCCGGGGTGCGGGAGCAGCGCGTCCACGAACACGACGCCCGCCAACGGTCCCTCGCTCGCCGCCAGGATCGAAGGCGCCAGGGCGCCGGCCGCGCTGTGAACCACGAGGACGGCCTGCCGAGGGAGTTGATCAGCGACAAGCCGGGCGGCGTAGACATAGTAGGAGGCGCCGCTGCGCACGACATCCCGGCAGTCGAGCAGCCTCACCGGGTCGCCGCCAGCCGCAAGCTCCGCCCCAACGCCCCGCCAACTGAGCGGGCTGAGGAAGATGCTATGGAGCAGGGCGAACGCGGGCATCTAATCGATAGTCGTCGTTCTGATCTTCGAGGTTCGCTAGGGTACACTCGCCCCAGCCGCGGTCACGGAGGGACGCGATCGGCGAGCTGGTCCTGACCACTTACGCCGCTATCTGACGGGACGAATGAACCCGGGGCGGCGGTGCTGATACAAATGAAGGCCGTAGTTTCAGGATCGAGGAGGGAAGACGACGACATGCTGACCGTTCATCACTTGGGGATTTCCCAGTCCGAGCGCATCGTGTGGCTCTGCGAGGAGCTGGGGCTCGACTATGAGCTGAAGCGCTACGACCGGCGGGCGGACAACCGCCTGGCGCCGGACGAGTACAAGGCGCTGCACCCGATGGGGATCGCGCCGGTGATCAAAGACGGCGACCTCGTGCTGGGCGAGAGCGGCGCGATCTGCGACTATATCTGCGCGCGTTACGGCGGCGGGCGGCTCGCGCCAGGGCCCAGCGATCCCGACTTCGCCGACCACCTGTTCTGGTTCCATTGGTCAAATGGGACCTTCATGGCCACGCTGATGATGCAGCTCGTCCTGTCCGCGGGGGGCGAGGGCAATCCGGCCGCCGTCTTCGTCGGCGACCGCAGCCGCCGCGCCTGGGCGATGATCGAGGAAAGGCTCGGCCAAAAGCCGTTCTTCGGTGGGGCGAACCTCACCACCGCCGACATCATGATGGTCTACTGCCTCACCACCGCCCGCGCGTTTCGCGGCGCGTCGATCGAGGCCTATCCCAACCTGAAGGCCTACCTCCAGCGCATCGGCCAGCGCCCCGCCTACCGGCGCGCCATGGAGAAGGCCGAGCCCGGCACGACGCCGATGCTGACGTAATCGCATTGAACCACGGACCTCACGGACAACACGGACATCGTGCGGACTGTTCGGCGCGTTCGATATGAAGGCGCGCCAAAGGCGCATTTGTTCTTTGTTTGTCCGTGAAGTCCGTGAGGTCTGTGGTAGAATATACTTTTCCTAGTGACCCAGATGCCGGTCGAGGAAGGCGCTGATCTCGGTGAACGCCTGGATGTCCTCGGGGATTCGGTCGTCGAAGGTGTACTGGGCGTGCGACATGCCTTCGAACACCAGAAGTTCGGCGTGGACGCCGGACTGCAGGAGCTTCTGGTGAGTCCGGACCGTGTCGCTCAACAGAAGGTCGCGCGTGCCGGTGGTCAGGATGGTCGGCGGCAGGTCGTGGAGATCGCCTCGAAGGGGCGAGATCATCGGGTCGGCCATGTCGTGGCCCCTGGCGTAGAAGCGCGCGGCCGCATCACAGAACCCGTGAGGTGAGACCAGGACGTTGTCGACCAGGGCGTTCGTCTGGTGGGAATCTCCATGCCCGGTCTCGTCCGCCATCGGCGTGCCGACCGCCAGGGCGCCGGGCAATGGCAGCCGCGCCTGCTTTGCCCGCAGCATCGTCTCCAGCGTGAGCGCTCCGCCCGCGGAACTGCCGAACACGCCGATGTCCTTGGGATTGGTGGTCCGGAGTGCCGCTCTGTACACGGTCACCGCGTCATCCAGAGCCGCCGGGAAATAGGCGGTGGGCGGCATGCGGTAGTCGACGGAAATGACCGGTATGCGGCTGACGCCCGCCATCAGCACCGCCTCTGGCAAGGCGGCCTCGTGCGGATTGAGCACGTAGCAACCGCCGTGGAGGTGGATGAGGAGGCGGTGGGCGTTGCCGGCCGGTATGGTCTGGGGCGTGACGCGATAGACCTTCACGCCGTCGATCACGCTCTGCGCGATCCTGACGTGCAGCCGCCTCGCCATCGGTTCGACGACCGACACAGCGGCCGCGGCCTGGGAGTCCGCCAGGCGACGCCACCCCTCGGGCGTCGTCGGCGGCGTGTTCCAGCCGCGGTGCAGCGGCTGGGCGATCACCGCGTGGAGCTGGGGAGAGACGTCATCGGGAACGGGAATGCTTTTGGCGGGCGTGCTCCGGGGCGCCAGGGTCGTCTGCGCCATGACAGCGGGAGCTAGAAGAGTGACAGCCGCAGCCGCGATCGCGCGGGATACTGACGTGAAATGCATTCAACCACGAACCTCACGAACTACACGAACGTCTGTCGCATTCTTCCGATGGAGGGTCGAATAATCGCGCCGCAGGCGCAGGGTTTTGTCTTGTTCGTGTAGTTCGTGAGGCTCGTGGCCTTCTTCTTTCGATGATCAGGCCGCCTCAGGGCTTGCCCGTCGTCACGTAGCTGGAGAGGCGCTGCATCTGCAGACCGAGGACCTGATCGACCGGCCCCGCCAGGCGGTCCAGGCCGTCCTTGGTCCAGCCGCCGACGTCGTAGGTGAGTGTCAGGTCCGTCCCTTGCGGTTCCGGCTTGAGGACGAAGGTGAGATGGCCGACGACGCCGAGGCCGCCGAGGGGCCCGAGCGCCCCGTCCAGGCGCAGCATCTTTTCGGGGAAAACCGCGACGACGATCATGTGGCGCACGGCGCCGGCCGCCCATCGCTCGCAGAAGCAGCCGCCTGGCTCCAGACTCAGCGACAGGTTGGCCGCGCTCTGGGAATAGGTGTGGGTTGGGGACCACCACGCGCCGACCTGGCCGATTGCGGCCCATACCCGCGCCGGCGCGGCGGCGATGTGGGCATGCTCTACGACCTCGAAGCCGCCCGGCTGGGCCGCGACCACTTCGGCCCGCGCGCCGGCGCCTGACGCCACGCCCGCGAGGAGCGCCAGGGCGCCGATGGCGGATTGCAACGATACCTTCATGGCCCCGACTCCCTCAGATCAGTCGCGAGAGCATGAAGATGAGGCCGACCAGGGACATCGCCCAGACGAGCGTGCGGATGCGAGGGACGCCCAGCAGATACAGAGGGATGTAGACGATCCGCGCGGCGAACCAGATCCACGCGCCCAGGGCTCCCGTCCCGCCCGTGCGGTTGGTGACCGCCAGGGCCAGGGCGAGCGCGATATAGGCCGGCCAGGTCTCCTTGAAGTTGTCGAGGGCCCGTTGGGATCGGCCGACGATCGCTGGCAGAGGCGCGCTGGCTTCCTCGTCGCGCGGACCGGTATTCCACGCCACGCCTCGGGCTCGGGTCACGAAAAAGGCCTGCAGCATGATGTGTACGATCAGCAGGATCACCGACCAGGCGAGCAGGCGAAGCTCCACACCCATCCGAACGCTCCCTCCGGTTTGCGCCTTGGACGGCGCGGTTCAGGACAAACGCCAAGAACGAGCCACACCGTGAGTCGGCGCCGCAGTAAAGCCAAGCCCTCCGGCGCTACCTCGATTGACCCTTAGTACGGCGCGCTACACAGTCGGCGAGGGACTATGGGGAGACTGAAATGAGGGGTTGGGTTATCGGGGCGGCTCTGCTCGCCGCCTTTGCGGGGGGCTTCGCCGTGGCGCAGGGGGTTGGCCAGAGCGGCCGGGAGCCTCAGTTCGACAATTCCGAGGTGAAGGTCTGGAAGTCGGTGGTCATGCCCCATGCGCCCCTGCCCCTCCATCGCCACGAGCATCCCCGCGTGATCATCGCCCTGGCCGGTGGAACGATGCAGATCGTCGAGAAGAGCGGCGCGCGCGAGACGCATGACTGGAAGACCGGCCACGCCTACTGGCTGCCGTCCAATCCGCCCGGGACGCTGCACCAGGACGTCAACATCGGCGACAAGCCGATCGAGGTGATGGTCGTGGAACTGGAGAAGTCGAGCTGACGGCGGGCTGCCGATGACGTTCACCAAACGCCTTCACCCGGGGATCATCGCCGGCGAGATCACCTGTTCGGTCCGGATCTGGCACAAGCCACGAGTGAAGGTAGGCGGCCGCTATCAGATCGAGGACGGCGAAGTTGAGGTGACCGGCGTCCGCGAGATCGGCTGGGACGACATCACCCCAGCCCTCGCGCGCCGATCGGGATTCGAAGGCGTGGTCGACCTCCTGAAGATCGCCAGGCACGGCGCCGGAGAACACGTCTTCCTGGTCGACTTCGAGTACCACGGCCCGGAGGGTTCCTCGTAGGTCGGCGGTCCAAGAGCGGGGCCTCGACCTGGATTGACGATTCAGTAGCCCGCCTCCACATCCGGCTTGGGCCAATTCCGGCCGATGAGGAGGTTGTCTATGTCGCTGCGGGACGCCTGAAGCGAGAATACGAAGAATTCTGCGAGTGCAGAGGCATTCCGGTCCATCAGGTGGACCATGTAAGACCCTACGATACGACGACGCTGTTCTGCCCGGCTGGCATGCAGCAGTTCAAGCCGATGTTCCGCAACCCGGATTACCGCGGGACCCTCGCCAACATCCAAGCCTGCCTGCGCATCAATGATCTCGACGAGATCGGCGATGGAACGCATCTTCTCAACTTCGAGATGATGGGATTGTTCTCCTTCCGCGAGATGAGCGTGGAGGAGGCGATCGACTTCTGGTTTGCCTTCCTTTCCAAGATCGGCGCGCTCCCCGACCGCGTGACCGTCCATCCCGATCGCATGGACGCCTGGCGCGGCTTCTATGACGGGCGGAAAGTCGAGGTGACGGCGGACGAGGACTGCGTCTGGTCGGACGGCGAGATCGGCGGCTACTGC
>DASXGQ010000107.1:0-37395 GCA_036488995.1 Caulobacteraceae bacterium
CTTTTCAACAAGCGAGACTACGCAGCCGCCGAATCCTATTGGTCCGAGCGCTATATCCAGCACAGCGCCCACATCGCACCCGGCCGGGACGGGCTGTTCAACCTGATCCGCAGCCTGCCGGACGGCTTGCGCTACGAAAACCAACTCATCGTCGCCGAGGGCGACTACGTGATCGCGCACGGCCGGTTCTCCGGCAGCGGACGTCCCGCCGCCTGGGTCGCCGCCGACATCGTCCGCTTCGAAGACGGCAAGCTCGCCGAGCACTGGGACGTCCTCCAAGACGAGGCGACCCAGGCCGAATCCGTCAGTGGTCTGCCGATGTTCGGCGACCGTTTCCCAACCTGATTCTCAAGCCGACCCCTCGAGGAGGCGAACCATGAAACTCACAGGCAACACCATCTTCATCACCGGCGGGGGTTCGGGCATCGGCCGCGGGCTCGCCGAGGCGTTCCACAAACTCGGCAACAAGGTCATCGTCTCCGGCCGCCGGCGCGCCAACCTCGACGAGGTCGTCGCGGCCAACCCCGGCATGGCCGCCATCGAGCTGGACATCACCGATCCCGCCAGCATCGATCGCGCGGCGGCCCGGCTGATCGCCGACCACCCCGATCTCAACGTCCTGATCAACAACGCCGGGATCATGTTCCCCGACTTGGCCGCCGGGCGGATCGACGACAGGCTGCTGGTCGACACCGTCACCACCAACCTAGTTGGGTCGATCCGCATGACCTCGGCCCTGATCGAGCACCTGAAAGACAAGGACGACGCGGTCATCGCCTATACGAGCTCGGTCCTCGGCTTCGTTCCGCTGGCCGTCACGGCGGTCTATTCCGCGACCAAGGCGGCGCTTCACTCCTACGCGTTGTCGCAGCGCTTCCTGCTCAGGGACGCGGGCGTGCGTGTGCTCGAATTCATTCCGCCCTGGGTGCGCACCGACCTCATGAACAGCCGCGAGGCCGAACTGGCGATGCCGCTCGACCAGTTCATCACGGAGGCCATGTCCGTGCTCGCCACCGACGCCGACGAGATCGTCGTGGACGGCGCCAGGACATTCCGCGCCAACGTCGGCCCGAACGAGCACGCGCTCGTCAACGGCTTCAACCAGGACATGATCGCGCGTTTCACGCCTGGCTGAGTGCCCGGCGGGCCTGGAGTTCCAGCCGCTTCGCCGGTCCTGCATTGGTTGTCGCGCGCCCGATCAGCCCGGCGTGAACTCGGCGACAAGATCGTAGCGGTCGCCTGGGAAGATCTGGCGCACGAAGGTGACCGGCTGGTTTGCCCGCCAGGTCCAGCGCTCTACCTGGAGGCAAGCCGCCGTGCGGCCGATCCGCAGGCGCTCCGCGCCAGAACCGGCGTTGCAGGCGGTGATCCTGTGGCGCGCCTGAGTCCAGGGAATGTGACCGAGAAGCCAGGAGCCGGGCGCAGTGACCGAGAAGTCGGCCGCCGCGGCTTCAGGGGCCGCCGCGAGGTCGATCAGGCGGTGTTCCAGGCAGAACGGGCGGCCGGCGGCGACGTGAAGGCCGTCGAGCACCAGCACTTCGTCGCCGAGATCGAATCCGGCCAGGGTCGACGCCTCGTCGAGGGTCGCGACCGCGCCGCGCGTGCGCCGCAGAAGCTCGAACCGGTAAGCCTCTCCACGGGCGGCAATGACAGCTGCGATGTCGGGGATCTCGATCACAGCGGTCTGCACGTGCGGCCGGGCGACGAACGATCCGGCCTTCTTGCGCCGCTCGATCAAGCCGGTGGCCACTAGGGCGGTGATCGCCTTGTGCACGGTCATGCGGGCGCAGCCGTACTGGGCGACGAGCTCGTGCTCGGTGGGGATGCGCGCGCCGGGCGGCCACTCGCCGGAGCGAATCTTGCCCTCCAGGTCTGAGCGGATGCGGCTGTCGAGAGAGCTCATGCAGCGAGGAGCCGCCGAAGCGTGGCGCGGTAGCGATCGCGTATCGGGCGAGCGTCGCGATGCTCGCCATCGGCGACGACCTGGTCTCCCGCCCGCCAGACGGACGCCACGGCCTCGCGCCCGGCGGCGAACACCCAGGCGTCAAGCAGAGCGTCGCCGTGGCGCTCCAGCAGCGCCGGGTGTTCCACGTCCAGGGCCACGATGTCGGCGACGGCGCCGACCTGCAGTCCGCCCGCTGGCGCGCCCAGGGCCTGGGCGCCGCCCGACAATGCCCGGGCGAACAGAGCCTCTCCTACCGATGCGCCTTCGCGCGGTGCGAGAAGGTTGCGCGAGCGAGCCTCCAGTCGTTGCGAATATTCCAGCGCCCGCAACTCGCCGCCGGCGTCGATCAGGATATTCGAGTCGGTCCCGACGGCGAACCGTCCGCCCTCGGCCAGATGGCGGCGCGCAGGGAAAACACCGTCGCCGAGGTTCGCCTCCGTCACCGGACAGAGGCCGGCCACTGCGCCGCTTCTCGACAGGGCCGCTATCTCGGTCTCGTCGAGGTGGGTTGAATGGACCAGGCACCAGCGATCGTCGACGGGTGCATGGTCCAGCAGCCACTGGACCGGCCGCGCGCCGGACCAGGCGACACAGTCGGCCACCTCCCCTGCCTGTTCTGCGGCGTGGATGTGCGTCGGCCCGCCGTCCGCCAGCGGAAGGATCGCCGTGAGCTCCTCCGGCGTGACGGCGCGAAGGCTGTGGGGCGCAATCCCGACCACCGCATCGAGCGAGCCTCGCAGGATGGAGCGGCCGTGCTCGACCAGCCGGGCGAACCGGTCGGGATCGCTGAGGAAGCGGCGTTGTCCAGGCTTGGCGGTTGCGCCTCCGAAGCCCCCGTGCGCGTAAAATACCGGCAGCAGCGTGAGGCCGATCCCCGTTGCGTCGGCCGCCGCGACGATGCGGTCGGTCAGCTCGCCCGGATTGGCGTACGGGCGGCCGTCCACGGCATTGTGCAGATAGTGGAACTCGCCCACGCGGGTGAAGCCGGCCGACAGCATCTCGGCGAAGGCCTGGGCGGTGATCGCCTCCACATCGTCGGGCGTGAGGCGATCCAGGAAGCGGTACATGACCTCGCGCCAGGTCCAGAAGTCGTCGTGCTCCGGCCCGCGTCGCTCGGCCAGTCCGGCCATGCCGCGCTGGAAGGCGTGGCTGTGAACGTTGGCGAGACCTGGGACCGCCACGCCATGCGTCACATCGCCGGCGGCGCGGGGAACATCGTGTTCGATCGCCGTGATGCGACCCGCCTCGATCGTGAACCGCACGCCGCGGGTCCACCCTTCGGCGAGCAGGGCCTCCACGAACCACAGGCGCTGCATGGTCTCCTCCGGACGGACCAACTGCCTACGGATATTTTGTCTAGACATTATCGGTGAGCGGGTCAAAGTCTCGGCGATGGAGCTCTGTGACCGCATCTGGCGGGACGCGCGCCTCGCCACCCTCGTGGGCGAGGGCCTTGGCGAGACTACCGACGGGGTGGTGGCGGCCAGGGACGGGCGCATCCTCTATGCCGGTCACGCCGCCAAGGCGCCGCGCCTGAAGGCCCGTGAGACAATCTCCTGCGACGGGCGCTGGATCACCCCCGGACTGATCGATCCGCACACGCACCTTATCTTCGCTGGCGACCGCGCGCGCGAGTTCGAGTTGCGGCTCGCCGGCGCGTCCTACGAGGAGATCGCCCGCGCCGGCGGCGGCATCGTCGCCACCATGGCCGCCACCCGCGCGGCGAGCGAGGAGGCGCTGGTGGAAAGCGCGCTGCGCCGACTGGACGCCCTCATCGCGGAGGGCGTGACGACGGTCGAGGTCAAATCCGGCTATGGCCTCGCCGTCGAGCCCGAGCTCAAGTCGCTTCGCGCCGCCCGCGAGCTCGACTGCCGTCGTCGCGTGGCCGTCCGGACCACCCTGCTAGGCGCACACGCCGTGCCTCCGGAGTTCGCCGGGGACGCCGACGGCTACGTCGACCTGGTCTGCCGCGAGATGATCCCGGCCGCAGCCGCCCAAGGCCTGGCGGATGCCGTCGACGCCTTCTGCGAGGGGATCGGCTTCACCCTCGCCCAGACACGCCGTGTGTTCGAGGCCGCGCGAGCGCACGGCCTGCCGGTCAAGCTTCACGCCGAACAGCTTTCCAACCTGCACGGGGCGGCCCTGGCCGCCGAGTTCGGCGCCCTCTCGGCGGACCACCTGGAACATGTCGACGCAGACGGCGTCGCAGCCCTGGCCCGGTCCGGCGTGGTCGCGACCTTGCTGCCCGGCGCCTACTACTTCGTGCGCGAGACGAAGCCGCCGCCGATCGCCGCCATGCGGGAGGCTGGAGTGCCGATGGCGCTGGCCACCGACTGCAATCCCGGCACCTCGCCCCTCACCTCCCTTCTGCTCGTGATGAACATGGCCGCCACCCTATTCAAAATGACCGTCGAGGAATGCCTCGCCGGAGTGACGCGGGAAGCGGCCCGTGCGCTCGGCCTCCTTCACGAGGCGGGGACTCTCGAGGCCGGCAAGCGCTGCGACCTCGCGATCTGGGACATCGAGCGGCCGGCGGAGCTGGTCTACCGGATGGGGTTCAATCCACTTCACGCCCGCGTCTTCGGAGGCGAGGGATGATAGCGGTCACCCTTCGCCCCGGCGCGGTCGATCTGGCGGAATGGCGTGCGATCTATCGCGGCGCGTCGGTGCGGCTGGACCCGGGCGCCCAAGGCGCCATCGAAGCCGGCGCCCAGGCCGTGACCCGCATCCTCGCCAAGGGCGACCCGGTGTATGGGATCAACACCGGCTTTGGGAAACTCGCCAGCGTGCGCATCGAGCCGCGCGACCTGGCGACCCTGCAGCGGAACATCGTGCTCTCCCATTGCGCCGGGGTTGGCGCGCCTTCGCCGGTCTCGGTGGTCCGGCTGATGCTGGCCCTCAAGCTCGCGAGCCTGGCGCAGGGCGCGTCTGGCGTCGCGCCGCAGACCGTCGCGTTGCTGGAAGCCCTGCTCAGCAAGGGCCTGACGCCCGTGATCCCCTGCCAGGGATCGGTCGGCGCCTCGGGCGACCTCGCCCCCCTGGCGCACATGGCCGCCGTCATGATCGGGGTTGGCGAAATCTGGGCGGGCGACACGCGCCTGCCGGCCGCCGAGGCGCTTTCGAGAGCCGGTCTGGCGCCGTTGACGCTCGGCCCCAAGGAAGGACTGGCGCTCCTCAATGGGACCCAGTTCTCCACGGCCAACGCCCTGGCCGCTCTGTTCGACGCGGAGGTCCTGTTCCAATCCGCATTGGTCACTGGCGCCCTCTCCACCGAGGCGGCCAAGGGTTCCGACACGCCGTTCGACCACCGCATCCACGTCCTGCGCCGCCAGCCCGGCCAGATCGAGACCGCGGACGCCCTGCGCGCGCTCATGGCCGGTTCGGCGATCCGCGCCTCGCACCTCAAGGACGATGCGAGGGTCCAGGACCCCTACTGTCTGCGCTGCCAGCCTCAGGTGATGGGCGCGGTCCTCGACGTGCTTCGCCAGGCGGCCCGCACCCTCGGCTTCGAAGCCAACGGCGTCACCGACAACCCGCTGATCTTCGCCGAAGAGGACGAAGCCCTCTCCGGAGGCAATTTCCACGCCGAGCCTGTAGCCTTCGCAGCCGACATGATCGCCATGGCGGTCTGCGAGATCGGCTCGCTCGCCGAGCGGCGCGTGGCCATGCTGATCGACCCCACCCTCTCCGGCCTGCCCGCCTTCCTCACCCCCAGGCCCGGCCTCAACTCCGGCTTCATGCTTCCGCAGGTGACAGCAGCGGCCCTGGTCTCGGAGAACAAGCAGAACGCCTACCCCGCCAGCGTCGATTCCATTCCCACCTCAGCCAATCAGGAGGATCACGTCTCGATGGCCGCGCACGGAGCGCGCCGCCTCCTGCAGATGGTCGAGAACGGGACGGGCGTGATCGGAATCGAGCTCCTTGCTGCGGCCCAGGGGTGCGATTTCCACGCGCCCCTGACGTCCAGCCCCGCGCTCGAAGCGGTGCGCGCCGCATTGCGCGCAAAGGTCCCGCACCTCTCGGACGACCGCCACTTCCACCCCGACATCGCATTGGCTGTCGGCCTCGTGCGCTCCGGCGAGGCGGCGCGGGCGACCGCGATGAGCTTGCCGGAGATTACGGCGTGACCGCCGACTGGCTGGAGGTCCGACAGGGCGATGCGCCGCTCGTCGTCAGCTTCCCGCACACCGGGACTGACCTGCCGGCGGAGTTCGAGCCGCGCCTGGTCTCGCCCTGGCTGGCGCGAATGGACGCCGATTGGTGGGTGGACCGGCTCTACGACTTCGCTCCGGGCCTCGGAGCGACGATCGTCCGCACTCGGATCTCGCGAACTGTCATCGACGTGAACCGCGATCCTTCCGGCGCATCTCTCTATCCGGGGCAGGCTACGACCGAGCTGTGCCCCTCCACGACATTCGACGGCGAGCCCCTGTGGCGGGAGGGCTTCGAGCCCGATGCGGCGGAGATCGAGCGCCGCCGCGCGACGTGGTTCGCACCCTATCACGAGGTTCTTGAAGGTGAGCTTGCGCGTCTACGCGCCCGTCACCCGAAGGTCGTCCTCTACGAAGCCCATTCGATCCGCTCGATCATCCCGCGCCTCTTCGATGGTGAGCTGCCGAACTTCAATGTCGGGGCCAACTCAGGCGCGAGTTGCGACGCCGGCCTGCTCCGCGCCGTCGAGGCGGCCTGCGAGGTCCCCGCTTTCAGCCGCATCACAGACGGCCGCTTCAAGGGCGGCTGGACCACGCGGCGCTACGGGCGGCCGGGGCTTGGCGTCCACGCGATCCAGATGGAACTCGCCTGTCGCGGCTATATGGACGAGCCCCAAGGCGCCCCGACGCCCGACGCCTGGCCGACCCCGTACTCGGAGACGAGGGCCGCGCAGCTGCGAGCCGTCCTCACCGAGGTCCTGATCGCCTGCCTCGCCTTCGCCCGAGCCTGAGGTCGCCATGAATCGCCTCGACACCCATCGCGTGATCCGCGCCCCCAGGGGAACAGAGAGAACCGCTCGTAGCTGGCTCACCGAGGCGCCGCTGCGGATGCTGATGAACAACCTCGATCCCGACGTCGCCGAGCGGCCGCAGGAGCTGGTCGTCTATGGCGGCATCGGCCGCGCGGCCCGCGACTGGGAAAGCTTCGACCGGATCGTCGAGACCCTGCGCCGGCTGGAGGAGGACCAGACTCTTCTGGTGCAGTCGGGCAAGCCGGTCGGCGTCTTCCGCACCCACGCCGACGCCCCGCGCGTGCTGATCGCCAATTCCAACCTCGTTCCGCGCTGGGCGACGTGGGAGCACTTCAACGAGCTCGATCGCAAGGG
Organism: Caulobacteraceae bacterium; assembly: GCA_036488995.1. Classification (GTDB taxonomy): domain Bacteria; phylum Pseudomonadota; class Alphaproteobacteria; order Caulobacterales; family Caulobacteraceae; genus Acaudatibacter. The sequence goes on from DASXGQ010000107.1 coordinate 7,263, forward strand.
CCTGGCGATGTACGGCCAGATGACCGCCGGTTCGTGGATCTACATCGGCGCCCAGGGCATCGTGCAGGGCACCTACGAGACCTTCGTGGAGATGGGCCGCCAGCACTATGGCGGCGATCTCTCCGGCCGCTGGCTGCTGACCGCGGGCCTGGGCGGCATGGGCGGAGCGCAACCCCTGGCGGCGGTGATGGCGGGCGCCTCGTGCCTGGCGATCGAGTGCCAGGAGAGCCGCATCGAGATGCGCCTGCGAACCGGCTACCTCGACCGCCAGGCGGCCAGCCTCGACGATGCGCTGGAAATCATCGAGCGGTCCTGCCGCGACAGGGCGCCGGTCTCCGTGGGCCTGCTCGGCAACGCCGCCGAGGTGCTGCCGGACCTGTTCAGCCGCGGCGTGCGCCCCGACCTTCTGACCGACCAGACCTCAGCCCACGATCCGGTCAACGGCTATCTCCCAAAGGGTTGGACCCTGGAACGTTGGATCGCCATGCGCGACCAGGACCCCAAGCAGGTGGAGGAGGCGGCGAAGGCCTCAATGGCCGAGCACGTTCAGGCAATGCTCGACTTCCAGGCAGCGGGCGTCCCCACGGTCGATTACGGCAACAACATCCGTCAGATGGCCAAGGAGGCTGGCGTCGCCAACGCCTTCGACTTCCCTGGCTTCGTTCCGGCCTACATCCGCCCGCTGTTCTGCCGCGGGATCGGCCCCTTCCGCTGGGCGGCGCTGAGTGGAGACCCCGAGGACATCGCCCGCACCGACGCCAAGGTGAAGGAGCTGATCCCGGACAACCCGCACCTCCACAACTGGCTCGACATGGCCGGCAGGCGGATCAAGTTCCAGGGCCTGCCTGCGCGGATCTGCTGGATCGGACTTGGCGACCGCGACCGGGTCGGCCTGGCGTTCAACGAGATGGTGGCCTCGGGAGAGCTGAAGGCGCCGGTCGTCATCGGCCGCGACCATCTCGACAGCGGCTCTGTCGCCTCGCCCAACCGCGAAACCGAGGCCATGCGGGACGGTTCCGACGCCGTCTCTGACTGGCCGCTGCTCAACGCTTTGCTCAACACGGCTTCTGGCGCGACCTGGGTCTCGTTCCACCATGGCGGCGGGGTCGGCATGGGCTTCTCCCAGCATGCAGGCATGGTGATCGTCTGCGACGGGACAGAAGCCGCCGCCCGGCGAATCGCGCGGGTGCTGTGGAACGATCCGGCCAGCGGCGTCATGCGCCACGCCGACGCCGGCTATGACCCCGCCATCGACTGCGCGCGCGCCCATGGGCTGGACCTGCCGAGCTCGAGGGCCGCGGGCTAAGCCGTCAGGTCATCCGAGCGTGAGCGTGGACCAGAGCTCGAGGTCGTTCCAGACACCCATCCAACGGTGACGCCATGACAGACATCCCCTATCGCAACGCGCTCATCATCGGCGCGGGGCCCGGCATCAGCGCCTCGCTCGCCCGACTGCTGCGCGCGGCCGACATGCCGGTCGTGGTCGCCGCGCGGCGTGTCGATAAACTGGCGCCGCTGACGGCCGAGACGGGCGTCATCACGCTTCCCGTCGACGCCAGCGACCCCAGCCAGGTCGAGCGGCTTTTCGCCGAGACGGATGCGCGGATCGGCGCGCCGGAGGTCGTGGTCTACAACGCAAGCGGCCGCGCTCGCGGGCCCATCTCGGAGTTGGACCCCGCAGAGGTCGAGAAGGCCGTCGCCATCTCCGCCCTGGGCGCATTCTACGCGGTGCGTCAGGCGGCCCGACGCATGGCGCCGGCGGGGAAGGGCGCGATCCTGCTGACGGGGGCCACGGCCAGCGTGAAGGGCTTCGCCCTCTCCGCGCCCTTCGCCATGGGCAAGTTCGCGCTCCGAGGCCTCGCGCAGTGCGCCGCGCGCGAGCTGGCGCCGCAGGGCGTCCATGTCGCACATGTCGTCGTCGACGGCGGCATACGCGCCGCGCACCGCCCCGACCCGCCGGAGCGGCCCGACAGCACGCTCGACCCCGACGCCATCGCCCAGGTCTACGTCGACCTGTTGCGCCAACACCGCAGCGCCTGGTCCTGGGAGATCGAGGTCAGGCCCTGGGTCGAGAAGTTCTGACCCGCAAGGCGATCGGGAATAGATTTCGGCCGACATGGCCTCGAAAAATCTGGTTTGGAGAGCGTAGGCCCAGTCTGCCACCCTGAGGCGCAACTGATCGGAGGCGCGCCATGAGTGAGATCGAGGTCGCCAACAGCAGGCTCGCCGGCCCGAAGAGCGCTTTGCGGTCCTACGTGCCGCCGCTCCAGCGTACGGAGGGCCAGCCGCCGCCGATCGCGGCCCATGGCGGTCTGTCCTACATGTCGTTCGAGCGAAATGGCGACGCCGGGACCGCAGAGGCGCTCAAGGACGCGCTCGCCGAAATCGCGACGGGCGAGAGCCAGCGCGTCATCGACATGATCGAGAACGCGCCCCCAGGGCCGATCGACACCCGTTGGGGCGCGGGCTTTCGCGACTATGACGCCTGCCTGGCAGACATCCGCGCCAGGGGGATCGCGGCCCCCGAGGGCGGCCTCGCGCTGCCGTTGCCCTATACCGTCCACGAGCGGCCGACCTACTCGGTCGTGCCATCCCATGCGATCTGGCGGGATCCGGCCCGGTCCGACCTGAAAGAGATCCTGCGCAGGAATGAAAAAGACAACGGGCGGCGGGATCTCTATTTCCCGCAGGTGATGCGCGATGCACGGCGCATTGGCGACGACTACCCTGGCCTTTCGCCCGAGAGCCCAGAATGCATGGATCGGCTTGGCGTCTCCTTGGCGCACCTCGAGTCCAGGTGCTCGAATTTCTACAATTCAGAAGAGGTGGAGCGCGTCTTCTACCCTGAGATCGAAAAACTGCTTCTCGACTTCTTCCCTGGCTCGACGGACGCCCTGGTCTACAACCACGACGTGTTCGATCGGGACTACACGGGCGATCGAACGGAAAATCAGGAGAAGAAGAACCCCGGCGTCAACGCCCGGTACGCCAACATCGTGCACAACGACCTGAACGACAACAGCGGCCGGGTGCGCTGCCGCGAGCTGCTCACCCGAAATCTGCGTAATTTCGGTCGCGAGCAGCGCTATACCGAGGAAGAGGCCGACAGGAAGATGTCGCGCCGGTTCATGTCGATCAACCTGGCCAAGCCAATGGAGACCGTCGAACAGTTCCCGTTCGTGCTCTGCGCCTGGCCGTCCTTCGCCGACCAGCCGTACATCACCAACTACCGCATCTACGACAACCGCGTCGGTGAGACCCAGCGTTTTACCTACCGACCTGATCACCAATGGTACTGGTTCCCCCGGCAGCAACCGACCGAGGTCTCGATGCTCAAGTGCTACGACTCCGTGACCGACGGCTCCGTCTCACGCTGGTCGTTCCACACTGCCTGCATCGATCCGACGGCCCCTGCCGACGCTCGATGCCGCAAGAACGTCGTCGTGCGGTCCTTCGTCTTCTTCTAGAAGACAGCAAGCTTCCACGGCCGGATCTGAGCCGTCGAGGAGCGGCTGGAAGCTCGAGATGACCGACGGCCTGCCCGTGATCGACATGGCCCCGCTGTTCGATCCCGCCGACCGCGCCCGGCGCGCCGCAGTGGCGGCGGAGATCGCGCGAGCCTGCCGGGCCCACGGTTTCTTCTACGTCGTCGGCCATGGAGTCGACGCAGACGTCCTGCGGGGCCTGGAAGAACAGAGCCGGGCCTTCTTCGCCATGCCGCTCGAGCGGAAGATGGCGATCGCCATGTCGCTCGGCGGCCGCGCCTGGCGGGGCTACTTCCCTGTGGGCGGCGAACTCACCTCCGGACGACCGGACCTGAAGGAAGGGATCTACTTCGGGACCGACTTGGGCGCCGGTCATCCCCGCGTGAAGGCCAGCCTGCCATTGCACGGGGCGAACCTGTGGCCGGACGAGCCGGCAGGGCTGCGCGTGGCGGTGGAGGCCTATATGGGCGGCGCCACCCGCGCCGCGGCGGCGCTGATGGAGGGCGTCTCGCTCGGCCTCGGCCTCGACGCCGGCTACTTCGCCCGCGGCTACACCGGCGAGCCGACGGTGCTCTTCCGGATCTTCCACTATCCAGCCCAAGGACCCGCCGGGATCGACTGGACAGGGTCCTGGGGAGTTGGCGAACACACCGACTACGGCCTGCTGACCCTCCTCGCCCAGGACCACCACGGCGGCCTGCAGGTGAAGGCGCCCGGCGGCTGGATCGAAGCGCCGCCGATCGAGGGGGCGTTGGTGTGCAACATCGGCGACATGCTCGAGCGGCTCACGGGCGGGCGTTTCAAGTCGACGCCGCACCGCGTGCTAAATCGCAGTGGCCAGGATCGGCTGTCCTTTCCGCTGTTCTTCGATCCGGACTTCATGGCGCCGATGCGACCACTTCCCCAAGCCGCCATCGACGCGGGCCAGTTGGACACCGACCGGGCCGAGCGCTGGGACCAGGCGAGCGTCCACGCCTTCGAGGGAACCTACGGCGAGTACCTCCTGGGCAAGGTCGGCAAGGTGTTCCCCGCCCTTCGCGAAGCGGAGCTGAGAGACGATGGGCGGGGGGGCTAGGCCGCCTTGCAACTCGACCTCGATGCTGACGTGCGCATCACGCGTTCGACGAAAGCGGCGAAGGTCCTGGCCTTGCTGGTTGGTGTCCGCCCGGCCGGAAATACCGCCCACAGCTGCATCGGCGGCAGTTCCCAGTCTTCCAGCACCACCCTGACGGCGCCACTGGCGATCTCAGGCGCGAAACATCCATTCGGAGGTGATGGCGAACCCGGCGTGCGCGAACACCGCCGCGCGCACGCCCTCGGCCGCGCTGACATGCAGGCGCCCGCGTGTGGTGACTGCCCGTTCGACCCCGTTGCGTCGAAACGGCCAGACCGCGCCGCCCCCGCCCTGGGCGTAGATCACGGCCTCATGATCCGCCAGATCGCGCGGGTCGTCCGGCGCGCCCGCTCGCTCGAAGTAGTCGGGGCTCGCGACGACCACCTGCCGGCAACTGGCAATCCGGCGGGCGGTGAGGGAGGAGTCTGCAAGCTGTCCCATGCGCAGGGCGACGTCGATTCCCTCGCGCAGGAGGTCGATGTTCCGATCGTCGAGCACGACCTCCATCTCGAGGTCCGGATGCTGGGCCAGGAACTCGGGGATGCGCGGCATGAGATGGATGCGCGCGAAGGTGACCGCCGCACAGACGCGCAGCTTCCCCGACAGGCCCGCGTCGGCTCCGCGAGCCAGCAGTTCCGCTTCCTCCGCCTCCTGGATCGAGCGTCGCGCGCCCTCATAGAAGTTCTGCCCGGCTTCGGTCGGCGCAAGACCGCGCGTGGTGCGGACGAGTAGCTTCACCCCAAGACGGTTCTCGAGCTGAGCTATCGATTTCGAGAGCGCGGGCTGCCCTACCTCCAGTCGTCGCGCTGCGGCGGAAAAAGAGCCGGCGTCGACCACGAGCACGAACGCCTCCATTGCCGCCAGTCGATCCATATTCCCGCCTCTGACGATTTGAATGCGCACCTAACGTAGGGGTCCCAAGTGCGCCATTCCACTTCGGAATAAGTCCTATGCATCTTGCCGCCGTGGCGAGCGCCAAGTCGTCGGGGCTAGCCTGCCGGTGCGAGATTGGGTCCGGGAGGGCCGCTCCTCAGCAGCAGAGGCGCCGGAAATGGATAGCCCAACCAAACCCAGGCGCCGCAGGCGCAAGGCCGGAGACGCGCCGATGGTCTGGCGGATGGGCATGCTGCATGTGGACCTCACGGTTAACGGCGAGGCGCGCGATTTGGTCGTGGAAGCCGGGACGACCTTGCTCGAGGCGCTTCGCGACGGCCTTGGCCTGACTGGGACGAAGAAATCGTGCGATCGGGGCGAATGCGGCGCCTGCACGGTCCACCGCGACGGCAGACGGATCCTCGCCTGCATGACGCTGGCGGCGATGCAGGAGGGCCGGCGCATCACGACCATCGAGGGCCTCGCACACGGCGGAGATCTCCACCCGCTGCAGCAGGCCTTCATCGAGCACGACGGCTTCCAGTGCGGCTTCTGCACCCCCGGTCAGGTCATGTCGGGCGCAGCGATGATCGAAGAAGCCAGGGCGGGCTGGCCGAGCGCCGCCACCGCTGATCTCGCCCAGCCGTTCGGTCTGGCGGACCTCTCGAAGGCCGAGATCCGCGAGCGCATGAGTGGCAATCTCTGCCGCTGCGCGTGCTATCCCAACATCGTCGACGCGGTCGCGGACGCGGCCGGAAGGGCCTGAGCCGTGCGCGTGCTGGCTCTCGCAACTCCCGAGGATCCGACCCAGGCGATCGCCGCGCACGCCGCCGATCCCGCGGTTGCCTTCATAGCCGGCGGCACGGATCTGCTCGGGCTGATCAAGGACCGCGCCGCCCGGCCCGAGCGGCTGCTGGACATCAACCACCTTCCCGGCATGTCGCGGATCGAGACGTTCCCGGACGGGAGCCTGCGCATCGGGGCGCTGGTCCGCATGAGCGATCTGGCAGCGCATCCAGGCGTCCGCCTCCGCTTTCCCGTGATCGCCGAAGCGCTGCTGTTCGCCGCCTCGGGCCAGTTGCGCAACATGGCCTCGATCGGCGGCAACATCATGCAGCGCACGCGCTGCGCCTATTTCCGCGACGAGGACGACCTCGCCTGCAACAAGCGCCGGCCCGGCTCAGGCTGCTCCGCACGCCATGGCGTCAACCGCAACCACGCCATCTTCGGCTGGTCCGACGCCTGCGTCGCCACCAGCCCGTCCGACCTGGCTGTGGCCCTTTGCGCGCTCGACGCCGCCGTCATCGTGCGCGGCCCCTTTGGCGAGCGCTCGATCGCCTTCTCTGACTTCCACCGCCTGCCGGGCGACACGCCGGACCGGGACAACGTCCTGGAACGGGGCGACCTGATCGTCGCGGTAGAGGTGTCAGCGAACGTTCCGGGGCGCGCGTCGCACTACCTGAAGATCCGCGACCGCCAGTCCTACGAGTTCGCCCTGGTGTCCGCCGCAGCCATCGTCGAACTGGAGGATCAGCGGATCCGCTCGGCGCGCCTGGCTCTGGGCGGCGTGGCGCACAAGCCCTGGCGTTTTGCGGAGGCCGAGGCGGCCCTGCGCGGCGCGGCGTTGGACGACGCGGAGACCCTGCGGTCGGCGATCTCCCAGTCCTTCGCCGAGGCCCGTCCCCTCGCCCACAATTCTTTCAAGGTCGAACTCGCCAAGCGCGCGGCCTTGCGGGCCCTGCAGATCGCCGGAGCGCGCGCATGAGCAGCGTCGGACAGGCCACATCCCGCGTGGAGGGTCCGCTCAAGGTCGCCGGCGAGGCCCGGTATACGGCGGACATTCGGATCGAAGGCGCCGCCCACGCGGCGATCGTTCCGAGCCTCATCGCCAATGGTCGGACAGTGTCGGTCGACGCGTCGGCCGCCCAACAGGCGCCCGGAGTCGTCGCGGTCTTCACGTGGCGCAACATGCCGCGCCTCAATCCGACGCCGAAACCCTGGAGCCATCTTCATCCCCATGGCCAGGGGTACCTGCCGCTTCAGGACGACAGCATCCACTATGCGGGACAGCCGATCGCCCTGGTCGTCGCCGCCACGCTCGCCCAGGCGACCCACGCTGCGACCCTGATCCGGGTCGAGTACGAGGAAGAGAAGCCCCTCGTGTTCGGTCCGGACGCCGTGGATGAGGCATTCGATCCGCCGCAATTCCTCTGGCCGGTGAACTCGTCGGTCGGAGACGCCGACAAGGGCCTCGCCGCCGCGGCGGTGAAGATCGAGCAGACCTATACGACGGCGGACCGCCATCACAACCAGATGGAGCCCCACGCCTCGACCGCCATCTGGGGGCCCGACGGCTCGCTGACTCTCTACGAGACGACCCAGCACATCTTCGGCGCCCGCGAGCTGGCGGCCATCGTGCTCGGTGTCCCGCCCGAGAAGATCACGGTCGTCTCGAAGTTCGTGGGCGGAGGATTCGGCGGCAAGGCCTATGTCTGGCCCCACACCCTGATGGCCGCGGCGGCAGCGAAGCAGATCGGCAGGGCCGTCCGCCTGCAGCTAACGCGCGCCAACATGTATTCGATGGTGGGGCGCCAGGCGGCCACCCGCCAGACGATCTCCCTTGGCGCCGACCAGACCGGCAGGCTGACCGGCATCCGCCATGAGAGCATCTCCCCAACGTCCGTGTTCGACAACTACATCGAATATGCCGCACTCGGTACGCGCTCGCTGTGGCCGGCGACCGACGGCGTATCGACGAAGCACAGGATCGTCCGTGTGAACCACAACACGCCGACGGCCATGCGCTCCCCGCACGAGGCGCTCGGACATTTCGCGCTGGAGAGCGCGATGGACGAACTGGCCTACGCCACCGCGACGGATCCGGTGGCGCTCCGGCTTCTGAACGACACCCAGATCGACCCGCACAGCGGTCGTCCGTTCTCCACGCGGGCGCTGGGCGAGTGCCTGACACAAGGCGCAGCGCGCTTTGGCTGGGACAGGCGCTCGCCCGAGCCGAGATCCATGCGCGATGGGGGGATCCTCATCGGCCAGGGGGTCGCGGCGGCGATCTACACCCATTGGCGCTGGCCCTCGAAGGCGCGCGTGACACTGCGAAGCGACGGGACGGCGCTGGTGGAGGTCGGATCGCACGAGATCGGCGGCGGCACCTATACGGTCATGCGCCAGATCGCCGCCGATGTCCTCGGCATGGCGCTGGACAGGGTCACGGTCACGCTGGGCGATACGCGGCTCCCAGCCTCGCACGCCTCCATCGGCTCAGCGACGATGGCCAATGCGGGCGCTTCAGTGATGCTGGCGGCGAGGGCCGCGCGCGACAAGGCGATCGAGCTGGCGCTGAGGGGCAGGGATGCGCCCCTTGCCGGCGCCGCGGCCGAAGACGTCGTCGTTACCGATGGGGTCCTCTCGGCCGCGCCCACCAACGTGAGCGCCACCTACGCCGAGCTGATGACCCGCAATGGGCTGCAAAGCCTGGAGGGCGAGGGGAACTACGATCCTGTCGAGGAGGCGAACGGGCCCAAGGCGATCTTCAGCTTCAGCGCGGTCTTCGCGGAGGTCCGCGTCGACCCGGACTTCGGGACCGTGCGCGTGAGCCGCCTGCTGGGCGCCTACGACGCCGGCCGGATCATCAATCCCAAGACGGCGCGCAGCCAAGGGGTCGGCGGAATGATCTGGGGCGTAGGCCAGGCCCTGCTCGAGCAGTCGGAGACCGACCCGAGGATGGGCCGCTTCGTGAACCGCAACCTTTCGGGCTACCTCGTCCCTGCCAACGCGGACATTCCCGAACTCGACGTGCTGTTCGTCGAACGCTTCGACGATGAGGCAAGCCCGCTGGGCGCCAAGGGGCTGGGCGAGCTCACGGCCGTCTCCGTGGCGCCCGCGATCGTCAACGCCGTCTACCACGCCACGGGCAAGCGGATCCGCGACCTGCCGGTCACGATCGAGAAGCTGATGTGAAACAGACGCGGGGCCCGGCTCAGGTTCCCGTATGCGGCGAGGCCCCGCGCAGCGGCCGGAAGAAGGCGCGGATGTCCTCCGCCAGCAGCGCCGGCTGCTCCAGCGCCGCGAAATGACCGCCCCTGGGCATGACCGTCCAGCGCTGTACGTTGAAGACCCGCTCGACCCAGGAGCGTGGGGGCGTCGGCAACTCGCGCGGGAAGAGCGCCACGCCAAGCGGAGGCGCCACGCGTTCGAAGGGCTCGAAGACCAGCGGCCGAAGCCGGTTTTCCTTGTAGAGCCGCAGCGAGGCGTCGAGCGCGCCGCTGAACCAGTAGATCGACACGTTGGTAAGCAGGTCGTCCATCGAGATCGCTTTCTCGATATCGCCGTCGCAATCGCTCCAGGTCCGGAACTTCTCCGCCATCCACGCGGCGAGGCCGATCGGCGAGTCTGTCAGCGCGAAGGCGAGGGTCTGCGGTTTGGTGGCCTGGAGGGCGGAATAGGCGCCTTCCTCGGCAACCCAGGCTGCGCCCCTGTCCAGAAAGGCCTGTTCCTCGTCGGTGATGCGAGGCTGGTCGGGGCCAAGCGGCGGCCGATAGCTGCCGGGGATGAAGTTGAGGTGGACGCCGACGAGGCTGTCCGGAAAGAGGCGTGCGAGCCAAGCCGAGACGCCGGCACCGATGTCGCCGCCCTGGGCGGCGAAGCGAGGATAGCCAAGCCCGCTCATCAGGCCGCGCCAGAGCTCGGCGATGCGGCGGGTGTTCAGGCCCGGCCCGGTCGGCGGTTGGGAGAAGCCGTATCCCGGCAGCGAGGGCGCGACGACATGGAAGGCGTCGACCGCATCGCCACCGTGGGCCGCAGGATCGGTCAGGAGCGGGATGATCCGCTCCATCTCGATGAAGGACCCCGGCCAGCCGTGGGTCAGGATCAGCGGCAGCGGGGCCGGCCCCTTGCCGGTTTGGTGAACGAAATGAATGTCCAGGCCTTCGATCGTCGCCATGTGCTGCGGAAGGCGGTTCAGCCGCGCTTCCTGAGCCCGCCAGTCGAAACGATCGCGCCAATAGTCCACGAGGCGCCGGATGAAGGCCAGGCTGGCGCCGTCGTCCCACCCCTCAGCGTCGATGGCCGCCGGAAATCGGGTCGCTCGAAGGCGTCGGTTCAAGTCCTCGAGCGTTTCCTCGGGGACGCGGATCTGGAAGGGACGCACGTTCATCGTCCTATCCTTCCCTGATCTGGTCCAGTCTTCGGCCGCCATTCCACTGGGGAATAACTCCTATGAGTTTGACCAACATGGCGAGCCGCAAGTCGTCAGGTCTAGCCTGCCCAGGCGACGCCGATCGGCAGTGAGATGTTGCAACCCCGGGAGAGAGTAACCATGCCGGATGCGGAACACTTTGAAATCCTGATCCTTGGCAGCGGACAGGGCGGCAAGCTGCTCGCCTGGACTTCGGCGCAGGCCGGACGGCGGACTGCGATGGTGGAGCGCCGCTGGATCGGCGGCTCATGCCCGAACATTGCCTGCCTCCCCAGCAAGAATGAGATTTTCAGCGCCAAGGTGGCGCACCTCGCGCGTCGTGGCGACGAATTTGGCGTCAACGCCGGACCTCTCTCAATCGACATGGCCAAGGTCCGGCAGCGCAAGCGTGACATGGTTGACGGCCAGGTCGCCGCGCACCTGGAGAACTATCGGGGCAGCGGAACCGAACTGATCATGGGAGAGGGTCGCTTCGTGGCGCCCAAGACGCTTGAAGTGCGCCTCAACGACGGTGGGACCCGCTTGCTGACGGGGGACCAGGTGTTCCTCGACGTCGGAACGCACGCGGTGATCCCCGACGTGCCCGGCCTGGCGGCCGCCGCGCCGCTGACGCACATCGAGGCGCTGGAGCTCGATGTCGTTCCCGCTCACCTGATCGTCCTGGGCGGCGGCTATGTCGGCCTCGAGCTGGCGCAGGCCTATCGCCGGTTCGGCGCCGAGGTCACGGTCGTCGAGCAAGGTGCGCGGCTGGTGACGCGCGAGGACCCCGACGTCGGCGCCGAGATGCAGCGGATCCTTGGCGAGGAGGGCGTCCGGTTCTGTCTGGGAGCACAGCCGCGGTCAGTGCGAGGGCGCTCGGGCGAGGCGGTCAGCATGGTCATCCGCACGGGATCGGGCGAAGAGACGATCGAGGGCAGCCATCTGCTGGTTGCCGCCGGTCGCGCGCCAAACACCGCGGGTATCGGCCTTGCCGAAGCGGGCGTCGAGCTGGATGATCGCGGTTTTGTTCGTGTGAACGGGCGGTTGGAGACGACCGCGCCCGGCGTATGGGCTCTCGGCGAATGCGCCGGCAGTCCTCAGTTCACCCACGTCTCGGTCGACGACTTCACTATCGTTCGCGACAACCTCGCCGGTGGGAACCGCAGCACCCGCGATCGGCTGATCCCGTACTGCATGTTCACCGATCCGGAGCTCGTCCGGGTGGGCCTGAACGAAAGCGACGCACGCCGTCTTGGCATCCCGGTGCGGGTCGCGAAGCTGCCTGTGCGCAATGTGCTGCGGACACAGGCGACGGGGGAAAACAAGGGCTTCATGAAGGCCCTCGTGGGCGCCGACGACGAGCGCGTCCTTGGTTTCACGATGATCGGCGCCGAAGCCGACGGCCTGCTCGCCGCCATGCAGTTGGCGATCCTGGCCGGACTGCCCTTCCCGGAGATCCGCGACGCGATTTTCGCGCACCCCACCATGGCCGAGGGCCTCGGCCTGCTCTTTTCGAATGTGCCACCCGAGGCCGCTCGGACAGAAGGGGCGACGTCGCAATCAACATCGGAGACCGTTCGTGAATCGATTTGAGAGCTATCGCGACCGCTTCCCCAACGCACGCCTCACCCGGTCTCCGACTGGCGTTCTCGAAGTGGCGTTGCACACCGACGGCGGGGTGCTCGTCTTCAACGGGCACACCCACGAGCAGTTCGTGGACCTGTTTCACGAGATCGGTTCGGACCCGGACAACCGCGTGGTCATCCTGACCGGCAGTGGCGATGCGTTCATGGAGACGATCACCCCCGACGGCTTCGACTTCTTCACTCCGCGCGGTTACGACAAGATCTATCGCGAGGGCAGGAAAGTCCTCATGAACATCCTGGACATCGAGGCGCCCATGATCGCCGCGGTGAACGGACCGACACGCCTGCACTCCGAGTACATCCTGCTCTGCGACATCGTCCTGGCCACGCCATCGACCGTGTTCCAGGACAAGCCGCATTTCGACTTCGGCATCGTGCCGGGGGATGGCGTCCATCTGGTGTGGCAGGAGGCGATCGGCGGCATCAGGGGCCGCTATTTCATCCTCACGCGCCAGGAGCTGGACGCCGCGACGGCCAAGGACTGGGGCGCGGTGAACGAGATCGTTCCGGCGGAAAGGCTACTCGCCCGGGCCCGGGAGATCGCAGAGGGGCTCGCAAAGCTCTCCCCTCTCACGCTGCGCTACACCCGCTCCGCCCTGACACAGAAGCTGCGCCGCGTCATCGACGAGGGGGTCGCCTTCGGTCTGGCCCTTGAGGGAATCAGCGCCGCGGATGTGGCGCGGTCGGCCAGTGGAGCCGGCTGACCGAGGCGTTCAGCCCATCGCGGCGAGAGCGGGGGAGCCATCCTTCGTGAAGGCCCAGTCTTCTTCGGCGCGCGTGTCGACGAACACCTGGTGCTGGCCGGCGCGAAGCGCGTCGAGCGCGCGTCCGACCAGCCGCCGCGCCGCGCCGGCGCGCTCGTCGCGACCCTCGCGCGGACCGACTGCGCCCAGGTCGCCTGGATGGACGCCGAGAACCGCGGTGCCCTGGGCCTTGAGTTCCACCCGCATGGCCTCGCTCATCGCCATGACCGCCGCGCTCAAGGCCGGCGCACGGAACCCGGCGCCGCGATATCCTCGCTCGGGGCTGGGAAGCACATTGACCACGGCGCCGCCGCCATTGCGCGCGAGGGCAGGGGCGAAGGCATGCACGATGCGCACGACGTCATAGACCGTGCTGTCCAGCTCGCGTCGCCCGAGCCCGAGAACGCCGCGCCTGGAGGGTTGATACACCACGAGCACATTGACATCGGGGCAGAGCTCGACCGCCCGCGTCAGATCGCCTCGTGCGGTCATGTCCAGCTTCATCGGAATAACGCGCCCGTCCTGGATGCTCCGCGCGGCGCTGACGTCGGCATAGACCTTCGCGGCGCCGCACTCGAGCAAGCCCCTGACGAAGGCCCGGCCAAGCTCGCTCTGCGCGCCGGTCACCAGCGCGACGCTGCCCCGGGCCTCGACAAGGAATCCTGGAGGCATCGGCGGCGCCTTCGGCGACCAGCCCTGAACTTCACATGGGGTCGACAGATCCATCACGTTGGGTCAGCTATCGATCCCGCGCGGGCGGTGAAAGCAGCTTATGTTACAATTTGTGACAGTTACGCTTCAGAAGAAGCGGGCCTTCTTCTAACAATCGACCCGCCTGACCCCACTCAGAGTGCGCTGGCCGGACGAAGCCCCGACGGGACCGCCCGAAGCCAGGCGCACGAGCCGCGTAGCGCGGCAATCGGACACAGCAACCGTGGCGCTCAGATCCTGAAGCGGACATGCTTGGAAAGCGCCGCGAGCCGTCCGGGCTGAGATCAGCCGCGCTCCGCCGTCACGATCCACGCCGCAGCTGGAAGCCGGACTCCAGCTGGTCCCTCGTGGCGCGTTAGGAATTCGCGCACGGCCTGCATCACGCGGGGCGCGGCCTCTGGCGTCTCGCGCAGGGCCGCGCCCAGGGGGCCGACCTTCATCGTGAGCGCCATCGTCGCCTCGGCGTCACCCACGCCGATCTCGGCGTCATGGGGTCGGATCTCGATCTTGGTCCAGCCGGCCGCGCCCAGGATCTTTCTGACCCGCGAGGAGTCGGCGAAGGCGAATGGTCCCGGGGCTTCGGGATCCGACGGCGCCGGCGGCGGCAGGAACGGCGCCGCAGCCTCGACCGGGCCCCTCATCCAGAAGTTCTCGGCCAAGGGCCTCCAGCACACGAAGCCGAGCCGCCCGCCGACGCGAAGCGCATTGCCGATGTTGCGGAATGCAGCCGTCGGATCGGAGAAGAACATCACCCCGAAGCGCGAGTAGGCTGCGTCGAACCTGGCCGACCCCAGGTCGGCCGTCTGGGCGTCCGCCTGCAGAAATCCAACCGTTTCAGTCCCGGCCGCGCGACGCCTGGCGACCGTGAGCATGGGTTCCGACACATCGACGCCGAGCACCTCCCCGGCGGCTCCGACGGCCTCGGCCAGGGCGAGGGTCGTGTCGCCGCAACCGCAACCGATGTCGAGGACGCGCTCGCCTGCGCGCACGCCGAGCGCCGAGAGGGCGGTCTGGCCAAGGGAGTCGAGCTGACGGTCTAGCCGCTCCTGAAACTCTACCCAGACCGGGCCTGCTCCCGAGTTCCAGTAGTCGACCTGCGCCTGGTTGGCCGCCTTCGCCGACATGCTCGCCCCTCCCCCACTTGCTCTACGCCACGGTAGAACCCTCGGCCAGCGGGCGCCAGCGAGCTCTGGTCAGGTCCGAGCGACGTGTTCGGGCTTACCCTTGCGCTTGGTCGAGGCCATCTTCTCGAGCTCCTTCTCGCTCATCGATTCTTCCATGGACTTCGAGGCGCCCTTGAGCTTGCTCTTGGGTGTCTCACCCCGTTTGGCCGAGAGGGCGGCGCCCGCCGCCTTCTGCTGAGCTTTCGACCTGGCCGGCATCACATCCTCCTTCGCGTTCGACCGGGCGAGTCGAACAATCGCCCAGGACCCTCGTTCCACCGGGTCAGTGACGCCGGATCGGGACGATCCACAGGAGCGCCAGGGCGTAGGCGAAGATCACCACGTAGCCGACGGCGAAGGCCCAGATCGGCAGACGCCAGAACAGCATGTGGTTTACAAAGCCCATGATCAGCGGCGTGCGCGTCGCCGCGCCGGTGGCCTCGTCCTGCCAGATGGTGAGGAAGCAGGCGCGCCCGGCGACCGCCTGAACCGCGACCAGGGCGAGGCAGGCGACGTGCGCCAGACGCCACACCGGCTCGCGTACGAAGAGCCAACCCCTCCATGCGCCTATAGGGGTCGCCACCAGGCCGAAGACATTGAAGCCGATGATCGCCAGGTGAACCGCAAGTATGGCGGCGGCGAACATTTCGTCTCCTCACGCCCCCCCAACGCTGTCTCGTCAGGGAAGCACGATCTCGAACCAGAAGTCGAAGCGATCGAGCAGCGGTAGCAGGCGGCCGAGCTCGGCGAGACCGGGGCCGCGGAGGAGGCCCTCCCCCTCCGCGGTTGCGAGCTGCGCCTGACCGATGACCAGGTCGACCAGGAGGTTTCGCGTCAGGCGAACCTCCGGCCCGCCAGCGCCCGGCTTGTGCCGAAGGACGGCGTTCTCGACGGCGATCGCGAAGGTCTCTTCGGAATCCTCGAAGACGGCGGTGAAGGCGATCCGCTCTTCGCCCGCCTTCTCGCCATTGAGCCGCACCGAGAGAGAATCGAGCAGGGCGTCGGCCGGGAGAGCCCGGAGCTGGCCGGACGCGCCTTGCCTGGGCGCCGCGGCCGCAGGACGCGGGTTGCGCAACTCCTGCGCGCCGGTGAGGTAGAAGGCCCGCCACGGACCCGACTCCGCCTGGTAGCCCATCTGTTCGAGTGCGTCGGCCTGCAGTTCGCGGGCCTCGGCGTTCGCCGGATCGGCGAATACCAGGTGATTCACGACCTCGGCGACCCACCGGTACTCCCCTCGGTCGAACGCCGTACGTGCATGATCGAGCAGGCTTTTCACGCCACCTGCGAGCTCGACGTAGCGCCGTCCTGCTTCTGACGGCGGCAGCTTGTGCAGATTCGCCGGGTTGCCGTCGAACCAACCGAGGTACCGTTGGTAGACCGCCTTGGCGTTGTGGTTGAGCGTTCCGTAGTACCCCCGGGTATGCCACTCCGCCTTGAGCGTCGGTGGCAGATCCAGGACTTCGGCGATCTCCAGGGGCGTGAGGCCGTGATTAGCGAGCCGAAGCGTCTGATCGTGCACGAATTTGTACAGATCTCGCTGCTTGCCCAGGAAAGCCGAGGACGCCGCGCCACCCCACCGCGGCCAGTGATGGCTGGCGAAAAGCACATCCGAGTCTGCGCCGAAGAGGTCCAGCGCCTCATCGATGTAGAAGCTCCACGCCTTGGCGTCGCGCACCTGCGCGCCGCGTGGCGTGTAGATGTTGTGCAGATGGCAGGTGCAGTTCTCGGCCATGCACAGCGCGCGGAACTTCGGGAAGAAGAAGTTCATCTCGGCCGGCGCCTCGGTGTCGGGCGTGACCTGGAAGACGATCTCTACTCCGTCCAGGACGAGACGCTCGCCGGTGCGGCTGATGGAACGCGTGGGTGGGACTAGACTGACCGAGCCCAGCGAGACGGTCTTGCCGAGGCCGGCGTCGATGTGGCCACGCGCGTCGCGCGACAGGAGCGAGCCGTACATGTAGGTGGCGCGCCGGCCCATGGCGTTGCCGAGCAGGACGTTCTCGCTCACGGCCGCCTCGAGGAATCCCTCCGGAGCGACGATCTGCAGCCCCGCGGCGATGTCGGCGTCGGAGATGACTCCGCGCACGCCGCCGTAATGGTCAACGTGGCTGTGGGTGTAGATCACCGCTGTCACCGGCTTGTCGCCGCGATGCTGGCGCATGAGCGCAAGGGCCGCGGCCGCCGGCTCCGCGGAGATCAGCGGGTCGATGACGACGTAGCCGCGCTCGCCCTCGATGAAGGTGATGTTGGACAGATCGAAGCCGCGCACCTGGTAAATGCCGGGAGTGACCTCGAACAGGCCATGGAGGGCGTTGAGTCGGGCCTGCCGCCAGAGGCTGGGATTGGCCGTGTCCGGGCGTTCGCCGTCCAGGAAGGCGAAGGGCGCCATGGACCAGGCGCCGCCGATGGTGGCGTCCGGCAGGGTGCCGATGAAGCCGCGACGGGCGAGTTCGAAATCGGCGCCGTCGTCTGGAGGAAGGGCGGCAAGGACGCCGGCCAGGGCGGCTCGCGTAGCGTCCGTGGCTGGCTTTCGATCGGTCAAGTTTGAGCCTCACACAGGAACGGGAGCGAGATTGCGCGGGACAACCCGATGAGCGGATGGAGCTTCACCCCTCGCAGGCCCCGCCACTACACTCCGGAAGGGCGCCCCAGCCAAGGGGGCTGCGGGCAGGCCGGATGGTTGCCCCTCATTGCCCTGAGTTCGTTGTTTTTTCTGAGATTCGTCGGAATAGCTTTGGACCTTCCTATGTCGAGCATTAGTAAGACAATGCCCGCGGGAGGCGGTCTTGAAATTGATAATGATCCGCAACTTTATTGTGGCAGCCGCGCTGACAGTTGCAGGGTCGATGGCAGCCTCCGCTTCCAACGCACAAACCGACGAAATTCAGGTATATAACGCACAAATCGCCGAACCTGGCGTGATCAACTTGACGTTACACAATAACTATACGCCCAATGGCCTGAAGACCGCTGACTTTCTCGGAGGCGTAGTTTCGAACAACTCCTGGAACGGAGTGCCCGAATGGGCGCTCGGTCTCACGCCGTGGTGGGAAGCGGGTCTCTACATGCCGCTTTACACCCTCAGCGACGGCAAGTTCGAATTGGACGGCTTCAAACTTCGCAGTCTGTTCGTGGTTCCTCACGCCGCCCAAAGATCGTTCTTCTACGGAATCAACTTCGAATTCAGTTTCAATACGCGCCACTGGGATCAAGATAAGTACACCCAGGAGATACGCCCGATCGTGGGCTGGCGCGCCGGGCGCTGGGACTTCATCGTCAACCCGATCCTGGATAACTCCTGGAAAGGATTCTCCCGCCTCGATTTTGCGCCGGAGAGCCGCATCGACTACAACATCACCAGGATCTGGCAGATTGGCGTCGAGGAGTACGACGACTTCGGACGATTGCAGGATTTCGGCGAGAGCGTAGCGCGAACCCATCAGGTGTTTGGGGTGGTCGACTTCAACGGCCAGCCGATCAATGTCGAGTTCGGCGCAGGTGTCGGCCTCAACCGCTACACCGATGGCATAGTGCTCAAACTGATCCTGTCGAAGGACATCGGCACCATCAGAGGCATCCGCCGCGCGGACGACTAGGGGAGGCCGCGAAGCCCCCCTCTCCGTCATCCCACGCTCAGCGCATGTCCGGCGGCGTCGCCTCGTCGCACAGGGCGGCGATGGCCTCGTCGAGGGTCATGACGCTCTGGCGATCGCTGCCCAGCCGGCGGATTGCCACCTTGCCCTCCTCCGCTTCGCGGCGACCGACCACAGCCAGCACCGGAACCTTGGCCAGGGAGTGCTCGCGCACCTTGTAGCCGACCTTCTCGTTGCGCAGGTCCGTCTCGATACGAAGGCCAGCCTTGCGCAACCGCTCGGCAACGCTGATCGCGTACTCGTCCGCCTCCGACGTGATCGTGGCGACCACCGCCTGGACCGGTGCGAGCCAGAGCGGGAAGGCTCCGGCATAGTGCTCGATCAGCACACCGAGGAACCGTTCCAGCGACCCGGCGATCGCGCGGTGGAGCATCACCGGACGGTGTTTGGCCCCATCCTCGCCAATGTAGTTCGCATCCAGGCGTTCTGGCAGGACGTAGTCGAGCTGCAACGTCCCGCACTGCCAGGTGCGCCCGATGGCGTCGCGCAGGTGGAACTCCAGCTTGGGCCCATAGAAGGCGCCTTCGTTGGGAATACGCTCTACCTCGACGCCGGCGGCGTTGGCCGCCCGCTCCAGGGTGTCTTCCGCGATCGTCCACTGTTCATCCGTGCCGAACCTGCGCTCGGGCCGAAGCGCGAGTTTTACCGCGTGCAGTTCGACCCCGAGATCGGCGTAGATCAGCTTCAAGAGCTCGATGAAGTCCGTGGATTCGGACTCGATCTGTTCCTCGGTGCAGAAGATATGCGCGTCGTCCTGGATCATGCGCCGGACACGGAGCAATCCCAGTAGCGAACCGGAACTCTCGTAGCGGTGCAGGGCGCCGAACTCCATCATGCGGATCGGCAGTTCACGGTAGGACCGCTGGCCCTGGTTGAAGATCTGCACGTGGCACGGACAGTTCATCGGCTTGACCGCGAGCGTCTCTCCCTCCTCGGTCTCGCACACGAACATGTTCTCGTGGAACTTCTCCCAGTGCCCCGATCGTTCCCACAGGGAGACGTCGAGGATGTTGGGCGTGTTCACCTCGACATAGCCGGCGCGTTCCGTCCGGCGACGGATGTAGTCTTCGAGCGTGCGGTAGAGCGTCCAGCCCTTGGGGTGCCAGAACACCATCCCCTTCCCCTCCTCCTGGATGTGGAAGAGGTTCATAGCGCGGCCGATGCGCCGGTGGTCGCGGCGTTCGGCCTCCTCGAGGCGGTGGAGGTAGGCCTCCAGATCGGCATCCGACGCCCAGGCCGTGCCGTAGATGCGCTGCAGCTGGGCGTTCGCCTGGTTTCCGCGCCAGTAGGCGCCCGCAAGCTTGGTCAGTTTGAACGCCTTGCCGACGTGTCGCGTGGAGGGCAGGTGCGGTCCCCGGCAGAGGTCCTTCCAGGCGCCTTGGCGATAGACGCTGATTGGCTCCTTCGCCGGAATGTCGCGGATGATCTGCGCCTTGTAGTCCTCGCCGATCCCCTGGAAGTGGCGGATCGCCTCGTCCCGGTCCCACACCTCGCGCGTGATCGCCTCGTCGCGGTCGACGATCTCGCGCATCCGCGCTTCGATCGCCGCGAAGTCCTCCGTGGAGAAGGGCTCGTCGCGGGCGAAGTCGTAGTAGAAGCCGTCCTCGACATTGGGGCCGATCGTGACCTGGGTGCCCGGGAACAGTTCCTGCACCGCCTCGGCGAGGACGTGGGCCGTGTCGTGGCGGATCACCTCCAGCGCTTCGGGCGCTTCGCGCGTGACGATCTCTATCCGGCCGCCATGCTCGAGCGGCCGTTTAAGGTCGAACAGTGCGCCGTCGAGCTTGACCAGCAGGGCCTTCTTCTCGAGCGACTTTGAGATTGCTGCGGCGACCTCGCGGCCCGTGATCCCTTCGGGGAACTCACGGGCCTGGCCGTCGGGGAACGTCAGTTGGATCATCGGTCTTTAGCTTCTTTCCCGCCCGTCTCGCGGGCGCTGGCGGCACCGGGTCGTATCCCTGGCCGCCGAAGGGATGGCAACGGCACAGGCGCCACGCCGCGAGGGCGCCCCCGCGGAAAAGCCCGTGCTGGGTCAGGGCCTCAGCCGCATAATCCGAACAGGTCGGGATGAAGCGGCACTGTCGCCCGAACCACGGCGAGAGCGTCAGCTTATAGGCGCGATGTGCGCCCCAGACGACGCGGTCGTAAAGGTCCATGCCGACGCGCCCGCTGGCGGAGGGACTCCGCTCAGGCGGCGCCGGCGCGGCGAGTTCGCTCCGTCTGGGCCGCCTCGGCGATCCGGCACGCGTCTACGGCGGCCTCGAACGCCAGGAGCGTCGAGGCGTGGCGGGGCGAGTAATCCTTCACCGGTTCGAGCATGGCCAAGTCCGAGAAGCGTCCTTCCGGAGGCGCGCCTCCGGACTTCAACATATCACGAAGAGCGTCGCGCGCCATTTCGATCTCGGCCGGCCACGCGCCGATGACGTGTTCGCCCAGCACGGCGGCCGCCGCCTGGCCCAGGGCGCAGGCCTTCACGTCCTGAGCGAAGTCCGCGACACGGCCGTCTTCGCCGATCACCACGTCCACGACGATGCGGCTGCCGCACAGCTTGGAGACCTTCTCGGCGCTTCCGCCGGGGCTCGCCAGTCGGCCCGCGTGAGGCATGTTCGCGGCCGCCTTCAGGATCTTCGCCGAATAGAGTTCGTCGATCATGTGCAACGATATCGGCGCAGCGTGGCCGAATTCCAGGGCTTGAAGCGCCGATTGCTGATGCGGACTTGGTACGCCGCAAGGCGGGGACAATTCACGCCTCGCCCGCCCCGTAGGCCGCCTCGGCCCTCGCCTTGACCGCCTCGCCCATGGCGGCGAAGCCCTTGCGGATGTCCTTCGCGATACGTCGCACCACGAGCGGGGCGAACCGGCCGCGGAAGAGCTCGCCGTTCGAGAAGATGCATCCGGTCTCGGTTAACGCCTCGATCTCGATGTAGCGCGTGCTTTGAATCAACCCGCCCAGGATGCTGTGCCGCCAGTGAATCTGGTCGTTTGGGACCCAGTCGAGGATCACAGGGCGGATGCTGCGCACCTTCTGCCCCGGTATCGCCACGTCGAGATCGAGCTGGGCGCCGATCCGCAAGACGCCATGCGCGCGCGGATAGAGGGGATTCCACTCCTGCCAGGCGTTGAGATCCGAGATCGCGTCCCAGATCACGTCGGCCGGGGCGCGAATGCCGATGCGGTGCTCGATCTTCACGTCCACCTCAGACGCGCTCCTTCATCCGCCAGGTCGCTCCCGTGGCGTTGTCCATCACCTCGACGTCCATGGCCGTCAGCTCGGCGCGAAGCGCGTCGGCGAGGGCGAAGTCCTTGGCCTTCCTGGCGGCGATCCGACGCTCGATCAGATCCTCGATCCTGGCCGTAAGGGCCGCGTCGGCGCCTCCCTGGAACCACGCCGCCGGATCGCCGCCGAGGAAGCCGGCGAGGCGGGCGCTGGCGAGCAGCTCGCCCTTGGCGGCGGCGCGCTCGGCGCCCTTGGCCGCATCAAGGCGGCTGGCGAGGGCGAAGAGCTCGGCGTTGGCCCTGGGCGTATTGAGGTCGTCCAGCAGCGCCTCGAGAAAGGCCGGTGCGGGCTCCGCCAGCGCGGCCTCGACGTCAGCCGCCCGCATCAGGGCGCCATAGAGGGTGTCCAGCGAGCGCTTGGCCTGCGCGGCCGTCTCCTCGCTCCACGCCAGCGGCTGGCGGTAGTGCGAGGCGAGCAGGGCCCAGCGCAGGGCCTCGCCGGGGAACCGACCGATGAGGTCGTGGACCAGGGTCACGTTGCCCAGGCTCTTGGACATCTTGTCCTGGCCCAGGTTCAGGAAGCCGTTGTGCACCCAGTAGCGGGCGTAGCCCTCGTCACAGGCGCAGACGCCCTGAGCGATCTCGTTCTCGTGGTGCGGGAAGATGAGGTCGTGGCCGCCGCCGTGGATGTCGATCGGCAGGCCAAGGGTCTGTTCGATCATGGCCGTGCACTCGATGTGCCAGCCCGGCCGCCCAGGCCCGAACGGGCTCTCCCACACCGGCTCGCCCGGTTTTGAGGGCTTCCACAGGACGAAGTCGGCGGGATTGCGCTTGTACGGCGCGACTTCGACCCGCGCGCCGGCGATCATGTCCTCCATCGAGCGGCCCGACAGGGCGCCGTAGGCGGGGAAGGCCTGGATGTCGAAGAGGACGTGCCCCTCGGCTTCGTAGGCGGCGCCCGCCTGCACGAGGCGCCCGATCAGGGCGATGATCGCGTCCATAGTGCGCGTCGCGCGGGGCTGAAAGGTCGGCGCCAGGGCGCCCAGCGTCGCCATGTCGGAGTTGTAGACCCCCAGGTAGCGCTCGGTGACGACATCGATCGGCACGCCTTCCTCGGCGGCCTTGGCGTTGATCTTGTCGTCGACGTCGGTGACGTTGGCGGCGTAGATCACGTGGTCCTCGCCGTAGAGGCGGCGCAGGAGCCTAAACAGCAGGTCGAAGGCCACAACGGGCCTGGCGTTGCCGATGTGCGCGTAGTTGTAGACCGTCGGCCCGCAGACATACATCGTCACCCGCGACGGATCGCGAGGAGCGAAGTCCCGCTTGGCGCGGGCCATGGTGTCGTACAGGCGCAGGGTCATGGTGCGTCGCTATATAGCCTTGAGACCGCGGAAAGCCATTTGGAGACGAGCGTGGCGACTGAAGCATCCTTTCCGAGCGCCCCGGACAAGGAGACCCTGGAACACGGGTCCATCCTCGCCCCGCGCTTCGACAGGGACGGACTGATCGCCGCGATCGCCACGGACGCGCGCACCGGCGAGGTGCTCATGTTGGCGTGGATGAATGCGGAGGCGCTCGGCCTCACTCTGGAAACGGGGATCGCCCACTACTACAGCCGCTCGCGTCAGGCCCTCTGGAAGAAGGGGGAGACCAGCGGACAGGTGCAGACCGTTCGCGAGCTGCGCATCGACTGCGACCAGGACGCCGTGCTGCTCAAAGTGGAGGTGGGCGGTGACGGCGGCGCCTGTCATACGGGCCGTCGATCCTGCTTCTACCGGGTCGTCGAGGGCGACGGCCTTGTCGTCCGCGACTGAGGAGCGGCCGGCCCGGATCGTAGAGGTCACGCTCGACGCGCCGTCGGGCCGCCTGGACAAGGCGCTGGCCGAGGCCCTGCCCGATCTCTCCCGGGCGCGCCTGCAGGCGCTGATGGCGGAGGGGGCGCTCACACGCGAAGGGGTGATGCTCGTCGATCCCGCGACGCGAGCTGTGGCGGGCCTATACCGCCTCGCCATCCCACCGGCCGCTCCCGCGGAGCCGCAGGCGCAGGACCTCGGCCTCGTCGTGCTCTTCGAGGACGAGCACCTGATCGTGGTGGACAAGCCCCCGGGCATGAGCGCCCACCCCGCGCCGGGGAGCGAGGAAGGCACCCTGGTCAACGCCCTGATCCACCACTGCGGGTCCAGCCTCTCGGGCATAGGCGGCGTGGCGCGCCCCGGGATCGTCCACCGGCTGGACAAAGGAACGTCTGGGGTGATGGTGGCGGCCAAGACCGACGCCGCCCACCAGGGCCTTTCGCGCCTGTTCGCCGGCCACGACATCGACCGCGCCTACCTCGCCCTCGTCCGTGGCGCGCCTTCGCCGGCCCATGGGACAGTCGTCACGCGCATTGGCCGTTCGACCCATGACCGCAAGAAGATGGCCGTGCTGGCGCGCGGCGGCCGCGAGGCGATAACGCACTATCAAGTGGAGCGGACGTTCGGTCCCGCCGCAAAGGCGCTGGCCGCGCGCGTGCGATGCCGCCTGGAAACCGGACGGACGCACCAGATCCGCGTCCACCTCGCCCACAAGGGCGCGCCCTGCCTTGGCGATCCGGTCTATGGCGCAGGCGCGCCGTCCCCACCTGTCCGCGCTGCGATCGAGGCGGCCGGCCTGCACCGCCAGGCTTTGCATGCCGCGGTGCTCGGCTTCGTCCACCCCGTGACCGGCGAGACCTTACGGTTCGAAACCGCGCCGCCTGCCGATTTCTGCGCCCTTGAAGGTGCGCTCAAAGGGTTGTGAGAACGATTCGCACCATCGGCCCGTGATCTGAGCGCAACAAAGCCCTATATAGTGAGTTCTCAGACTCCTCCGCGCCCACACGACGCCTCGAGTCTTCAATGGTGGGGATTTAGGAAGTCCATGGCTTCAGTCAATGCCCTTTCGGTAATGTCGCCTGATGGCGGCCTGTCTCGTTACCTGACCGAGATCCGGAAATTTCCGATGCTCGCAAAGGACGAAGAATTCATGCTCGCCAAGCGCTGGCGTGAACATCAGGATCCGGAAGCGGCGCACAAACTCGTCACGTCTCATCTTCGTCTCGTGGCCAAGATTGCCATGGGTTACCGTGGCTATGGTCTGCCGATCGGCGAAGTGATCTCTGAAGGCAATGTCGGCCTGATGCAGGCCGTGAAGAAGTTCGAGCCCGACAAGGGCTTCCGCCTGGCGACCTACGCCATGTGGTGGATCCGCGCCTCGATCCAGGAATACATCCTGCGCTCGTGGAGCCTGGTGAAGATGGGCACAACGGCCGCGCAGAAGAAGCTGTTCTTCAACCTCCGCAAGGCCAAGAGCGAGATCAGCGCCCTCGAGGAAGGCGACCTGCGCCCCGAACAGGTCAGCCAGATCGCCACCAAGCTAGGCGTCCTCGACTCCGAAGTGATCTCGATGAACCGCCGGCTGGCCGGCCCCGACGCCTCGCTCAACGCGCCGCTGCGCGCCGACAGCGAGAACGAGTGGCAGGACTGGCTGGAGGACAAGGATCAGATCAGCCAGGAAACCCAGCTCGCCGAAGACGAGGAAAAGCAGATCCGCATGAGCCTCCTCGAAGAGGCCATGACGGAGCTGACAGACCGCGAGCGGCACATCCTGACCGAACGCCGGCTGAAGGACGATCCCACGACCCTGGAGACCCTGGCCTCCGAGTACGGCGTCAGCCGCGAACGGGTCCGCCAGATCGAGGTCCGCGCGTTCGAGAAGCTGCAGCGCGCCATGCGCGCGGCGGCGGCGGAACAGAACCTGGAAACCGCCGCCTGATCCTCCCCTTCGGGGGCTGTTGCGCACCTGTCCCTCCCCCTTCATGGGGAGGGACAGTGATTCAGCGACTGCGCTGCGCCGCGATGAGGTCCCTGACGTCGTGGAGCGTCTCCGCCACTGCGACGCACAGCCCACGCATTTCTTCGGTCGCCTCGAGCAGGTCTGGCACCATGATCGTCATCAGGCCGGCGGCATGCGCGGCGCGCACCCCGTTGTGGGAATCCTCGAGCCCAAGGCACGCGCCGGGCGCCACGCCCAGCCGCTCGGCGGCCGTCAGGAACGGATCGGGGCTGGGCTTACCCCTGGCGTAGTCGCCGTGCGCGACCACAGCCTGGAAGCGTCCTGTCATTCCGCTGAGCTGGCGCTCGACCGACGCATGGGTCGACGAGGTGGCGATCGCCCGGGGCAGTCCCAGGGCGTCGAGGTCGTCGAGAAGCTCCACGACGCCCGCCTTCAGCTGGAGATCAACCGCCATCTGGGCATGGGCGTGGGCGTTCACCGCCTTGATCCAGTCGTCGTAGTCGAAATCGGCGCCGAAGTGCTCGAGCACCACACGCTGGTTCTGCTCGCGCGGCGCGCCGACCATGCGCATGAACACCTCCATCGGCATGTCCAGCCCGGCCTTGTGCGTCACAGCGAACATCGAGTCCCGGAAGATCCGTTCGGAGTCGGTGAGCAGGCCGTCCATGTCGAAGACGACCCCTTCGACACGCCTGGGCAGGGGTTGGAGAGTCACGTCCGTCCCCGGACGAATTCGTCGGCCTCGTAGCCCTGGAAGAAAAGCATGGCCGTCAGATCCGTGTGCTCGATGCGGGCGCGGGCGCGCTCGGCGACGATCGGCTTGGCGCGATAGGCGACCCCCAGGCCGGCCGCCTCGATCATCCCCAGGTCGTTTGCCCCATCGCCGATCGCGGCGGTCTGCGAGAGATCGAGGCCGAGCGCGTTGGCTTCCTCGACGAGCGCGGCCAGCTTGGCTTCGCGTCCGAGGATCGGCATGGCCACCTCGCCCGACAGCCGCACTCCATCGTGGATCAGGCGGTTGCCGCGATGGGCGGCGAACCCCGCCGCCTCCGAGACCCGCGAGGTGAAGTAGTCGAATCCTCCGGAGACGAGGACGCAGCGCGCCCCGTGCCCGGCCATGGTCCGGGCCATGACCTCCGCGCCCGGCTCGAGCCGGACCCGTTCGGCGTAGACCTTTTCGAGCGCCTCGAGACCGAGCCCGGCCAGCTTGGAGACCCGCGCGATCAGGGCGCCCTCGAAAGGGATTTCCCCGGCCATCGCGCGGGCGGTGATCGCCGCGATCTCGGCCTTGAGGCCGGCGACGTCGGCCAGTTCGTCCAGGCACTCGCACCCGATGATGGTGGAATCCATGTCCGCGACCAGCAGGCGTTTCCGGCGCCCTTCGGCGGGCTGGGCGCAAAAGTCCGCCGGCTGCCGCTCAAGCGCGCGGGCTGCGGCAAGGGCGAGCATCTCGGCGCTCTCGCCTTCAGTGAAGAGATCGAGCGCCCCCTCCCCCAGCTGTCGCATCTCCAGGACGGGGCTTCCGGCGCCCGCGACCGCCTCCAGGCCTTCCGCGAGGACGCTCTGCAAGGTGTCGAAGTCGCTGCAGACGAGGGTGAGGACGAGGCGCACGGCGCGGGCTGCTTGGCCGATCGGGGCGCTCCGCGCAAGCCATGTCGTCCGGCCGCTTCAGCGGCTTGCGCGCCCTCGGCAATGCGAGGCATGGAGATTTCGGGAAAGACGGGCGGCACGCGCCCGCGAAGGAGACCGGATGGCCCAGGACACCGAGACACGCGAGGCGATCCTCGAGCCTGATCTGCCGATCATCGATCCCCACCATCACCTGTGGGACCGCCGCGCTGCGCCGCCGCCCGAGGGGCCGCCGCGGCATGGCTTCGAGGCCCTCCTGCGACTCTCGCCCCGCTACATGCTCGAGGAGCTCCTCGCGGACATGAAGCGCGGCCACAAGGTCATCGGCACCGTCTACATGGAGTGCGGGTCCTTCTACCGGCAGGACGGCGATCCCGCCCTCCGTCCGGTGGGCGAGACCGAGATGGTCACCAGCATCGCCGCAGTCGGCGGCTCCGGCCAGTACGGGCCGGTCAGCCCCTGCGCCGGCATCGTCGGCCACGTGGATCTCACTATCGGCGAGCGCGCGCGCGAGGTGCTGGAGACCCACTTGGCCCATGGCGGAGGCCGCTTCCGCGGCATCCGTCACAGCGCTTCGGCCGACGCGGACCCGGATGTCCTTGGCCCCCTCGCCCGACGCGCTCCCGGGCTCTATCGCGACGAAGCCTTCCGCAAGGGCTTCGCCCAGCTCGCGCCTCTCGGCCTGTCGTTCGACGCCTGGCTGCTCGAGCCTCAGCTGCCGGAACTGGTCGACCTTGCGCGGACCTTTCCCGGCACGACGATCATCCTCGACCACGTGGGCACGCCGTTAGGGATCGGCGCCTATGCCGGCCGGCGCGGCGAACGGTTCGACGTCTGGCGCGGCGAGATCCGGGCGCTGGCGGAATTGCCCAATGTCAACGTGAAGGTCGGCGGCCTCGCCATGCCCTTCGCTGGCTTCGACTCCTTCATGAGCCAGCCGGCGGCCGCGTCGGGAGATCTGGCGGAAGAGTGGCGTCCGTACGTCGAGACCTGCATTGAGTTCTTCGGCCCGACCCGCTGCATGTTCGAGAGCAATTTCCCAGTGGATCTCGGCAGCTGCGCCTACGACGTCCTCTGGAACGCCTTCAAACGCCTCGCCGCCGGCGCCTCCGCCGACGAGAAGACCGCCCTCTTCAGCGACACCGCCCGCCGCGTGTATCGCCTCGACATCTGACGAAAGGGACTCATGCACTACAAGGAGCTGAAGACCGCCTGGGCCGAGCTCACCGCGTCGGGCGCGCCGTTCGAGATCGTGCGCACGCCGATCCGCGGAATCGACACCCTGACCTACAAGAACGCGCCGCCGAACGTGCGAGCCCTGTGGCTGTCCACCAAGGCCTTCTCCGAGCGCGAGTACCTGATCTACGGGGACGAGCGGCTGACCTATGCGCAGGCGCACGCCCAGGTGGACGCCATCGCGGCGTGGCTCGGGGCCCAGGGCGTGAAGCCGCGCGACCGGGTGGCGATCGCCATGCGCAACTATCCTGAATGGCTGCTCGTCTACTGGGCCTGCGTCTCCATGGGCGTCGCCGTGGTGGGGATGAACGCCTGGTGGGTCGGCGAGGAGGTCGATTACGCCCTCAAGGACTCCGATCCGAAGGTCATCTTCTGCGACGGGGAGCGCCTGGCGAGGCTGGTCGAAAGGCCGGCGGGCTCGATCAAGGCGAAGATCGTCGCGACTCGGGCCGCCGAGCTGCCTGCAGGGATCGTTCCGTGGTCGGAGGTGATCGCCACGCCGGGGACCCTGCCCGACGTCGAGGTCGACCCCGATGACGACGCCTGCATCTTCTACACCTCGGGCACCACGGGTTTTCCCAAAGGCGCGCAGCTGACTCACCGGGGTTGCATCGGCAACCTGATGAGCATGATGTTCTCGGGCCAGGTCCAGGCCCTCGCCACCGCCCGGGCCACCGGAGTGGCGATCGACCCGAGCGTCCCGCCACCGATCCCCGTGGCCTTGCTGACGACGCCGCTGTTCCACGTCACCGCCAACAATTGCGGCGCCTACGCCTGCACCGCGGCGGGAGGCAAGTTGGTGCTGATGTACCGCTGGGACCCCAAGGTCGCCCTCGAACTCATCGAGAAGGAGCGGGTGACGGCCATGAGCGGAGTGCCGGTGATGTCGCGCGAGCTCATCACCCACCCGGACTTCCCCAGCCACGACCTGTCGAGCCTGATGTCCCTGGGCGGCGGCGGGGCTCAGCTGCCGCCAGACCTGGTGCACAAGATCGACCAGTCCGTCGCCACCGCCCGTCCCAACACCGGGTACGGGATGACCGAGACCTGCGGGATCATCACCGCGGTCTCGGCTGACTTCTTCGTCGACAAGCCGGCCAGCGCCGGCCCGGCTATGCCGTCCTTCGAGACCGTCTGCACAGACGACGACGGCAAGCCGGTCTCCGCCGGCGAACTGGGCGAGCTCTGGGTGCGCGGTGCGCAGGTGATCAAGGGCTACATCAATCGCCCCGAAGCGACGGCGGAGTCGATCACCGACGGCTGGCTGCACACCGGGGACATCGCCAGGGTCGATGAGGACGGCTTCATCTTCATCGTCGATCGCAAGAAGGACATGGTCCTGCGCGGTGGTGAAAACGTCTACTGCGCCGAGGTCGAGGCAGCCTTCTATCGTCACGAGTCCGTCGCGGAGGTCTGCGTGTTTGGCGTGGCCGACGAACGTCTTGGCGAGGAAGTCGCCGCCGCCGTGGTCATCCGCGACGGACACACGGTCGACGCGGCCATCCTGCGCACGCACTGCGCGGGGATCATGGCCAGACACAAGATCCCGCGCTACCTCTGGCTGCTGTCGGATCCTCTGCCGCGCAACGCCAGCGGAAAGTTCCTCAAGCGGGAGCTTCGTCAGACGCTGGCCCTGACGGATGCCTTGTGAGGACTCGCT
>DASXGQ010000128.1:0-11115 GCA_036488995.1 Caulobacteraceae bacterium
GGGGGCGGCGTTCATATGTCAAAAGTCAAGCTATTTACTCTGATTTTGATATCTTGACCTGTGATTTTAGTCGTCTTGACCAATGTTATGATGTTTTGTACATCACAATCGTGCTCACGCCCGCCCAGCTTCGCGCCGCCCGCGCCCTTCTCGGCATCGATCAACGAACCCTGGCCGAGCGGGCTGGCGTGTCCCTGCCGACGATCCAGAGGATGGAATCCAGCAGCGGCTATGTGCGGGGCGTTGTCGACAGCCTGACCAAGGTCGTGGCGGCGCTCGAGCGCGAGGGCGTCGAGCTCATCGGCGAGAATAGTGTCAGTTCCGGCGGAGGCCGCGGCGTCCGCTTGCGAGATCCCACACCGCCGGCGCTGCGCGACGGATCACGCCGGGCGCCCGCAGAGACCTCGGCGGACTAGCTGTGCCTGACGGGACCGCCACCGCTCACCTCTTCCGGCCGAAGCTTGTCACCACCCTCGGCGAGGGCGTCTATGACGGCGCGGCGTTGCGCAAGGACGCGCTCGCGGCGCTGACGGTCGCAATCGTCGCCCTCCCTCTCTCGATGGCAATCGCCGTGGCCTCTGGTGTCTCGCCCGAGCGCGGACTCTACACCTCCATCGTCGGCGGCTTCATCGTTTCGGCGCTGGGCGGCAGCCGCTTCCAGATCGGCGGCCCGGCCGGCGCTTTCATTGTCCTGGTGGCCGCGACGACCGCACGCTTCGGGCTGAACGGCCTTCTGCTCACCGTCCTTCTATCCGGTGTGATGCTGGCCGTTGTCGGCCTCTCGCGGCTCGGGAGCCTCATCCGCCACATCCCTCACGCGGTGACCGTCGGGTTCACGTGTGGGATCGCCGTCACCATCCTCGCCAGTCAGATCCGCGATTTCGCGGGCCTCAGTCTGCCTGGCGCGGAGCCGGGCCCGTTGATCCCCAAGCTGATGGCGCTCGGCCGGGCCGCAAGCACCGTTACGCCGATGGCGCTCGCGGAAGGGATGGGTTCAGCCGCCTTGATCTTCCTGGTGCGCCGATACCGCCCGACCTGGCCGGGCATGCTGATCGCCGTCGCCCTGGCCTCAGTCGCCGCGGCCGCGCTGCGCCTGCCAGTTCAGACGATCGGAACGCGCTTTGGCGGCATTCCGCACACGCTTCCCGCGCCGCACTTGCCGCCAATCTCATGGGCGCTTGTCCTGCAGGTCCTGCCCGCGGCCTTCTCCTTCACCCTGCTGGGCGGCGTGGAGAGCCTGCTTTCGGCCAAGGTCGCCGACGCGATGACCGGCCGCAAACACCGATCCAACATGGAGCTGGTCGCCCAGGGCCTGGCAAACATCGCTTCGGCTCTGTTTGGGGGCATCAGCGTAACCGGCACGATTGCGCGAACCGCGACCAACATCCGCGCTGGCGCGCGCAGCCCGATATCGGGGATGATGCACGCCGGCTTCGTGCTGCTGTTCATGCTCGTCGCTGCGCCGCTCGCGCGCTTCATCCCTTTGTCGGCTCTGGCGGGCGTTCTCGTGGTCGTATGCTGGAACATGGCCGAGAAGGCCGAATTCCTGCGCCTGCTTCGGGGCTGGCGGACGGCGGCGGTTCTCCTGGCGACTTTTGGCCTGACCCTCGTGAAGGATCTCACGGTCGGGATTGTCGCGGGCTGTTTGCTGGCGGCCCTGTTCGCCTTCTTCAGGCGAGGCGTCCCCGAGGAAGGCGACTAATCCTCGCTAGGAGGACGCCTCGATGGGCAGATCGGCCAGAGCGACGACGCCCGCCTTGCCCGCCTCGTCGCCCCAGGCCACGAGCCCACCCTCCAGAACGGCGAGGGCCGCCAGGGGGCCGCCGGGCTCCGCTTTCGCCACCTTGCGCTGCTCGTTGACGAGGTCGAGGGCGGCGATGTGACCCTCCTCGCTCGCGGCAGCGACCACGCGCCCGGAAGCGTCGACCGCGAGGCGGGCGGTCAGGCCAGGCAGCGAAACGTCCATCTGCAGGGCCTGTCGACCCATCGGCCCGTTCGCGCCATTGAACGGCCACAGCACCAGTCCGGGCGCCCCAGCCGTCAGCAGCCATTGGCCGCCAGCGGCAAAGCCCATGCCCCGCACCCGGCTCTGGTAGCCGCTCATGGCCATGTCCTTCCCGTCGGACAGGCGCCAGCCGTGCAGCGCCGGCTCCTGCATGGCCGAGACGACGAATTTCCCATCCGGGCTGAACAGGACGGCGAGGTGCGAGCCCGCGCAGCGGAGCATCACCGGCTTCTGCTCGGCAATGCGGGCGTACCAGAGGGCGACGCCGCCATAGGTGGCCGCGGCGAGACGTCGCCCCTTCGCGTCGAAGGCCAGCGAGGCGACCGACGCGGCGTGCTGGAATTCGCGCCGGAAGTCCGCCTTTGCCACATCCAGGACCACGGCCGTCTTTCCTGCGGCCGCAGCGATGAGTCCGCTCTCCTGCGACACCGCCAGCGACTCGATCCAGCGGCCGGGCATTTCCAGAAGCACGCGGCTCTCGTCCGTGGTGGACCAGACCAGGCGGCCGTCATCGCCGCCGGTCAGCACGCCGACACCGGAAGGATGCGGGGCCGCAGAAAGGATGGCGCCGTCGTGCGCCTCGCGGACGAGGTCGCCGGCCCACCGCAATGTGCCGTCCCCAAGGGCGAAGACCGGTTGGCCCCCGTCGTCGACTATGTCCGTGACGTAGGCGTCGAAGCTCAATTCCATGGCGCCCCGCTTAGCCGAAGCGGACGTACGCTGGCGAGACGCCATAGGGTGTAATCCCGGGCTTTACATCCGCGAGGTTCCGCGCAATTGCATCCGGCGTAATTTGAAAGAGCCCGGCGCGTCCCAAGGGAGGGACCCCGGATTAGGAGTCCTGGATGGCTGCGAAGATCGGTAGCGCCGGAGGAAGCAGGTTCGACCTCGGCCAGAACGCTGACATGAACGTGACGCCCTTCGTGGACGTCATGCTCGTGCTGCTGATCATTTTCATGGTGGTGGCGCCGATCGCGACGACGTCGATCCGGATGGACATCCCCCCGGCGACCCCGCCGAAGAACGACAATTCCAAACCGCCGACCTTCATCTCGATCAACGACTCCGGCCAGATCTACGTCTCGTTCGGCAAGAACGACATCCGCCCGTCGTCGATGGGCATGCTGCCCTACGACCTGGCCAAGTCCCTGGCGGTCGCCAACCCGACCAACGAGCGCATCTTCATCCGCGCCGACCGTCACGTGCCCTACGGCAAGTTCATGGAAGTCGTGAACCAGCTGCAGCTGGACGGCTACTACAAGGTCGGCCTGATCGCCGAGAACCTCGGCACCAGCTGATCGGCCAACATCGCCGGATCCGGAAAGGGCCCGTCACGGGGCCCTTTCTTGTTGTCCCTCCCCTTCCGGGGAGGGTGGTCGAGCGAAGCGAGACCGGGTGGGGAAGTCTGGATCATCCCCGGCGCCGGTGTCCTTCCCGAGCGTTCCCCACCCGTCGCGCCTTTGGCGCGACACCCTCCCCAGAAGGGGAGGGACGGGAGCGGTCTACGCCGCGCAGGCCTCCAGGCTCTTGCGGAGCACCGCTTCGTCGAGGCCGCGACCGATGAAGACCATGCGGCTCTCGCGCGGCTCGTCGTCGCGCCAGGGCCGCTGCAGGTCGCCCTCGAGCATCATGTGCACGGCCTGGAACACCAGGCGGCGATCCTCTCCGGCGACATTGAGGATTCCCTTGGCCCGCAGGATGTCCTGGCCCTGGGTCTGAAGGAGGTCGTTCAGCCAGCGGGTGAACTTGCCGCCGTCGAGCGGACGTTCCAGGCGAAGTGAGACGCCAGCGATATCGTCCTGATGCTGGTGGCCCCGCGGCCCGTCATGATCGTGATGATCATGATGGTCGTGGTGATCATGGTCATGATCATGATCGCAGTCGGCGCCGTGAACGTGGCCGGGCTCGCCATGGGCGGGATTGAGGAAATCGGGCTCCAGGGCGGTGATCCGCTCGAGATCGAAACCGCCCCGGCCGAGCACGGCGTCCAGCGGCACGTTTGAGCGCACCGCGCGGTGGATACGCGCCATCGGGTTGAGGCCGCGAAGGCGGGCCTCGATCCGCGTCAGCTCCGCCTCGTCCACCAGGTCCGACTTGTTGAGCACGATCTGGTCGGCGAAGGCGACCTGCTCGCGCGCCTCCTTGCTCTGATCGAGCGTGGCGGGGCCATGCATGGCGTCGAAGACGGTGGTGACGGAGTCCAGGCGCGTTCGCGCCTTGACGTCCTCGTCGACGAAGAAGGTCTGGGCGACCGGACCCGGATCGGCGAGACCCGTCGTCTCCACCACGATCGCGTCGAACCCGCGCTTGGCGTTCGCCTGGCGCTTCATCAGCCCCTGCAGCACGCGGATCAGATCGCCCCGAACCGTGCAGCAGACGCAGCCGTTGTTCATCTCGAACACTTCCTCGTCCGCGCCGACGACGAGATCTGCGTCGATGCCGATCTCGCCGAACTCGTTGACGATCACGGCATACCGCTTGCCGTGGTCCTCCGAGAGAATGCGGTTGAGCAGGGTGGTCTTGCCGGCGCCAAGATAGCCGGTGAGCACGGTGACGGGGATCTGAGACATGACCGCAAGATAGGGACCCATCGGGCGGACGCGCAACGCCGACCTCGCCGATCCGGCCGCGGCTGAATTTCCGCCTGCCCCAGTCTGAGCTATAGCCCTCGTGGGATTACTGGGGACGCCGATGAACCGCGCAACGACCGCCGCCTGGGCCGCCGCCCTCCTCTTTAGCCTGGCGCCGGCCGCGTGGGCCGCCGATCCCCTGGCCCCCCTGGGCGTCGGTTCGCGTCCCGCGCCGCCGCCGGCCCGACCCGTCGACGAAACGCTTTACGGGACCAAGGTCACCGACGCCTACCGCTACATGGAGGCGCTGGACCCGCAGACCATCGCCTGGATGAAGGCGCAGGGCGCCTACACGCGACGTGTGCTGGACGCCATCCATCCCCTCCCCGCGCTGAAGACCAGGACTGCGGCGTTCTCGGGAAGCTTCGGCTTCATCCAGTCCTATGCCACCTATGGAGGGCGAGCCTTCTATCAGGAACGTGCGCCGGGATCGGACGCCTTCGACCTGATGGTCCGCCAGCCGGACGGCCAGGTGCGCAAGGTGATCGACGTGGCCGCGCTGCGCGCGGCCCACGGCGGAACGCCCTATGCGATCAACTACATCCTGCCCTCGCCCGACGGCTCGAAGGTCGCCGCCGGTGTCTCGTCCGGCGGATCGGAAGACGCGGATCTGTTCGTCTACGATGCCGCCACCGGCGCGAAGATCGGAGGGCCCATCGACAGGGCCCAGTTCGGCCCGACCAGCTGGAGCGCCAATTCAAAGACCCTTTATTTCGTCCGCCTGCAGCAGCTGAAGCCCGGCGCGACGCCGGCCGACAAATATCTCAACGTCACCCTGGACGCCTGGGACCTGACCTCGCAGCCGGTGATCCTGCTGGGGGCGACCACCGGTCGCGGGCCGGCCTTCTCGGCCACCGAGGCGCCGGCGCTGGAGATCATTCCCGGCGCCACGGTCGCCGTCCTCGCCTCCCAGAACGGGGTGCAGAACGAGATCAAGGTGTGGACCGCGCCCGCCAGCGGAGCCGCCAGTCCCGACGCGCCCTGGAAGCTGCTCGGTGACCGCTCCGACGGGATCACCAGCCTCGACGCCCGCGGCGACGAGCTCTTCCTGCTCTCTCACAAGGACGCGCCGACCTTCCAGGTGTTGACGCTGAAGGGGGGCGAGGCCCTCGCCCAGGCCCGCGTGCTCGTGCCCGCCCGGCCGGATCGCGTCGTCGAAGGCGTGCACGCCGCCGCCGACGCCCTCTATGTCGTCGTCCGCGACGGCGTCTATTCGCACCTGCTGCGCATCCCCGCAGGCAGCGACAAGGCCGAGGAGGTTCCCCTCCCCGTCCACGGCCACGCCGGGGACGTGTTCAGCGACTCCCGTTTTCCGGGCGTGATCGTCGACATGTCGAGCTGGACGACCCAGCCGACCCTCTTCCGCTACGATCCCGCCGGCGGCCGCTTCAGCGAGATCCATGTCGGCGTGCGCGGCGACATGGATCCCGCCGGCTTCCAGGTGAGCGACCTCAAGGCCCGCGCCGTCGACGGCGTGGAGATCCCCCTCTCGCTTATCCAGCCGAAGGGCGTCACCGGTCCCCAGCCGACCGTGGTCGAAGCCTATGGCGCCTACGGCATCTCCAACCTCGCCGACTTCTCCACTCGACGGGCGCAGCAGATGAAGGAGGGGATCAGCTACGCCATCTGCCACGTCCGCGGCGGCGGGGAGCTGGGCGAGGCCTGGCGGCTGGGCGGCAAGGATGAGACCAAGCCGAACACCTGGCGCGACCTGATCGCCTGCGGCGAGGACCTGATCGCCCGCGGAGTCACGACGAAGGACAGGCTGTTCATCATCGGCGGCTCGGCCGGCGGCATCACCATGGGTCGGGCGATGGAGGAGCGGCCGGACCTCTTCGCCGGCGTGATGGACCTGGTCCCCGACGCCAACTCCACCCGCTCCGAGTTCATGCCCAGCGGCCCGCTGAACATTCCCGAGTTCGGCACGGTCAAGACCGAGCAGGGCTTTCGCAATCTCTACGAAATGGACGCCTATCTGCATGTGAAGCCCGGCGTCGCCTACCCGGCGGTGATGATCACCACGGGCCTCAACGACCCGCGCGTGGCGCCCTGGGAGCCGGCGAAGTTCGCCGCCGCCCTCGAGGCGGCCGGCGCGCCGAACCCCGTGCTTCTGCGCATCGACGAACAGGCCGGACATGGCATCGGATCGACCCGCACCCAGGGCGACTTGCTGAGCGCCGACGAGATCGCTTTCGTGTTCTGGCGCTCGGGGCGGGAGGGCTGGCGGCCGGACGCGGGAGCGACGCAATGAGCCCGGCCGCCGCCTTGACTTGCCAGGCCCCGCGAGTGTAGGTCCCAGCCTTCGCCCGCGGCTCCAACGCGGGCGAACGCATTTTCACGTCCGCGACTGCGAACTTCCGACCTTAAGGGCCTCGACAAATGTACGCTGTGATCAGGACCGGCGGCAAACAGTACCGGGTTCAACCGGGCGACCTGCTGGTGGTCGAGAAGCTCGACGGCGAGCCCGGCGCGGCCGTGGCGTTCGACGAAGTGCTGATGCTTGGCGATGACGCAGCCGTCACCGTCGGCGCGCCGCTGATCGAAGGCGCCAGCGTGAGCGCGACGCTCGTCGAGACCCGCAAGGGCGACAAGATCAAGGTCTTCAAGAAGATCCGCCGTCAGGGCTACCGCCGCACCCAGGGCCACCGTCAGTTCGAGACCGTCCTGCGCGTCACCGGCATCGCCGGCGCCGGCCAGGAAGCGAAGTGGGACGGCGAGGTCGACCTCACCCCCTTCTCGGTGATCAAGGCCCGCGCCCAGAACCTCGCCCGCAGCCAGGAGGCCGGGCAGCAGAAGGCTGAGGCCCGCGCCGCGCGCAAGGCCGGCCAAGCCTGACGCGCCTCACGAAGATTTAGGAGCAGACAATGGCTCACAAGAAATCCGGCGGCTCGTCCAGCAACGGCCGCGACTCCCACTCCAAGCGCCTTGGCGTGAAGAAGTACGGCGGCGAGGCCGTCCTCGCGGGCAACATCCTCGTACGCCAACGCGGCACCAAATGGTGGCCGGGCGAGAACGTCGGCATGGGCCGGGACCACACCCTTTTCGCGACCGTCGATGGCGCGGTGAAGTTTACGACCAAGAAGGGTGACCGAACCTACGTCAACGTCCAGCCGGCGCAGCCGGCCGCGGCCCACGCCGCCGAGTAGCGATCCAGCAAGACGCTCCAAGTCTTCCGGATCGCTGAGACCAGCGATCCGGACCAGCCTTCAGCGCGGGCGCTCCCGGATCGGACCCGCCGCCCGCGCGACGCCCAGGCTCCTCCGCAAGGAAAGGCGAGGACGACCTGGGCCGGAGGGCCTGATGACCGCCTTGGAAGCCACACGGCCGGCTCTGAGCACCCCAAGACTGAAGCTGCGCTTCCCGCGTCCCACGGACGCGCCGGAAGTCGCCTGGTACGCCAACGATCTCGACGTCGCCCGCATGACCACGGGCATTCCCCATCCCTATGGTCTCGACCAGGCGCGCGCCTTTCTCGAGCGCGTCGAGGCGATGAACCCGGACGAGGAGGCCCTCTTCGCGATCGAGGCCCAGGGCGAGGGCGTGATCGGACTCGTGGGCTTCCACGCCAATGACCAGGGCGACTGCGAGATCGGCTATTGGCTCGGCCGCCCCTACTGGGGGCGCGGACTGATGACCGAGGCCGTGCGCGGCGCGGTCGACTGGGCGGCCCACACCTGGGGCCGCCGCTTCCTGATGTCCGGCCACTTCGCCGACAACGAGGCCTCGGGCCGCGTCCTGGTCAAGGCCGGTTTCCTCTACACCGGCGAAACCCGCTGGCGCTTCTCCCTCGCCCGCGGCGAAGCCGCCCCGACCCGGATGATGGTCTGGCTGGCGTGAGCGCGATCCTTGTCCCTCCCCTTCCGGGGAGGGTGGTCGAGCGAAGCGAGACCGGGTGGGGAACCCTGGGGAAGGACACCAGCGCCGCAGTCTTTCCCCAATATTCCCCACCCGTCGCGCCTTTGGCGCGACACCCTCCCCGGAAGGGGAGGGATGGGGGCTGACAGACCGGACAAAACGTCCTATATCCCCCTCAACATCGTCCGATTGCGCTGGATGGCGCTTTCGAGCGGCGGCCCGCAAGGCCCGCCGCTTTTTGTTTGGCCGTCCGCGCCGTCCCGTAAGAGGGATTCGTCCGTGCTGCGCGGCAAGACCGCCGAAGACCAGAAGCTGCTGGAGCTTCTCGACCCCGTGGCCGACGCCGCGGGCTTCGAGATCGTCCGCCTGCGGCTTATGGGCGGAAACGCAAGCGGACGACGCCTGCAGGTGATGGCCGAACAGCCGGATGGAACCATGCTGGTCGAGGACTGCGCGCGCCTCGCCCGCGCCCTTTCGCAGGTGCTCGACGCGGCCGACCCGATCTCCGGCGAATACCTGCTCGAGGTGTCCAGCCCGGGGATCGATCGCCCCCTGACGCGGCTCAAGGACTTCGAGACCTACGAGGGCTACGAGGCGCGCCTGGAGATCGATCGACTCGCCGAGGGCCGCAAGCGTTTCCGCGGCGAGCTCGCCGGCCTCGACGGCCAGAACGTCGCGATCAACCTCGAGGGCGAGGCCGAGACGGCCCTGCTCCCCTTCGACTGGCTGATCGAGGCCAAGCTCGTCATCACCGACGCCCTGCTCAAGCGGGGCGCCGAGGCCAGGGCCGCGCGGCTCGAACAGGAAAACAGACATGAGCACGGCGTCACAGACGCCCGTGCTCCACAGGACGACGAAGAGGAAGGACCATGACCACCATCAGCGGGATATCCGCCAACCGTCAGGAGCTGCTCCTGATCGCCGAGGCCGTGGCGCGGGAGAAATCGATTGAGCGCGAGATCGTCATCGAGGCGATCGAGGAGGCGATCCAGAAGGCCGCGCGCACCCGTTACGGCGCCGAGCACGACATCCGAGTCAGGATGGATCCCAAAACGGGCGAGACCACCATCACCCGGGTCGTAACCGTGGTCGACGACGACTTCGGCGCCGGCGTCGTCGCCGAGGGCGAGGAAGCCGTCGAGGTCTTCAATGACTACGCCCAGCGGCGCCTCTCGGACGCGCTGAAGACCGACAAGGACGCCGTGATCGGTAAGACCTATACCGAGATCCTGCCGCCCTTCGACTTCGGCCGCGTGCAGACCCAGATGGCCCGCCAGGTCGTGATGGGGAAGGTCCGCGAGGCCGAGCGCGAGCGCCAGTACGAGGAGTTCAAGGACCGCGTCGGCGAGATCGTCAACGGCGTGGCCAAGCGGGTCGAGTACGGCAACGTCATTGTCGACCTGGGCCGCGGCGAGGGCATCATGCGCCGCGACCAGTCGATCCCGCGCGAGGCCTTCCAGGTCGGCGACCGCGTGCGCGCCTACATCTACGACGTCCGCCGCGAGGCGAAGGGCCCGCAGATCATGCTCTCGCGCGCCCACGGCGGCTTCATGGCCAAGCTGTTCGCCCAGGAAGTGCCGGAGGTTTATGACGGCGTGATCGAGATCCGCGCGGTCGCGCGCGATCCGGGCAGCCGCGCCAAGATGGCGGTGGTCTCCAACGACAGCTCGATCGACCCGGTGGGCGCGTGCGTGGGCATGCGCGGCAGCCGCGTGCAGGCGGTGGTCGCCGAGCTGCAGGGCGAGAAGATCGACATCATCCAGTGGAACCCGGACGAGGCGACCTTCCTCGTCAACGCCCTCGCGCCCGCCGAAGTCACCAAGGTGGTGATGGACGAAGAGGACGAGCGTGTGGAGGTCGTGGTGCCCGATGAGCAGCTGTCGCTGGCCATCGGCCGGCGCGGCCAGAACGTGCGCCTCGCCAGCCAGCTGACCGGCTGGCAGATCGACATCATGACCGAAAGCCAGGAGAGCGAGCGGCGCCAGCGCGAGTTCGCCGAGCGCACGACCATGTTCCAGGAAGCCCTGGACGTGGACGAGGTGATCGCCCAGCTGCTGGTCACCGAGGGCTTCGCCTCGGTCGAGGACGTCGCCTATGTCGATCCGGGCGAGATCGCCAGCATCGAGGGCTTCGACGAGGACACCGCCGAAGAGCTGCAGGCCCGCGCCCGCGACTATCTCGACAAGGAGGCGGCCGAGTACGACGCGAAGCGCCGCGAGCTGGGCGTCGAGGACGCCGTGCTCGAGGTCGAGGGCGTCACCCTGCCCATGACGGTCGCCTTCGGCGAGCATGAGGTGAAGACGGTGGAGGACCTTGCCGGCCTCGTCCCGGACGACATCCGCGGCTACTACGAGACCAAGAACGGCGAGCGCGTTCGCGAGCCGGGCATCCTGGAGTCGATGGAGCTCTCCCCCGAGGACGCCGAGCGCCTGATCATGCGCGCCCGCGTCGCCGTCGGCTGGATCGAGGCGCCGCCGGAGGAAGAGGCCGAGGACGAACTCGAGGCCGAGCCGGAACCCTACGACGAAGCCGCCGCGGTGTTCGGCGAGGGGAACCGTAGCTGAGGCGTTTCGGATCCTCCACCGCAGGGCGGGGGAGGGGGACCACGAAGTGGTGGAGGGGGCG
>DASXGQ010000140.1:0-2490 GCA_036488995.1 Caulobacteraceae bacterium
TGACGCTGGCGGACACCGAGATGCCCCGCTCGCGCTCGATCTTCATCCAGTCGGAGCGGGTGCGGCGGTTCTCGCCACGGGCCCGCACCTGGCCGGCCGCCCGGATCGCGCCCCCGGCCAGCAGCAGGTTTTCCGTCAGCGTGGTCTTGCCGGCGTCAGGGTGCGAGATGATCGCGAAGGTTCGCCGGCGGGCGGCTTCGGCGGCGGGGGAAGACGTCATTTGCAGCCCCTAGCAATCTCGATCACGTTGACGCAAGGAAAAATAAGGATTATTTTCCGTTTCGATTGCAAGAGTTCGCACATGACCAAGCTCACCCGTCGCCGCACACTTCCTGATGGCCGTGTCGAGGTCTTCACGCCGATGCGCAATGCTGACGGCTACTACATCCTCGCTGATCGCGCCGTCGATCCTCAACACAACAAGGCCGCCAACCAGTTCTTCGTGCGCGACCTCGACGCCGTGATCGCACGCATCCGACGCGGGGGCGTAAGCCTGCGGATGCTCGGCGATATCACACGCCAACCGAATCTGATCAGCGCCCGCGAGATCGAGATCGAAGAGGATTTGGCGCCTGCGGGCGTCGCCGAGGACGACGACCCCTTCGCCACCTTCACCGAGTGGGCCAGCGCGGCGGACGACGCGGCGTACAAAGACCTTTGAGCTTCGCGACTTTCGACATCGTAGTGGTGCCCTTCCCCTACAGCGACCGGCTGGCGGAGAAACGGCGACCTGCGCTGGTGGTCTCCGCCCCGGCTCTAGAGGATTCTCTGCAACGACTATGGGTGGCGATGATCACCTCAGACCGCGGTCGTATCTTGATGGGCGATCTGGTGATCACCGACCTCGATACAGCAGGACTGCCGGCCGCCTCGCTGGTGCGGACCAGCAAGATCGCCACGATCGAAACCGAGCGCATATTGCGGCGAACCGGACGCCTCTCGCCGGGCGACATCGCCGGCGTCACCGCCGCCTTGCGAACCTGCGCCGGCTTCTGATCTTTAACTGGCCGGCAGGTTGAGCTGCCAGGAGACACCGAAGCGGTCGTCGACCCAGGCGAAGCGCAGGGAAAAGCCGTAGTTCTCCAGCGGCATCCGCACCACGCCGCCCTGCGAAAACGCCGCGAACAGCCGCTCGATTTCCGCCTCGTCTTCGCAGTCCAGGAACATGGAGATCGACGGCGTGAAGCTGAACTCGTGATGGATGGGGCTGTCCATGAACATGAAGTGCTGGCCGGCCAGGCTCACGAAGGCC
The DNA here is from genome assembly GCA_036488995.1 of Caulobacteraceae bacterium. Lineage (GTDB taxonomy): Bacteria > Pseudomonadota > Alphaproteobacteria > Caulobacterales > Caulobacteraceae > Acaudatibacter. The sequence goes on from DASXGQ010000140.1 coordinate 1,253, forward strand.
GAGCGCACCTGGCCCTCCTGGCCCGGCTCGCGGGGCCCATAGTGCTCCAGCCGCTTCACCTCCGCCCCCGGGATCAGGCCGACGTAGAAGTCGAGCGCGGCCTGCGCCTGGCCCTCGAACATCAGGAACGGGGTGATCTGCTGGACCATGGCGTCCTCCGGCGGCGTCGCGGGCCGGAGCAAAGCACGGAGGGGCCCTAGGCCGCCAGCCTGCGCCAGATGCGGCGGTCAGCGCGGACGGCGTCGAGGTCGCCGTCGCGTTGCAGGGTGAAGAGTTCGGCCATCACCTCGAACTGGCAGGCGACGAAGCGCACGGTCACCTCGGCGGGCAAGCAGTCCAGCGAGGGCGCCACGAACAGCGCCGCGTTGATCATCGGCGCCTTGGCGCTGATCAGCGCGCCCAGCCGGCGCGCGCGCTCCGGGTTGGTCCGCTGCAGCAGGGGCTCGCGGGAGAACAACTCCTGGCCCATCCGCAGGATCGCCGGAAAGGCGAGCCGTTCCAGCCTGGGCGCGTCCAGCGGCCCGTCCATGGCGACGCCGTCGAGGCGCAGGACAACATCGTTCAACAGGAAGAGCATGGGCGCCGCGGCGGACCTGTTTTTCAAGAGTGGCCCTGTGTCGCACCGCCAGGCTTTCATGCCCGTTCACGAAGGCGGTTAATCGGCGGAAAACCGGCCCGCAGTGGTCGCCACTCAGCCCTTTTCCACCGGCTCGGTGAGGAAGTGGCGGCCCTGGCGGTCGTCGATCTCCACCACCCAGACGTCGGGGTCGACGCGGACGGCGCGCTCTATATAGGCGTCGAGGTCCGGCTCCTGGTCCGAGCGCGCGGGCTGCATCCACACGCGCTCGCCGTCGAGCCGCGTCGCCTCGGCGTAGAGCCTGGCCGTGCCTTCCGGGCGGTTCAGCACCTTGACCAGCACCGCGCCGGCCCGGGCGTCGCCCTTGCGGATCACCATGCCGAAGGCGCCGGAGAGTTCGGCCCGGCGGATCAGGGCCGAGACCCAGATATCGGTGGAGAGCAGCATGGGCGCGAAAATCCGTTCCTCCGCTAACGGAGTGGCAACGCTAGCTGCGCTACTCCACGGGCCGGTCGCAAGGCCATAGCGAAAGAAGACGCATGAAAAGCTCGCGCAGAAGCGCGAAGCCCGCGTCTCGGTGGATGGGGTTGTTGTGGGGGGCTCTGGCCCTTTCGCCCGCCGTTGCGCACGCGCAACCGGCGGACCTGTTCTACGAGCGTGC
>DASXGQ010000192.1:0-6590 GCA_036488995.1 Caulobacteraceae bacterium
CGCATGGTCCGGCGCCAATCCCTGCAAGCCCTGACGGTTTCGAACATGAAGCGGCTTTCTCTTATTGTCGGCGGCCTGATCCTGGCTGGCGTCCTTGCGGTCGGCGCTGTGTATGTCTTCGCTCCGAGTTGGGTGCTGCAATTCGCTCCGGCCCGCGTCACCATCGTGGGCGCATTGGGGCGGAGCTACCTAAGGACTCTGTTCGCGCCGCACGGTACGACGACCACCGAGACCAACCCGGCCTATCGGGCCGCTGCCGCGCCGGCGCCGCCCGGCTCGCAAGCTGCGCCGACGGCAGCCGACGATTGGCCGAGCTACAACAAGACCCTGACTTCCGAGCGGTTCTCGCCGCTCGCCAAGATAGACACGACTAACGTGCGTCGCCTGAAGGTGCTCTGCACCTACGACACGAGGATCATCGGGGCTTTCGAGAGCGGGCTCCTCATGGTGAACGGCGCTCTGATCGGCACCACCGAGTTCGACATATTCTCGATCAACCCCGAGACCTGCGCCCTGAACTGGCGCACCCATGAGAACTATCCGCCCGCCGTCCTCTCGGTGAACCGCGGCGCCGCGTACATGGACGGCATGCTCTATCGCGGGACCCAGGATGGGCGGGTGCTGGCGTACGACTTCGCGACCGGCAAGCGCATCTGGGCGACGACGATCGCAGACCCGAGCAAGGGCGAGAGCGTGCCAGCCGCGCCGATTGCCTGGAACGGCCTCGTGTTCATCGGCAATGCCGGCGGCGACTACAAAGGCGGCAAGGGCCACATCTTCGCGCTCGACGGCAAGACGGGAAATGTCGTCTGGGAGGTCTTCACTGTTCCGAGAACGCCCGGCGATCCGGTGCGCGGACCGCTGGCGCCATCGCCGCTCGACAACTCGACCTGGCGAAACACGCCTGACGCCCCCATCAGCGGCGGAGGCAGTTGGACGTCCTACACTCTCGATCCGAACGCTGGGCTTCTATACGTGCCGGTCGGCAATCCGGCGCCGGATTTCGCCATCGGCGTTCGCCAGGGTCAGAACCTGCTGACCGACGCGATCGTCGTGCTCGACGCCAAGACCGGCGCCTACAGGAAGCACTACAAGCTCCTGCAGGACGACTGGCACGACTGGGACGCGTCGAATCCGCCCGCGCTCATCCATACACAGGCCGGCAGGAGCCTGATGGCCGCTGCGCCGAAGGACGGCTACCTCTACGGCTACGACCTCGCCGACGATCGGTTGCTTTACCGCACGCCGGCGACGCGCATCGAGAACGCCGACGAGGCGTTCTCGCCCACCAAGAACGTGCACTTCTGTCCGGGCGCGGTGGGCGGCGAGGAATGGAACAGCCCAGCCTACAACCCGCAGCTCAACCTCATCTACGTCGGCGACGTCGACTGGTGCACGACCGTGCGCATGCAGACCGACGAGGAGCTGGCTAGGGTCCCCGCGGGGCAGTCCTGGTTTGGCGACCGGTATATCAACCCTTTCAACAGCTTCGGAAAACAGTCGCGCGCCGACGGCCATTGGCATGGCTGGCTCCACGCCGTGGATGCCGATACCGGCGTCTGGAAGTGGCGGCTCCAATCGAACTATCCGATCGTCGGCGGGGTGACGCCAACGGCAGGCGGCGTGGTCTTTTTCGGCGATGTCGGCGGCAATTTCTATGCGGTCGACGCGGCCTCCGGCGCCCCGTTGTGGGGCCAGAAGATCGGCGGGGCGATCGGCGGCGGGGTCATTACCTATGCGATCAACGGCGATCAGAGGGTCGCGGTGGCGGCGGGGTTCATCAATCCGGCATGGCTCGTGCAGGTGACGACGGGAAAGGTCGTGATCCTGGGGCTGCGATGAGGGTCGAATCGGAACTGACGATCGGGCTGGGGACCGACCTTGCGCACTCCCCAAATCCAGACTCTCGATCGCCCTGTGCTAGGGCATATTCCGACTGAAGCGGACATCGCCTCGCCCGGTCAGAGTGCCTCGGTCGGATGACCGTTTCTCACTGCCTCGATTAATTCAGCCCGACCAACGTACAACCCTCGATGATATGTGAAGAGAAGACGCCAAGTCGCTTCTGAGATCTGCTCCAGATCAACCCGGCAGGGCAAGCCGCCATGTCCTGAATACATGCATCTTAAGCGCACGTCACCCGAGATAAGGCCGTCTACGACGGCAACGAACGCCGCTTCCTCCGTCGGATCGGTTATCGGAAACCACTCAGCCGTGAAGAGATCGTGTTGAATACCGACCTCGTCTTCGTTCTGAAGGTTCAGCCAGAGGTCCCAATCGAGGCCCGGTTGCTTGCGAATCCAGCACGCCAACTCCACTGACGCACTGTTATCCCACTCGATTGCTAATTTGTGCCTCGCCCCAATGTCTGAGAACACGGCTCGCGCACGGTCGACAGGCGTCATCACTCTCTGGCCTCGTGTGATGGATCAGCAGCAAGAAGCGCGGAGACGAGCGCGAAGGCGATCTGGCGGACGTTGTAGGGCTTGCTCACGACCGGCGCGCCGAAACCTTCGGGCGCGTCGCTCGCATCGCCGCCCGTGGCGAAGATGAACGGGATCTCCCGCTGCGCCAGGGCCTGGGCGACGGAGATCACTGGCTCGCCGTTGAGGTTGACGTCGAGAATCGCCACGTCGAACGAGAGGTTCGCCATTCGCTGCGCCTCGGCGAGACTGGCGGCCGTTCCCACCACGTGGACGCCCATTTCGCCGAGACCGTCTTCGAGCTCCATCGCGAGCAGCACCGCGTCCTCGACGATGAGGAGCCTCACCCCGCTGAGGTCGACCGGGGCGTGCTCTCCCTCCGAGACGCCCTCGAGGCTTCCCTCGGCACGCGTGGAGTCGGCGTCCGGGGCGATATCCTTCTTCATGAGTCCCCCGATGGCCGGTGTGTACGGCTTAGTTGAATCGAGCCTGGACTAACCTGCGCTAGGGTTGGAAGGGAAAACTCAGAGCGTTTTCAAACAATAACGGCATGCAATCGGTTTCCATGGGCGTGCAATCGGTTTCCGAAGCGGTACCTCGATCTCGCGCCACGGCCCCCTCGGCGGAATTCACTCCAACCTGGCTACGCCCCCAGAACCGAGCCTGACCCTAGCCGGCGCCGGCGAGCGGACGTTCCCAACGGTTCCTGAGGATGGAAAGCTGCCGAACGCAGGTGGGGCGCTCAAGCTCCTTCGCGCGCATGAGCGAAGGCCGCCTGCCCTTCTTTCACCCCGTAATAGACGATCACCAGCCCGGCCAGAGGATCCGCCCACCATAGGCCCGTCAGAGCGTTCAGCCCGACCCCAGTCAACACGGCTGCGGCAAGGGCCGCGTCGATCAAGGTCACCCGCGCTTCCGCTCGCAGCACGACGTTTCCCAACGCCCGCCCGGTTAAGAGCTTCCCGTACGCCAGCAACGCCATGGTCGCGACTGTGGTGACCAGCCATACCATCCCAAGCGGGGACGGAGCCGGATGACTGCGCGTCGCCAGAGTCCAAACCGACTGACAGAGCACGTAGGCGGCGAGCAGGAAGAATGCCGCTCCGATCAGCCGCAGGGCTCGACGCTCGCGATCGTCTGCAACGCCCTTGAGTTGCCACACCACGACGACCGACGCGAAGATCTCGACCAGGCTATCGAGGCCGAAGCCGGCCAAAGCCGTTGAGTCAGCCTTGACCGCCGTGAACAACATCAGCGGGGCTCCAACGACGTTCCACGCCAACGTCGCGTATTCGAGCCGCAGGCCCCGCCTCAACAGGCGCTCGGAACTCGGGAGCGGACGAAAACCTGCAACCATCCCAAAACACTAGCACGGCTGGCGCCGGCCAGCGCTTACGTTTCAACAGGGGTCCGCAGCGGGTCCGATAGCCTTCTTGATCACGGTCACGGAAAGCTGACGTTACCTGCCTCCCGCGCCACGAACCCGCGAGAGCTCGATCCAGAAGGGACGCAGAAATTGGGGCGCGTCCCTACCGCGCGGCGCGGCGGCTGCAGGCCGAGCGTGGCGGCGGGATAGCGGGCCACGGTCCCCGCCTTGTAGTCGGTCAGCCAGATCCCATCAGAGGCCCAGGCCAGCGAGTCGCCGCCTGAGCCGACCCACTGGCGGCGCAGGGCGTTGGTCCGCGCGTCGATCTCGCTCAGCGGAACGCCGAACAAGGTCGGCCAGACCCGCCCTCCACCGAAGCTGATATCCCCGCCCTTGCCGGCCAGTCCGGCCGCGATCCGCGCCGAGACCCTGCGCGCGTGCGCGTCGATGCGGACGACCTCGCCGGTCCCCTGCAACAGGACCCAGATCGAACCCGCCCCCGCAGTCAGGAACCGCGGACCCTCGCCCACGGGGAGGGTCGCGAGGACCGCTCCCGAGGCTGCGTCGACCGCAGTGACCGCGCCCGCATCGTGGCCGGAGACCCAGACGACCCCGTCGCGGTAGAGCGGATTGTAGGACCCGGGCGGGACAGCGACGGTCTGGCGCACGCGCCCGGTCTTCGGGTCGATGCGGGCCAGCACGCCCTTGGCGTCCGTGACCATCCAGACGCTGCGGCCGCCCGCCGCGATCCCGCCCTCCGCCGCGGCGGGGCCGATCGGCAGCACGGCGGTGAGGCGGTTCGTCTTCAGGTCCACCCGCGCCAGGGAATTGGGCTTGCCGCAGAGGGGAACCCACAGGCTTCCGAAGCCTGCCGCCAGGCCCGCACAAGGTTCGCCCGGTAGTTCGACAACGGCCGCCTCCCGGTCCGTATGCGGATCGATCCGGTGCGCCGCGAACGGCCCTGTGCTCGCGACCCAGACCGCGTCGTGGGTCGCCAGAACCCAGTCTGCGGTCTTGCCCAGATGCAACACGGCGGCGGGATGCAGGCTCGCGAACGGCGCCTTCAGTCGCTCGGGCGCGGGCGCCGCAGCGGCGAGGAGGACGGCGAGGGCGGGAAGGAGTAGGCGCATGTCGCCAAGCTTCGCGGGGCTTGCAGGCGCGGGCAAGTCGCCGAGTTGGCGCCCAACTGCGCCCTCCCCCGCTCGTCTCCGCGAAGCGGACCCCACGGCTCGCCGCTAGGATGAGCGCATGTTACCTGGTCCCGCCGTGAATGCGGGCGAGGAGCATGAGTGTCTCCGAGATTCATCGAACGGCGGCGCTAGACAACGCCGCGCTCTGCGCAGCCATGTGGCGGGCGCACGGCCTCGGCGTGGAGCGGGTCAACGGTTGCGTCGCGTGCTCGGGAACGCCGCCGCGATTCTACCCCAACGTCGTCACGGTCGACCCGACAATCTATGCGCAGGATCAGATGCGCTCCGTCGCCGAGCGGGCAGAGCGTGCTTCCGGGGCTTTCTTCGTCAAGGACAGTTACCGGGCGCTCGCACTGGGCAGTTTCGACTTCGAGCCGCTGTTCGATGCTCGCTGGATCCATCGGCCCGCCGGCTTGGACTCTGGCCCAACGCGGCTCGACTGGCGCCCAGTGACAGACGCAACTGAGTTGAGCGCATGGGAGGCGGCTTGGAGTGGCAGCGCGGACGAGCCGCCGCTTTTCCTGCCATCGTTCTTGACGGAGCCAGGCGTGACGATGCTGGCCGGGTGGGCCGATAGTGCGATCGTGGCCGGGTGCATCATCATGGCGACGGGCGCCGTGGCCGGTCTCAGCAACGTCTTCGGCGACGCCTCGGAGACAATCAGGGTCGCGGCTAAGATATTCCCAGGTTGTGACCTCGTGGGCTACGAGAACGGCGAGGCTTTGGCGACCGCGCTGAAGTCGGGGTTCGAGACGGTAGGCGACCTCGTGGTCTGGAGGCGCCCTTAGAGACTGAGCACCGAAACGTCCGCTTCTGTCGCGAACTGTCCCGATCACCGGTTCGGAATCTTGCTTGAGCCGGCGCCTTCATCAGCGCAATACCTGCCTGTTAGCTTGGCGACCGTTCGCAACCCTTTCGGCTTCGACCGGGGTTTTGCCGTTCGAAGGCGGTGTTTTCGCTCAGCAGGCTCACGGCCGCAGCTGCGGCGACAACTCCGCCAAATCGTTGCGCAGGGTGGTTGCGGCGACGCCCGCCTCGCCCATGGCATGGCTGATCTGGTCGAGGCCGATCACCACGTCGCCGGCAGCGTAGAGCCCGAGCACGCTCGTGCGCTGATGGGGATCGACCTTGATGCATCCCTCTTCGGTCAGGCGCGCACCCAGAGCGGCGGCGAGCTCGCTGTGCGGAGTCGAGCCGAGCGCCGGGTAGACCGCGTCGAAGGTCAGGCGACGGCCCGCAGCCTCGACGCTCAAGCCATCGGTCTCGATGCGGAAGACCGCGGGCGGCCCGCCAAGGATCGGCACGCTGATCATCGCCAGGGACGCTTCCTGGGCATCGTCAAAACCCGCCTTCGCATCGCGGGCGATGACCGTCACCTGCCCGCTGTAGGCGCGCAGGAACGTCGCCTCCTTGATGGCGTGGGCGCCACTGCCGATCACGGCGACGTTCTTGTCGGTGACCTCGAAGCCGTCGCACACCGGGCAGTAGCGCAGCAGGCCGCGTTTCAGAGCCAGATCGTGCAGCTCACCTTCGATATCAGGGCGATGGTTGGAGACGCCCGTCGCCAGGATCATGGCGCGAGCGCGCACGAAGCGACTGTCCGGCAGCCGC
>DASXGQ010000225.1:0-14034 GCA_036488995.1 Caulobacteraceae bacterium
AAGCGGAGCGATTACATGAGTCTGAACGCACTCTGGCAGATCATTCTCGCACGGCGGAACTTTATCGCCATGTGCGTGGTCTGCTGCCTGGTCGGCGTGGTGGTCGTTTCCCTCGTCGTGCCTCCCATCTGGCAAGGGCAGTCGCGGGTGCTGCTCAACCTGGTGAAGGCCGACCCGGTGACCAACGAGCTCGCGGCGGGAAGCAGCGGCTCGTCGACCGGCGCGTACGTCGGCACGCAGATGAGCCTGATCACCGACTACAGCGTCACGGGCAAAGTGGTCGACGAGCTCGGCTGGCTTTCCGACCCCAACCTCATCCAGCAGTACCATGACTCGGGGGACCACAGGGACTTCCGGGCCTGGGCGGCGGAGATCATCGCGCGCAACACGAAGGTGAAGCCCCTCAAGGACAGTACGATCCTCGAGATCAGCTACACGGCGAACAATCCGACGGCCGCCAAGGCGGTCGCCGACGCCCTGCGGGGCGCGTACATACAGACCTCGCTGGCGATCAACACCGAGAACGCCGCCCGCACCGCCCAGTGGTATGAAGGGGAGCTCGAGAAGCTCAAGACGAAGCTCGACACGGCCACCCAGGCCCAGGCCCAGTACGAGCGCGCCAACGGCCTCGAGATGGCCAACGACAAGACGGACGTCGAGAGCGCGCGGTTGCAGTCGCTGGCCGCCCAGGGCGCGCCGATGATGATCCCGCCCGAGATGGCGAATGCGGTCAAGCAGTCGGCCATGGAGCTTGCAGCGACGAACGCTCAGATCACCTCGGCCTCCAAGACGCTTGGTCCGAACAATCCGGCGATGATCGAGCTTCAGAAGAAGAAATCCGAACTCGAGGCCCTCAACCGCAAGGACGAGAGCGCCGCCCATGCTGCGATCTCAGCGACCAGCGCCGCGGCGGCCGAGATGACCCGCCAGATCGAGGCTCAGAAGTCCAAGGTGCTCGGCAAGAGCGACCAGATCGCCCACCTCCAGACGCTGCAGCAGGACGTCGATCTCCGACGCAACGAGTATGAGGTGGCCGCCGCCAAGTTCGCCACCTATCGCGCCCAGGCCGACCAGACCGATGCCAACGCCCTTACGCCCCTGCCGACGCCGGCGCCGTCTCAGCCGTTGTTCCCCAATTGGTTGCTCGAAATCCCGGGCTCCATGGTGCTTGGTCTGCTGGTCGGCGTGCTCGGGTCGATGCTGCTAGAGCTCCTCAATCGGAAGGTCCGTAGCGTGGAAGAGCTTGACGACGTGTTGGAGGCGCCGGTCGTTGGCGTGGTTGGTGCTCCGCGGGTGGCGTCCAGCGATCGGCGGACTCGCCGGGCGCGGCCTTCTCGTAGCCCGGCGCGGGCGGCCCGCGCATGACCGACGCGACGATCTCCATGCGGGACTTCCTTGCCCCGCACGCCGAACCAAACTCCCCACCGGAGTCGGCGCAGAGCTTTGGCTTCTCGTCGTCCCTGGTGACGCTCACCAATCCGACGAGCCCCGAAGCCGAAGCGATCCGAGGCCTGCGGTCCCACATTGTCACGCAGCACCTCAATATGGGGCGTCGCGCCCTTGCCGTGTGTGGGGCGAGCGTTGGGATCGGAACCACCTTCACCGCGACAAACCTCGCGGTGGCGCTTTCGCAAATCGGGGTAAACACCCTGTTGGTCGACGCCAACCTCCAGCAGCCCGGACTGGAGCGGCTCATTCGGCCCCAGCGACCCCCGGTCGGCCTGGCCCGCAAGCTTGCGGGCGACACGCCGTACGAAGAATTCGTCGACGCGCGCGTTCTTCCGAACCTGTCGGTCATCTATGCAGGGTCGCCGGCGGCAAGTTCGATAGAGTTGCTCGCGAGCGATCGCTTCAAGGCGCTGATGGATTTCTGCCTGCGCAATTTCGAGGCGACGATCGTGGATACGCCGCCATCGAACCGGACACACGGCGCCAAGCAGATCAGTTCGGTGATCGGCTACAGCCTGATCGTGGCGGGTAAGGGCAAGACGTTCGTCAAGGACGTCAGGACCTTGTCCAACCAACTCACGAGCGACGGAGTAAGGGTGGTCGGCTCCGTTTTGTGCGGCGCGTGAGCCCTGTGGACGCAGCGGCGGGCCGCGCGCCCTCGCAGTCCACGGGCTGGGATTTTCGCGCCTTGTGGCCGCTGGCTGCGGGCCTGGCGGTTCTCGGCGCGCTCAACGTTCAGGATCTGATCCGCCAATCCTGGTCGGGCGAGTTTGGCGCCTACGGCCCTGTCGTCCTCGTGACTGGAGCCTGGCTCCTGTGGCGCCGCTGGCCGGCGATGATCGAAGCCGCCCAACCTGGCAGCCTTGCGGTCACGCTGGCGGTCATCGTCCCCTCCCTGATCTCGTTCATCTTCGGTCGCGCCTATGATTTCGTGACGTTCGAGACGGCGGGCCTGTTCGGCGTCTTCATGGCGATGCTCTACGCGAAGTTCGGTCTGCGCGTGATGGCCCGCGAGTGGTTTCCGCTGCTGTACCTCGCCTTCGTCATCCCGCCGCCCAACGCCCTGCTGTCCCAGGTCACCGCGCCCCTGAAGGAGCTCGTCTCCTGGGCGGCGACATCGGCGCTGGCGGTTTTTGGGCTTCCGGTTGGCCGGGAGGGTGTCACGATCTTCGTGGCGCAGTATCAACTGCTGGTCGAAGACGCCTGCTCCGGAATGAATTCGATTGTCGGGCTTACGGCTGTAAGCCTGCTTTACATCTATCTCGTACGCGGGCCGAACATCCTCTATTCGATCGTCATGACGGTGTTGGTCATTCCCATCGCGATCGTCGCCAACATAATGAGGATCATGGTTCTCATCTTGTTGACCTATTATGCCGGTAACGATGTGGCGCAGGGCTACCTCCACTTCACGGCCGGCATCTTCCTGTTCGCAATCGCGATCCTGTGCGTGTTCGCCATCGACCGTGTCGTGGTGCTTGGCGTCCATCGCTGGAGGGCGATGGGGGAGCGCGCATGACCACCCGTCGGGATCTGTTGGTAGGAGCCCTTTGCCTCGGCGGGGCCGGTGCGGCCTATGGCCTGGAGCCTCGACGGCGCGTGTCATTGCTCGGGCGCCGCTCCCTCGCATCGATCATTCCCTATCGGTTCGGGTCCTATACGGCGCGCGACGTCTCCGACTTGATCGCCCCCCGCGAGGACAGCCTGGCCGCGCAACTGTACGGCCAGACCATAGGGCGTGTGTATTCGTCCTCGTCAGAGGGTCAGGAAATCATGATGCTTCTTGCGTACGGCGATACGCAGGACGACAAGCTTCAGTTGCATCGGCCAGAGATCTGTTATCCGTTCTTCGGTTATGCGATCACGCAAAACCAAGCGGTTGAAATAGAGATCGCTCGTGGTGTCACGATACCTGGGCGGAGTTTGCTCGCCCGGGCGCCGGATCGCCAGGAGACCATCTTATATTGGTCTCGTCTCGGCGAGTATCTGCCCAAAACGCACCTGCAGCAGCAGGAAGATCGTCTCGCGACCGCCTTCCGCGGCGACATAGCCGACGGCGTCCTGGCCCGGTTCTCCGTCGCCGACACCGACCCTGCCGTGGCGATCGCGGCCATGAGCGCCCTTATCCCAGCGTTGATCCGGGCGATGCCGGCGGATTCCAGGGACGTGCTCATCGGGTCAAAGAGAGCTGAGGCGCTCGCGAGGACTGCCTGATCGCGTTTGCGTTTCGCCAAACGAACGGCGCACGGGAGACGCAACTTCAACGCACTTCGTTCGTTTTGATGGTGGTCCCATGGGTGAGCCGCCGCGCGTCCTCGCCGCTGTGCTCACGGGCGGTTTTAGAACGCAGGACGAGCGGGAGGTTTCCAAGTCTGGGAAAAATCGTGTAGATTTTGCCGGTCAGGGAGCTACGGGCCTCAGTATGGATCGCCGCCTTTGGGGCCAGGCTGGTGATCTGTCGTGTACTGCGATGGTCACCTTGGATCGACGGGAGCTGCGGGCCTGTCGATGAAGCGGGGTAAAGTATGAACAATGTTGTCGTTAATCGGCGATGACGATGCCTCGTGACCTTCCCGAATCCTGGATGGACGAAGGTTCGGTTGCGGTCGAGCCTCGGATTCGGCGCGTAGCCGCCGATCCGCTCAAGCGGATGATCGACCTCGTTGGGGCCGGTGTCGGCTTGCTTCTCCTCTTGCCCCTCCTGGCGTTTGTGGCGCTGCTGATCGTGCTCGAATCACGCGGCTGGCCCGTCTTTTGCCAGCGGCGCACCGGTTTTTCCGGGCGATCCTTCGTGATCTACAAGTTCAGGTCGATGCGGGTGTGCGAAGACGGTCCGAATATCGTCCAGGCCGTGCGCGATGATGACCGCATCACCGTTGTCGGGCGCATCATCCGTCGCACGAGCATCGACGAACTTCCCCAGCTGCTGAACGTCCTGAAAGGGGAAATGTCCCTGGTCGGACCGCGCCCCCACGCGCTCGCACATGACACCTATTACGGAGAAGTGATCCCGAGCTACAACAGCCGCTTCATGGCCAAGCCCGGCCTTACCGGTCTGGCTCAGGTATGCGGTCTTCGCGGGCGCACCGAGGATGTCGCCGACATGGCCGCGCGCATCGAGAAGGATCTGGAGTACATCGAGAACTATTCGCTGCTGCTCGATATCAAGATCCTGATGCGAACCGTCCTCATCTTCGCATTCCACCCCGCGGCCTACTGACGGCCTCTGGCCGCTGCAGCGACGTCGTTGATCGCGCTGACGATCGCGTCGGGTCGCTGGAACATCATCATGTGGGTGGTGCGATCCACCAGTCTTGCGGAACCCCGTCGCGAGGTCGCTGCGACCTCGCGATGAAGTTGCGCCCAGAGGACGAGGCCAGGGTTCAGGCCCGTGGTCTCGCCCCCGGCCGTCAGCACGACGAGGGGCAGGTCGTCGAGACTCTTGGCGTCCCGACGCACTTCATCCGAGGAGGTGGTGAAGAGGTTGTCGATCTCCGAAGACTCGGCGCCCCAGAGGCCGACGAGGGAGCCCGGATGCGCCTCGTAGCCGGCTGGGGTGCAGACCGATAGCGCCGGATCGATTGACGGCAGCCGTCCCTCACGAGCCGCCGCGAGACATCGCGCGGCTCGCTGCTGCATGGGCGCGATTGATCCCGCGCGTGGGCCGAACGCGGCGACGAACCGCGAATCCTGATGCTCCACGCTCGGATCGACCAGGACGAGGCCTGCGACTTCCCTGGGATATTTCGCCGCGAAAAGGCGCACGTACAGGCCGCCGGCGGAGTGACCGACGAGGATGTAGGGGCCCCGGATTCGCGCGGCCCGCAGGCCGGCATGAAGGTCATGAACGATAGCCGTCGCGTCGCGCGGGTCGTGAGCCGGATCGCTCGCCCCATAGCCGGCGCGATCGTAGGCGCAGGCTCGTCGAGTGGGCGAGAGCATGGGCAGGACCCGCATCCACTCTCCGGAGTCCGCGCCCCAGCCGGACTCGAACACCACGGTCGGCCCGCCCGCGCCGGCGCATCGGAAGTTCAGTTTCCGTCCATCCGGCAAGCGCGCCACGATAGAGCCCGCGAGGTGGGACGGATCAGCTGACAGAGCGGGCGAGCAGATGGCCAGGGCCCCGACGACTCCGAAGCTGGCGAGAGCCGCTCTGAGACGCCGAGGCGCGGAGGCAATGGACGGCCTCATCCGAGCCCCTCGCTGCCGAGGCGGACGGACCTAGCGATCGGTCGCCCTCTGGATGGCGGCTTCGACGAGGGTCCGCGCCATCGCGGCGTCGCCCCAGCCGAGGATTTTCACCCATTTGCCAGGCTCGAGATCCTTGTAGTGGGCAAAGAAGTGCTCGATCTGGCGCAGAGTGATGTCCGGAAGATCCGTGTAGTCCATTACATGGTCATAGCGCCGCGTGAGCTTCGCGCTCGGCACTGCGATCAGCTTCTCGTCGCCTCCGGCTTCGTCCTCCATCCGCAGGACGCCCACGATGCGGCAGCTCATGATGGCGCCCGGCGCGATTGCGCGTGTGTTGGTCACCACCACGTCGCACGGGTCTCCGTCGTCGGAGAGGGTGTGCGGAATGAACCCGTAATTCCCCGGGTATCTCATGGCCGTGTACAGAAATCGGTCGACCACTAGGGCCCCCGACTCTTTGTCCATCTCGTACTTGATCGGCTCTCCGCCGATCGGCACCTCGATGACGACATTGACCTCTCCCGGCGGGTTCACGCCCACCGGAACTTTCCGAAGGTCCATACTGCACTTCTCGCTTCAGGCTTTTGCGCCGACAGCGGCGCTCGGTTAGGTAGGCGGCTCCTCTAGATCGGCCAGTTGAGATGACCAAGACCCCAGACGGACGTTGGGACAAGTCCCGCCTCCCCAGCCGCCACGTGACGGAAGGTCCCTCCCGGGCGCCGCACAGATCCTACTACTACGCCATGGGGCTTGGGACGCGGGAGATTGCCCAGCCCTTCGTAGGCGTCGTGTCCTGCTGGAACGAAGCCGCGCCCTGCAACACGGCCCTGATGCGCCAGGCGAACGCCGCCAGCCGGGGGGTGAAGAGCGGTGGCGCCACGCCGCGCGAGTTTTGCACAATCACCGTCACCGACGGCATCGCCATGGGCCATGAGGGGATGCGTTCCAGCCTCGTGAGCCGCGAGCTCATCGCCGACTCGGTGGAACTGACCGTGAGGGGACACGGGTACGACGCCATTGTGGGGGTCGCTGGCTGCGACAAGAGCCTTCCTGGGATGATGATGGCGATGCTTCGCCTGAACGTGCCGTCAGTGTTCGTCTACGGCGGCTCGATCATGCCCGGGCGGTTCCGCGGGCGCGACGTGACGGTCGTCGATGTGTTCGAGGGCGTCGGGCAGCACTCGGCGGGGCGCATGTCCGACGAAGAGCTCGAAGCCCTGGAGAAGGTCGCCTGCCCAGGCGATGGGGCCTGCGGAGGCCAGTACACCGCCAACACGATGGCCTGCGTCTCCGAGGCTATTGGCCTTGCGCTGCCATATTCGTCGGCCCTGCCGGCGCCGGACAAGGGCCGTGATCGCTACGCCGAGGCCTCGGGAGAGGCCGTTGTGCGTCTGATCGAGGCTGGCCTGCGACCGCGCGACATCTGCACGCGCAAGGCGTTCGAGAACGCCGCTGTCGTCGTGGCCGCGACCGGAGGATCGACCAACGCGGCGCTGCACCTGCCGGCCATGGCCAATGAGTGCGGCGTGGAGTTCACCCTCCGCGACGTCGCCGAGATCATGCGGCGGACGCCCTATCTCGCCGACCTGAAGCCTGGCGGCCGTTTCGTCGCCCGCGACATGGGAGAGGCGGGGGGCGTGCCCATGCTGCTGCGCACGCTTCTCGACGCGGGGCTTGTCCATGGCGACTGCCTTACCGTCACCGGGCGCACACTTGCCGAGAATGTCGCGGACGTGCGCTGGCGCGACGACCAGGAGGTCATGCGCCCTGCGAGCCGTCCGCTCTCGCCGACCGGCGGCGTCGTCGGCCTCTGGGGAAGCCTCGCGCCGGATGGCGCGATCGTTAAGGTGGCGGGCATGGCCTCCCACAGGCGCCATCGTGGGCCCGCGCGTGTGTTCGATGGCGAGGAGGCGTGCTTCGCCGCCGTCGAGCGGGGAGACTATCGGGACGGGGACGTGCTCGTGATCCGCTACGAAGGCCCCAAGGGCGGACCCGGCATGCGTGAGATGCTCTCGACAACCGCCGCACTGGCGGGGCAGGGCCGCGGGGACAAGGTGGCCCTGGTCACGGACGGGCGCTTCTCGGGCGGCACGCGTGGCCTTTGCGTCGGTCACATCGGGCCCGAAGCGCAGGACGGGGGACCCATCGCCCTCGTGCGCGATGGCGACATCATCGCCATCGACGCCGACGCGGGGACCATCCATCTCGAAGTCGATCCGATCGAGCTGGAGAACCGCAAGCGGCACTGGCAGCCTCGGGAAACCGCCTATGGTTCAGGCGCGCTGTGGAAGTTCGCCAGGTCGGTCGGACCCGCGCACCTGGGGGCGGTGACCCATCCCGGCATGAAGGCGGAAAGGCACGTCTACGCCGACCTCTAAAGCAAACCCCGTTCAGACGGAGTCGTCTGAACGGGGATAATTTTCTCCAGAGTCAAAAACTTGAACGCCGCCTCATCGCCCAACCAGTTCCCCCTTGGGCGGACGGCGCTCTAGATTTCCAGTTCGGCCACCACGGGGACATGGTCGGACGGCTTGTCGGCCGCACGCATGTCCTTGTGGATGGTCACGCTCCTCAGACGGTCGGCCGCCGCTGGCGAGAGGAGAAGGTGGTCGATGCGGATGCCGTGGTTCCGCCGCCAGGCGCCGGCCTGGTAATCCCAGAACGTGTACCCTCCCGGCGCGCCGTCGACCGCCATGTAGGCGTCGGTCAGGCCCAGCCATTTCAGAGTGCGGTACGCTGCTCGGGCCTGGGGCTGGAAGAGCGCGTCGCCCAGCCAAGATTCAGGCTGGTCGGCGTCAGCGGGTTCGGGGATGACATTGTAGTCACCGGCCAGGACCAGCACCTCCTCCAGGGCCAGCAGGTTCCGAGCGTGGGCTTCGAGCCGACGCATCCAGGCGAGCTTGTAGTCGAACTTCTCCGTCCCGATCGGATTGCCATTGGGCAGATAGATCGAGGCGACGCGAACCGGTTGGGGTCCTGAGACTACCGCTTCGAGATAGCGCGCGTGGTCGTCCGTCGGATCGCCGGGAAGTCCCTTCTCGACATCCTCGAGCGGCGCCCGTGAGAGGACGGCCACACCGTTGTAGGTCTTCTGCCCGTTGGTCGCGACATTGTAGCCGAGCCGCTGGAAGTCCTCGGTCGGGAACCTCTCGTCGACGCACTTGAGTTCCTGGAGGCACGCGACGTCGGGGCGTTCGGCCTCGAACCAGCCCAGCACCGTCTCCAGGTGCGCATTGATCGAATTGACGTTCCAGGTGGCGATCTTCATCGCGGCCCGCTGAGCATGCCTAGATCCCCCTCGTTTCTTGTGCGGGTCAGACGGTGAAGCTTACGCCGCAGCCGCAGCTCGATTTGGCGTTGGGGTTGCGGACGCGGAACTCCGAGGCCGCCAGCTCCTCGGCGAAATCGATCTCGGCCCCCTTCAGAAATGGAAGGGAAACTTCGTCGACCAGGGCGGCCGCGCCATCGCGTTCCACCGTCAGATCGTCCGGCTCGGCGTTCTCCACGAGCTCGAAGCGGTACTGGAAGCCGGAGCAGCCGCCGCCGTCGACGGCCACGCGCAGCATGAGGGGGCGGCCTTCCCCTGCGCCGATCTCGCGGATCCGGCGAGCTGCAGCCGCGGAAAGGGTGATCGGGGTGACGGATCCCAGCGGGGGAGCCAGGGTGAGTTCGCTCATCGGCATTCCAATTGCTTGCCTGCGCTATATGGAGGCGGTCAGGCGTCTACGCCAAGGGCCATGGAAGGCGGGGGTCGCATGACCGAGACCAGAAGCGAGGCGCGCCTGGCCTGGGCGGCCGATCCTGCCGCATCCCGGGGACGTCTTCACCCCGAGCCTCCGAGCGCCACCCGTACGCCGTTCGAACGGGATCGCGACCGGATCATCCATGCATCGGCCTTCCGGCGCCTGAAGGAGAAGACGCAGGTCTTCGTAGCGCATGAGGGCGACCACTACCGGACCCGGCTGACCCATTCGCTCGAGGTGGCGCAGATCGCGCGATCCCTGGCTCGGGCGCTCGGCCTCGACTCGGATCTCGCCGAGACGATCGCGCTAGGCCATGACCTTGGCCATCCGCCGTTCGGACACGCGGGCGAGGATGAGTTGGAGCGCCAGATGGGCCGCTTCGGCGGGTTCGACCACAATGTGCAGACCTTTCGGGTTCTGACCGAGATCGAGCGACGCTATCCGGCGTTCGACGGGCTCAATCTGACCTGGGAAACCCTGGAAGGCGTCGTCAAACACAATGGCCCCGTCACGACGAGGCTGGATCAGCGGGTATGGACGCCGGTCGCGGCTTTCGACGCTCGCTTCCCGCTCCGTCTCGACGAGTGGCCATCGGCGGAGGCGCAGGTCGCGGCGATCGCGGACGACGTCGCCTACAACAATCATGACGTGGACGACGGCGTGCAGGCGCACGTCTTCGATCTCGATGAGCTTGAGGGCGTTCCGCTCGTGGGACCGGTGCTGACCGAGGTGCGGAGCGACTACCCTGGGCTCGAGCCGGCGCTGACCCGCCTTGAGATGGTGCGGCGAATGATCGGCCTGATGGTGGATGACGTCCTGCGCGAGACCCGGCGTCGGGCGGCCGAGGCCGGCGTGGGATCGGCCGAGGACGTCCGGCGCCTCGGCCGGCCTCTGGTCGGATTCTCGTCCGACCTGGTCGAGCCCCTGGCCCGGCTACGGGCCTTTCTCCACGAGCGCATGTATCGGCATTGGCGCGTGAACCGCAGCCGTAGCCAGGCGCGCCGGATACTGGCCGAGATGTTCGCCCTGTTCCTCGCCGAGCCCGACGTCCTGCCCGCGGAGTGGTACGCCCGGCTCCGGGAGTTGGACGAGGCGGGGCGCGCCAGGGTGATCTGCGACTATGTGGCCGGCATGACCGACCGTTACGCGATCGAGGAACACCGTCGCCTGTTCCATCTCGAGCCGTGGGGCTGAGACCAGGTCAACCCTCCCTTCACCTCTCGACGTCAATAGTGACCGGAAGCCCCTGCGGGCTAGACTGGGGTGGCGATTCGCCGATCCGCCTAGCGGACCGGCCCGGCTTCCGGAGCGTTTATGGCCGAAACCGATCGACGCAGTTATGGGGGGGGCCAGGAGCCCCCGCTCACCATGGGCCGCCGGGGCGGGGGACTGCGCTCGCGCGGCCCAGCACCGGTGACCCTGATCCTGAGCGTCCTCGTGCTGCTGGTGGCGGGGGCGGGCGTCTTCTGGCTCTACCGGTCAGGGACCCGTGGCTCCGGCGATGCGCCGCAACCAGTCGGAGCGCCATTGCGGGATGTGCGGGTGGCTGCGCCGCCTCAATCCGAGCCTCCCAATCCGGCGGCCGGTCTGTCGATCTACAAGGACAGCGGAGCCGCGCCTCCGCCGCCGACATTCGCTCCGGCTCCTGAGCAACCGACGCCGCGGCCCACAGAGGCCGCTGCGGCGCCTGCCGCGGCCCAGCCCGCGCAAGCCGCACCGCACTCCGAGACGGCCGCGACCGCGCCGGCAGTGCGGAAGACCGCCAGCGCATCCGCTGATCCCCTCGGCGCGCTCATCGACAGTTCCACCCGCCCCGCGGCGAAGTCGGCCGCGAAGCCGACGGCAGACGCGACCGCGAAGCCCGTCAAGCTGGCGCAGGCGAGCGGACCCGCGGAGATCCAGATCGGCGCCTTCTCGTCGGCGGCGCAGGCTGACCAGGGTTGGAGTTCCGCTGCGGCCGCCGCTCCAGGTTCGCTGGCGGGCAAGGGCAAGAAGGTGGTCCAGGTGGATCACGACGGTGGGGTCCTTTATCGGACGTTCATCACGGGGTTCGCGACTCGCGACGCCGCCGAGGCCGCTTGTGACCGCCTCAAGGCTGCTGGCAGGACCTGCTTCGTCAGGTGACGCACGCCTGCATCCTCGGCCTCTCAGGGCTTATGCCGACCGCGGAAGAAGAGGCCTTTTTCCGCGACACCCAGCCGTGGGGTTTCATCCTTTTCCGCCGCAACGTGGAGAGTCCGGGGCAACTTCGGTCCCTGACAACGGCCTTGCGGAAGCTGGTTGATAGGGCGGACGCCCCGATCCTCATCGATCAGGAGGGCGGGCGCGTGCAGCGGCTGGGTCCGCCCCATTGGCCGTCCTATCCGCCCGCCCGGGCCTTCCAGGCGGTCGAAGATCGGTACGCGCGCCGCGAGCTCGTGAGGCTGTCGGCGCGGCTCATGGCGCTCGACCTGAGTGCGGTGGGGATCGACGTGGACTGTGTGCCTGTGGTCGACGTGCCGGCGCCCGGCGCCCACGGCATAATCGGCGATCGCGCCTACGCGGACGAGCCGACGGAGGTCGGGCGACTGGCCCGCGCGGCCGCGGAGGGACTGATGGCGGGGGGCGTTCTCCCGGTCGTGAAGCATATCCCCGGCCATGGGCGCGCCGGCGCCGACAGCCACGAGGCGCTTCCCGTCGTCAACGCCGGCCTCGACGAGCTTGACCGGATCGACTTCGAAGCGTTCCGGCGCGTCTCGGACATGCCGATGGCGATGACCGCCCACGTGGTCTTCCAGGCCATCGATCCGCAGCGTCCGGCCACGACTTCGCCCGAGGTCGTTTCACGGGTCGTCCGCCAGCGGATCGGTTTCGATGGTCTCCTGATCAGCGACGACCTCTCCATGAAAGCGCTCAGCGGTTCTTTGCGGGACCGGGCGCGAGCCGCCCTGGATGCTGGCTGCGACGTCGTCTTGCACTGCAATGGCGATCTCCAGGAGATGCGCGAGACCGTCGCCGGCTGCCGGGCGCTGGCTGGGCGAGCGGCGGAACGGGCGAGAAGCGCACTCGCGCGCCGCCCGGCATCCCCCGAACCGGTGGATGGAGCCCAGGCTCGGGCAGCGTTGAGCGCCGCGCTGAAGGTGGGCGCGGCGTGAACGCCTACGTCCAGCCGCGCCTCGACTTCGAGGCGGTGGAGTCGGCCGCGGCCGATGGCGAGGCGCTCATCGTCGCCCTGGGGCCTTACGAGGGTCCCCTGCATGTCCTCCTCGATCTGGCGCGGTCGCAGAAGGTCGATCTGCTGCAGATCTCGATCGCGCGACTGGCCGAGCAGTATCTCGCCTTCGTACGCGCCGCACGAAGCCTGCGCTTCGCCTTGGCGGCGGAGTATCTGGTCATGGCGGCGTGGCTCGCGTTCCTCAAGTCGCGCCTCCTCCTGCCGAAGGCCGAGAGGCCGCCCGAGCCTGAGCGGCCTGCCGAAGAGATGGCTGCGCGACTCGCATTCGGACTGGCGCGACTGGACGCGATGCGGCGGGCCGCGGAGGCCCTGGCGGTTCGGCCGCAGCTCAACCGCGACGTCTTCATGCGAGGCGATCCGGAGGTCGTGAAGATCGTGTCGCGGCGGAGGCTCGAAGGCGATCTGCTCGAGCTTATGACCGCCTACGCCGAGGTCAGGACGAGGGACGAGGAGAGCAGCTACCGGCCCCAGCCCGTGGAGGCCTATCGGCTGGATGACGCGCGAGAGCGCCTTAGGACGCTCCTGCCGTCCCTTATGGAGTGGACCACCCTGACCGACGTCGCCCCATCCGGCGATTGCGGCGCCCCGAGCGCTGCCTCGCGCGTCGCGTCGACCCTCTCAGCCGCACTGGAGCTGGCCAGGGAAGGCGACCTCGAATTGCGCCAGGCGGCTCATTTCGATCCGCTCTATATGCGCGCGAGTATGGATGCGTGAGCGAGCCGTCTGAGATCAGGCGGATGGTGGAGGCGCTGCTCTTCGCGGCGGCGGAGCCCTTGAGCCTCGAAGATCTGGCGGACCGTCTTCCTCACGGCGCTGACGTCGCTGCGGCGCTGGCGGACCTGGGCGAGTTTTACCAGGGCCGTGGGGTGATCCTCTCGAAGGTTGGGGTCGGCTGGCGGTTCAACACCGCGCCAGACCTCGCATTCCTGATGACGAAGGAGCGGGAAGAACCACGTCGCCTGTCCCGGGCGGCGCAGGAGACGCTCGCCATCGTCGCCTACCACCAGCCGGTGACGCGATCCGAGATCGATGCGATTCGGGGTGTGCAATCAGGGCAGGGGACGCTCGACGCCCTGCTTCAGATGGGGCTGGTGCGCATGCGGGGACGCCGGCGCAGCCCCGGACGGCCGGTCACCTGGGGTACGACCGAGGCTTTTCTTGCGCACTACGGGCTCGAGAGTCTCGCCGACCTTCCGGGGGCTGCGGAGATGAAGGCGGCGGGCCTGCTCTCGGCCGACGTTCCGCCAGGCTTCGCAATCCCCGAAGTTGGGACGGACCCGCACGAAGATCCGCTGGAATCTGACGAAGGGCCGCAGTTCCATCAGGACTTTTTCGACGAAAGGGTCGTAGGGGGGAGCTAAGGGCGGCGCCGCGCGATGTGTGCGGTTGGCGCTCGATACCGAAACCTCCTATATCCTTTGACCGCAAGATTTCACG
>DASXGQ010000255.1:0-19954 GCA_036488995.1 Caulobacteraceae bacterium
GATGCGGTTCCCATCCGAGACGCCCCACGCCCCGACTTTCAGTCCCTCGTCGGCTGCGTTTTCAGCCGCCGCCAACAACTCAAGCGCATTGCGCAGCGCGTCCGCCTTGGAGACGCCGTGCCTTTCGGCATACTGGTTCAGGACGGCAGTCATGCGCTTAGAAAGGTCAAGAGTCAGGCGGCTACGGCCCTGAGTATCCTGGTCCTTTGCCATTACGACTCCTCTTCGACTCGGACGCCGGAGCGTCTCCCAGAATAAACGCGGACGGCAACGCCCGCGTCCGATCCTCCGCAGCTATCGGCGGCCGTTCGAATGCACGATCGGCTCACAGAAGAGCTTGACCATCTGGCCCTCCGGTCGGCGATGACTGCGTGGTTCGCGGCCTGCGACCCAGGACCGCGAGATCATCAACTAGCTATCGGGGTCCGCCATGTCAACCAGAAGTACGGAAAATTGGCATATTTTCATCATTATGAACGGCATAAATTCGGTTGCAGTTTGTGGAATCCTTTGCTACGAGTCAGGGGCGAGGGCTCCTCGGCGGAGGAGAGTTTCGAGGAATGACAAACGGACCAATCTCCGCAGATGTTGTTGGAGACCATCGGCAATGCCTCTCGAAGAAGTATGGCCCCAGGACGCAATCGTTTTTTCCCTCGCGGCCCGGCGCGTAATTTCATCGTGCTCGAAAGTGCAATACGAGACTTTTTGGACGCTCCTGTCGGAGACGTTCATGGACATGCTTGAAATCAATGACGGACGACTTCCGTACGCGTTATCCACTCAAAGCCTCTACGCACTGGCGAGCTTCGTGGTCGGAGACGCCGGATCGCACGTGCAGGTGCAGAGTCGGGGCGTCGAGATCGGCCTTGAACGGCGAGTGTGGGGGTTCTTGATTGCCTCGACCAGGTTCTCGGAGGAGGCGGCCAGGCATTAGTCGCGGGCGCCGACCGCGACCGGGGCGGTCACGAACCCCGCCCCGCCCCGCCACGGCGAACGCTACATCGCCTGGTCGATCGACAAGCGGAATTTGGAAGACATCTGCGCCGATATCGCCCGCCTGCTGCCCGAGCTCGACCATGACACGCCGTGGCGCGATGTCTTCGTCTGCTGGGACGTCGGCGCAGTCGGCGTTGGGGCGGCGCAGGCAAATCCGTAATGATGACGGCCGGCCATGACGGTAAAAATTGCAGTTTGGATCTTTAATCGTGCCCCGCACAGAGAATTAGGTCGGATCTTTACAATATTCCGTCATGGCCGGACCGCCCGGGACGGGGATTAGCGCCCGACTCTCACGCCTGCGCGAGAACCGGAGTCCCTAAGTTGACCAACTTCTGCCCCAATTTATCTTTGCAACACCGCCCGCCGTCAACCCTTTCAAATGTCACCTTTAGAAACATCCAGTGAAATCAACGATATCGCCGACTGAATCGAGGCGAAAGGTTAATCTTCCCGCCCCCATTCCGCCTCAAATTGCACAGTGCGCAAGCCGACGCCGACACGATTCAGGCGTCGCACCGCAGAGAAGCTGTCGGCCGGCGTGAGCGCCAGCGCTGCGGGTCAGGCTTGCGATGCTCAACTAAGGCGGCGTGACATGAGTTGCGCAATCCTTGCGCCGAAATGCACGGAAGAGAGTGCAATTCAACCGCCTCCGCTGTACCCATATACTCTTTTATCCCCACTCCATGAGTATCGCGACAATTTATCGGGTGCGCGCCAGGTGATGACTGAACCTGCTCCGACATTGGACATCGATCCGTTCTCCGACGCTTTCCTCGCCGACCCGTACCCTTTTCATGAGGTCTTGCGCGAAGCGGGGCCGGTGATCTGGCTGGAACGCCACGGCATATTCGCGACCGCGCGGCACGCCGAAGTGCAATCGGCGCTGCAGGACTGGAGCACCTTCTCCTCCGCGGCCGGCGTCGGACTCGCGGACTTCCGGAAGGAGACTCCGTTTCGCACGCCCAGTCCCCTCCTGGAGGCCGACCCGCCCCTTCACAACCGGACGCGTCCGGTGGTCGCTGCGGCCCTGTCACCGGCCGCAATGCGCCAGTTGCGGCCGACCTTCGAAGCCGAGGCGCGGACGCTGGCGGACGATCTGGCGCGACGCGGCGCCTTCGACGGCGTCGCGGACCTTGCCGAGGTCTATCCGATCAAGGTGTTCGCCGACGCCCTGGGGTTGCGCGAGGAGGGCCGCGAACACCTGCTGCCCTACGCGGCGATGATCTTCAACTCGTTCGGTCCACGAAACCGGTTGTTCGAAGCGACCATGCGGGGCGCGGATGCGGCCCGAGACTGGGTGATGGACCAATGTCGTCGCGACGCGCTTCGCCCGGGCAGCCTTGGCGCCCGCGTCTTCGAAGCGGCGGATCGGGACGAGATCTCCGAGGAGGAGGCGCGCCTGATCGTACGGGCGTTTCTGAGCGCCGGTCTCGACACCACAGCCTACGCCCTCGCAAACACCCTCTACGCCTTTGCGACCCACCCGGAGGCCTGGGCCGATCTGAAGCGCCAGCCAGGGCTCGCGCGCGGCGCGTTCGAGGAGGTGATGCGCTTCGAGTCGTCCGTGCAGACCTTCTTCCGCACGACGACCTGCGAGACCGAGCTGGGCGGCGTCACCCTGCCCGACGGCGCCAAGATCCTGTTGTTCCTGGGCGCCGCAAACCGCGACCCTCGCCGCTGGGAGAACCCGGAGCGGTTCGACATCGCGCGCAAGACCTCAGGTCACGTCGCCTTCGGCTACGGGATCCACAGCTGTGTCGGCCAGCTCTTCGCCCGGCTCGAAGGCGAGATCGTCCTGAAGGCGCTTGCCGAGCGCATCGAACGGATCGAACTGGCGGGCCCACCGATCCGGCGCCTGAACAACACCCTGCGCGGCCTGGAGCGGCTCCCTCTGAGGGTCGCCTGAGCGCCGCGGCTGGGAAGGGCTGCAAGGAAGTTCGTCGCGGAGACGCCAAGGCCAACTGGGCGGCGAACGCTATCCCGCGGAGAAACTGAAGCTCGTCCCGCCCGAAACCGGTCGTCGCCTGAAACGAGACCATCGATCGGCGCGATCTCCGAATGTAGCGCCTCTGAAGGCGGGCGCAGGAGAACTGGCTAATTCGCACCGATTTTGTCGACTAGCCTCGGGCCTCGTTCGGTCATGCCGTCGTCACTTGGCTCACCCGCTCGCCGGGCCCTTCGACGCGACATGGCCGTCGGCAGTGCAGAGGTGAAGTTGTGTCCGCCAAGAAGCAGTTGAAGCTGGGCGCGTTCATGCGGCCCGTGAGCATCCACACCGGCGCCTGGCGCTATCCGGGCGCCTACCCGGACGCCAATTTCAACTTCGGCCACCTGAAGCGGTTCATCACCAAGCTCGAGGCGGGGAAGTTCGACGCCTTCTTCATGGCCGACCACCTGGCGGTGCTCAACATGCCGGTCGCGGCCTTGAAGCGCAGCCACACGGTGACCTCGTTCGAGCCGTTCACCCTGCTCTCGGCTTTGGCGGCGGTCACAGACCGCATCGGCCTGATGGCCACGGCGTCGACGACCTATGACGAGCCCTACCACATCGCCCGCCGCTTCGCCTCGCTGGACCATATCAGCGGCGGCCGCGCTGGTTGGAACATCGTCACCACCGCCAATCCCGACGCGGCGCTGAACTTCGGCCTCGACGAGGATGTCGACCACGACGAACGCTACGCGCGGGCTCGGGAGTTCTACGACGTCGTCACGGGACTGTGGGACAGCTTCGCCGACGACGCCTTCGTGCGCGACGTCGAAAGCGGGATCTACTTCGACCCCGAGCGGATGCATGTGCTGGCGCACAAGGGCAAATACCTGTCGGTCCGCGGACCCCTGAACATCGCCAGGCCCGTGCAAGGCTGGCCGGTGATCGTCCAGGCCGGCGCCTCGGAGGCAGGGCGCCAGCTCGCCGCCGAGACTGCGGAGGTGGTCTTCGCCGCCGGCGGCAATATCGAAGCCTCGCGGGCTTACTACGCGGACGTCAAGGGCCGGATGGCCAGGATCGGCCGTGACCCCGACGGCATGAAGATCCTGCCCGGCGCCCTGGTGGTGGTCGGCGAGACGGTCGAGGCTGCGAAGGCCAAGCGCGCCCACCTCGACAGCCTGGTCCATTACGACAGCGGCATCGCCAGCCTGAACGGCATGCTGGGTTACGATGTCTCCGGATACGACCCCGACGGCCCGCTCCCGGAGATCCCGCCCACCAACGCCAGCCAGAGCGCCCGCGACCGGATCGTCTCGGCGGCGCGGCGCGAGAACCTCACCATCCGCCAGCTGGCGGCGCGCGCCGGCAGCTACGGCGGCACGGCGTTCGTCGGCACGCCCGCGACGATCGCCGACGAGATGGGGCTCTGGCTGGAGACCGGCGCCTGCGACGGCTTCAACATCATGTTCCCCTATCTGCCCGAGGGCCTCGACGACTTCGTCGACAAGGTGATTCCCGAGTTGCAGGCGCGCGGCCTGTTTCGGCGCGAGTACGAGGGCGCAACCCTGCGCGAGAACCTCGGTCTGCCCCGGCCGGCCAACCGTTTCTTCGGCGCTGCAAGGCGGGTCGCGGCCGAATAGGGCCGCCGTGAGCGCCAACCTGACAGGAGGCGCCCACTGTTGCTTCCCGCGGCGGGGCGCCGGATGGTCGGGGGCATGAACGTCTACTTCGCCGGCCTCGCGACTGAGACCAACTCGTTCTCGTCCATTCCCACGGCCGAAGCGGCCTTCGCCTTAGGACAGAAGCGCGGCGAGGCGGTGTTCGGCGATCGCGGCATGTACGGCGAGATGGCGCGCTCGCTGCGGGACCTGGCCGCGGCGGAGGGCGGCGCCGTTTCGCCCGGACTCTTCGTGTTCGCCCAACCCGCCGGGCTGACCGTTCAGTCCGTCTACGAGCGCCTGCGCGATACGCTGCTGGACGACCTGCGCGCGGCCATGCCCGTGGATGTCGTCATGCTCTTCCTGCACGGCGCGATGATCGCGCAGGGCTGCTGGGACTGCGAAGGCGAGATCCTGACGATGGTCCGCGAAATCGTCGGACCCAAGGTTCCCGTGGGTGTCGTGCTCGATCCGCACGCCCACCTCACCCAGACGATGATCGATCAGGCGACGGTCCTCTGCTTCCAGAAGGAATATCCGCACATCGATGGCGTGGCGCGCCTCGGCGACGCCTGGCGGATCTGCCTTGGCGTCCTTCGAGGCGAGGTCGATCCGACCCCCGCCGTCCACGACTGCAAAATGGTCTCGCTGTGGCCGACGCAGAGCGGGCCCATGCGCGGTTTCGTCGATCGCATGCTGGAGCGCGAGGGGCGCGATGGCGTCCTTTCGATCTCGTTCGTTCACGGATTTCCGTGGGGCGACACCCCGGTCACCGGCGCCAAGATGCTCGTCTACGCCGATGGCGACCAGGCGAAGGCCGCCGCCCTCGCCGGATCGCTCGGCCAGGAGATCTGGGACCTTCGCGAGGCGACCCAGATCCGACAACTGTCGGTCGAAGCGGCGCTGGACCGGATGGGCGCGGCGAACGTGGGCCCGCTGGTCATCGCCGATGTCTCCGACAATGCCGGCGGCGGCGCCCCGTCGGATTCGACCTTCCTCGCCCGCGCCATACTGGAGCGCGGCCTTACCGAGGTCGGCCTCGCCATCTTCTACGATCCGCAGGCAGTCGCGTTCTGCCACGAGGCAGGCGTGGGCGCGGAGATCGACCTGCGGGTCGGCGGCAAACTCGGGCCGGCGTCCGGCGACCCCCTCGATGTGCGCGCCACCGTGCGCGGCCTGGCGAGGAAGGCGACGCAGGTCGGGCTGTCAGGCCTCGTTTCCCTCGGCGATGCGGCCTGGATCGACGTCGCTGGCGTGCACTTCATCCTCGCCTCGAACCGCACCCAGTGCTTCCACCCGACCGCCTTCACAGCCCTGGGCCTCGATCCAGCGACCCTGCGCTCGGTGGTGGTGAAGTCGACCAACCACTTCCGCATGGGCTTCGACCCGATCGCCGCGGACGTCATCTATGTCGACGCTCCAGGCGCCGTGCGCCCCGACACCGCCGCGATCCCCTATCAGCGCTTCAAGGCGCCGTACTGGCCGAAGGTGGCGAACCCGTAGGTTCTACTGCGTCTCGGACAGGTCAACTCACGATCCGCTCGAGTTCGGCGATGCAGGCGGCGAAGGCCTCTGGGCTCCTCTGCAGCACTCTCGCCCAGACCAGGAGATACAGCAGCTCGAATTGCGGAGGGCGCTCTTCAGGAACCCACTCGTAGGCTCGCCAGAACGCCTCAGGGACGGCTCGACCATTCAGGCGGTGGGCGAGTTCAAAGCCGGTCAGGACAAATCGGCGGTCGGTGAACTGGAAGTCCTCCACGTCGATGTGACCCAGCACTTCCCAGCCCTCGGGCCGCCGCTTGAGCAGCGCCTGAAACCCGTCGGTGTGCGACAGGACGAACTCGGTTGGGTCATCGAGCCGCGGCGCCTCCCGCACACGCCTGCCGACGGCGAGCGCCAGGGGCCGCGGCAGAACCGGCCTGACTTTCGCCAGGTTGATCTCCAGCGCCCTCTGGAAATCCAACGGCCAGGGTTCCGAAAGCGGCGCACGCATCCCCACCCAGCCCTGGTAAGGCCTCGTAATCCCGTGGAGTTCTCGAAGCGATGCGCCGACGGCGGAGAACCAAGGCGCGGAGAAATCGTCGGGGTCGCCCTCGAGGTAGTCGAATACGGCGTAGAAGACGCCCTGCTCTAGGTTCGCGCCCGCGCCATGCAGGCGGGGCGTGGGAAGTCCCGCCCGCTGCAGTAAATCATAAGCCGGCCTGAGATTGCTGAACCGATTGCCGTACACCCGGTCATCCGCGGATTCGTCTTCGAATTCGGGTTCGGCAGACAAGTCGACGAACTTTACCAGGTAGGATGACGCGTCGGTGTCAGCGCGGAAGACGCGGCCCACCTGACCACCGTTAAGGGGCGATATCTGTCGCGCGACCTGGCCGACAAGCGATTCGACCAGAGCGCCGGCGAGATCGATCTGAGCCGAGAGCTCCATGGAACAGCGCCAACTTGGATCTTACGGCGCAGCTTTACAGGAATGATATACGGATTGCAGCTAAGCTCGACAACGGGGTTTCGCGGCCTCGCGACCCTTTCGGCTTGAGACCCACGTCTATCGGCGTTGGCCGAGTGGATTCACAGATCTGAAGTCAGGCGGGATCTGGTCTTGAGCGCGACCAGATGTTTGCATTGCCGGGGCGCGGCGACGCGCTGGCGCCAGGGAGGCATTCATGGTCGGTCGCTACGGCCCCCATAATCCGGACGAGACCTACGTCGCGCACCGTTATCCAGAGCAATTGTTCGATACTGGCGAGGCGCCAATCAACTACGCGACCGCCGGTGAGGCGAAGAGCCCCGCCCTGTTGCTGATCCCCGGGCAGACGGAATCCTGGTGGGGCTACGAGGCCGCCATCGACCTGCTCAAGGACGACTTCCAGATCTTCGCCGTCGATCTTCGCGGCCAGGGGCGCTCGGGCCGCACGCCGGGGCGCTATACGCTCGACAACATGGGAAACGACCTCGTCCGCGTGATTCAGGGCGTGATGGGGCGCCCCGCTGTCGTGAGCGGGCTTTCATCGGGCGGAGTGCTCTCGGCGTGGCTTTCGGCCTACGCGCCGCCCGGGCTGGTGCGTGGCGCCCATTACGAAGATCCGCCGCTCTTCACATCGGAGGTCAGCCCCGCGTGCGGTCCGTCGATCAAGCACGGGATCGGACCGATCTTCGCCATGTACGCCAAATACCTCGGCGACCAATGGGACGTCGGTGACTGGAAGGGGATGACCGCAAACGCGCCGAACGAGCTGCATCCCTGGATGGCCGCCTTGCGTCCGCCCTCGGGCGATGAGCCGCCTCAGAATCTGAAGGAGTATGACCCCGAGTGGGCCCGCGCCTTCTGGACCGGAACCGTCGGGGCCAGCTGCGACCACGCGCGGATGCTGAGCGCCGTGAAAGTCCCGGTGCTGTTCACCCACCACTTCCGGATGATCGACGAGGCCGGTCTGCTGCGCGGTGCGATCTCGGACCTGCATGCGCAACGTGTGCGGGAGCTGATCGAGGGCGCCGGCCAGGCGTTCGACTACCGCTCCTTCCCGACCATGGGACATTCGATGCATGGCCAGGATCCGAAGCTGTTTGCTGATACGCTGCGGGAATGGGCGAAGGGGTTGCCGGCGGGCGGATGACGCCCGGATGGAGGGATCGCGATCGTGCCGGGCCAGCTGTGCGTGCTCCATGCCCGAACCCTTTGACAGGCTTTACGCCCGCCACGATTTGACGCCGGACGAGATCGATCGCCTGGAAAACGAACTCTACGCGTACAATGCTGAGCGCACGGGTTTCCGCGACGGCCGAGGTCTTGGCTTCGTGATCGAACGTGACGGCGCACGAGTTGGCGCCGTCGCCGGGTACACCTGGGGCGGTGTCTGTGAATTGCGACAGCTGTGGGTGCGAGAGGACTGTCGGGGACAGCGATTTGGATCGGAGCTCATGGAGGCCGCGATTTCGGAAGCGCGGCGACGTGGATGCGCTTACATCTTCCTCTCGACCTATGACTTCCAGGCCCCGACGTTCTATAAGCGGCTCGCCTTCGAGCAGATCGCAGAAATCAAAGACAAGCCGCTCGGCCACACTGAATTCATCTTTCGACGGTCCCTGAAACAAGACCACAGGTGAGAATTTCAGCACCGGTGTCGGGCCGGACGCGAGATAGCTGAGCGTCCCTATTCCATCCGCCTGAATTCCGGGGCGCTCGCCGCCCACTCCGCGCCAAGCGCGGCATAGTCGAACTCGCTCCAGGGTACGACGCGGACGTCAGGAATCACCGCCCACGGAATCGCACTCTCCACGAAGCTCTGGGAGATGGGGACAACCCAGCTCGCATCGTCCAGCGTGCCGGCGCGCAGGCTCATGTACTCAGGCGCGACTGGCGCCATCGAAAAGAGCGGGACGCGGCACTTCGGACAACAGCTGCGCTCGACCAGTCGCCCCGTGCGCAACGATGAGTTTGTGATTTCGGGCGCGCCTGCGACTTCCAGGTCGGCCGTGCGGATGACCAGCGTCAAGGAGAACGCCGAGCCGGTCGCCTTCTGGCAATCGTGGCAGTGACAGGCGTAGGCGAGCAACGGCGCGCCCGAGAGTGAATAGCGGATTGTCCCGCACACGCATCCCCCGGACTGAGGGAGGCTCACGACCTTCATTGATGAATGGCGTTCCATGCCGCCAGCGAGTCCATGTAGTCTCTCCAGCGCACGATCTTCCGATGTTCGATCATGATGATCGACGCAAAGCGATTGTCATACTTCGCGCCGGTTGCAAGGATTGTCCCGTGGACTTCGTACTCGATGATGACCGTCCGGCCCTCGTCAGCCTTGTGGACGACCAGCTTGTCCGCTGATTGAAGTTCAATGTTGTTACAGTAGGCTGCGAATTGGGTCATCAATTCGGCCCGCCCTTCGACAATCCGGGGCCAACCCGGGAAGTCATAGAGAACTTCATAGACGAGGTCGTCAGCGACGACATCGAAGAAGTGCTCGCCTTCGACGAGATCTCCAAGCGCGCCCCGAACGAGCTCGAAATAAGGTCTGGCTCGTTCGTAGGCTGGGTATTTCGTGCTCGGCATCTTGGATCCTTCACTCAGGCGGCGGCCCGAGCTGGGCCTAGCCTTCTTTCACCGCTTCGAGGGTAAAGCTCAGTGGGACAAAAGGCGCGTCGGAGGGAAGCATCCAGTAGCCACCGTCCGCCTCGATCAACTGGTCGAGCGCCTTCCATGGAACACGGTCGCCTTCCGAATACCCCCGTATCGTGAGTCCCGCGCGCATCGCCGCGCCCAGGATGCGGCCAAGGCCATGGAAGTAGCCCACCGTCCTGTTCGCCGAGACCTTGGCGCCGGTGTAGTCGAGATCGCCTTCCTCGACGTGGGGGGACGCCGAATCCCAGGGCCAGCGGACGCGCAGCACGCCAAAGGGCGCGCGTTCGTCCAGCATCTGCAGGGCGGGATGGCCTTCGCACAGGAAGAGCCGGCCACCGGGCGCAAGCGCCTTCGCCGCCACGTGCATCCAGCGCTCCAGGTCGGAGATCCAATAAATCGCGCCCCACGAGGCGAACACGACATCGAACCCAGTAAGGTCGGGCGGCGGATCGAGCACGTCCGAGACGATGAAGGTCGCCTCGATCCCCGCTTCCGCCGCCATGGCCCGCGCCTGTTCGATCGCCGCCGTCGAGAAGTCGAGGCCGGTGACGCTCGCGCCCATCCGCGCCAGCGACAGGGTGTCGAGGCCGAAGTGGCACTGCAGGTGCAGGAGGCGCTTGCCGGCCACATCGCCGATCGCCTCGCGGACGACCGGATCCAACACGATGTCTCCGCGCCGGAAGTCATCCGTCCGGTACATCGGCGAGACGACATGGTGGGGCGTGACCTCGTTCCAGTGCGCTAAGGTGCCAGGGTCTATCGCCATCTGTCGCGTCTAGCCCAGTTCGACGACGGCGACCAAACGGACCTGGTCAGTAATTCGAGGGCAGGCATGAAGCCGAGGTGGAAGGTGAGCCCTTGCGTGTGCCAAACCTGAACAATGGGCCAGATCGTCTGCGAGTGGGGTTTGAACGGGATCGAGGCGTTCCGATCCACTGCCGCCGTGTTCGTCATCGTCGACGTGCTTTCATTTTCCACGGCTGTCAGCGTGGCGGTCGATCGGGGCGCCGAGGTCATCCCATTCCCGTGGGGTGATCCTGAGGCCGCACAGCAGGAGGCCAAAAGGCGCGGAGCCGTCGCCGCATCACCGAAAAGAGCGGCTGGACAGCAGCTCAGCCTTTCGCCCGCCAGCTTGCGCCAGGTCAGTCTTGGAACGCGCTTGCTCCTCCCCTCTCCCAATGGCTCGCGCCTCTCGCTCGCCACTGGCGAAACCCCGACCTACTGCGCCTGCCTCAGGAACTTCGGAGCCGTGGCCGGCGCGGTGCGAGACACGGTGCAAGCGGGCTCTATCGGGGTCATACCGGCCGGCGAGCGCTGGGGAGATGGCAGCTTGCGCCCCGCGATCGAGGATTGGATCGGCGCCGGCGCCGTGATCGCCGCACTCGGCGGTGAAGTCAGCTCGGAAGCGCTGGCCGCCCGATTGGCCTACGAGGCCGTTCGCAGCGACCTGGCGCCCATGATCAGGGGAAGCATCTCGGGGCGAGAGCTGATCGATCGGGGGTTCGCAGAGGACGTGGAGATTGCGCTGGAGGTCGGACAGAGCAGGTGCGCCCCACGCCTGCGGGATGGGTCGTATCGAGAAGGGCTGTTGACCCGCTGATGCCCATGAGCGGACTCTCATGACCTACGATCCCGATCTCTTCAGAGGCGCGGCGGCTTTCTACGATCAGTATCGCGCGCCATACGCGAAGGCGGCGATCGAGTTCGCCGTCGAGCGTCTGGGACTGGACCGCACGTCCCGGATCGTCGACCTGGGCTGCGGGCCAGGGAGCCTCGCGCGTCGCATTGCGCCGCGCGTGGCGGAGGTGATCGCGATGGACCCCGATCCCGACATGCTGGCCGAGGGGGGGCGGCTCGCGGCCTCGGAAGGTATCGCAAACATCGCCTGGATGCAGGCCGGCTCGGCCGAGCTTGGTGGTCTGAATGGCCCCTTCCGCGCCGCGGTGATGGGACAATCCTTTCATTGGATGGATCGGGACAAGGTGCTGGGCGACCTCCAGCGCCTCATCGAAGACGGCGGCGGGATCGCGCTGATCAACCCTGGTCGCCGTCGCCCCCAGGAATCCTGGGAGTTGGTCTCCGAAGAGGTGGTGGAGCGCTACCTGGGGAAGCAGTCCCCGCATCCGCAGCGCAACCCCGAGCCCCACCACGAGCCCGCGCTTCGCCGATCGGCCTTCGAGATCACCGAGGACGTCGAGTTCAGCTCGACGATCACCCGCGACATCCCATCGATCATCCGCTTCCTGTACTCGAGGTCCGACTCGACGCAGCGGCTCTTCGGAGATCGGCTCGAAGACTTCGAACGCGACCTCGAGGCGGCGCTTCTGCGGGTCCGCGCCGACGGGGTCTTCCACGAGACGATCGAAACTGGCGTGATCGTCGCGATGAAGCGTGTGGGCTAGGTCGCTGACGGTTCGCCTCGCCGCGGCTGCACGCTGAGCTCGCGGTATCCGGTGGTCGGATCCGGCAGCCGGCGGAATTCGACCTCGGACAGTTCGCCGATCACCAGCTCTGCGGTGG
Organism: Caulobacteraceae bacterium; assembly: GCA_036488995.1. Taxonomy (GTDB): domain Bacteria; phylum Pseudomonadota; class Alphaproteobacteria; order Caulobacterales; family Caulobacteraceae; genus Acaudatibacter. The sequence continues at coordinate 12,227 of DASXGQ010000255.1, forward strand.
TGTTGATGATGCAGCCCTGGACGAGGTGGCCGCCGACGCAGGCCCCGTCGGATCGCGCGAGGCTGATGTGGACGTGCAGGCCGTCCGAAGACAGCGTGCCGGTCAGGGACACGATCTCCATCGGCTCGTCGAACGAGCGGAAAACCTCTGCTTCGCCGACGGCGCGGGGCATCCGCAGGCGTGCGCGCGAGAGGCTTCCCACGCAGGAGAGGATGCAGGCGGCGCGAAGCGCGTGCTCCTTCGTGAGACGCGCGAGCTCGTCCTTCAGGTCGGCGCCGGGCGTCAGGCGGAAGGCGTGCGTACGCATTGTCCCAACTCATGCCACCACACAGGAGGCGAAAGAAGCTCGCGCGCCTCCAACAGCTCATCAGCGGCGACCGCGAGATGAAGGTCGTCATCCTGCGTCGCGTCTGGTAGCGGCGTCTGAAAGAAATCCCACAACCAGGAAGGATGCCCCGCGAGACCATGGCCAAGATCACCTACATCCAGCACAGCGGCGCTGAGCACGTCGTCGACGTCCAATCCGGCCTTTCGGTCATGGAAGGCGCGGTGAAGAACAACGTCCCGGGCATCGACGCCGATTGCGGCGGAGCCGCCGCGTGCGCGACCTGCCACGTCTATGTCGACGAGACCTGGCTGGCGCGGACCGGTGGGCGCACGGCGATGGAGGAGTCGATGCTCGACTTCGCCGAGGCGGTCGAGCCGAACAGCCGCCTCTCCTGCCAGATCAAGGTCAGCGACGTACTGGACGGCCTGGTCGTGAGGCTTCCCGAGAACCAGCACTGAGGCGGGATCGACGCCACGATTCCCCGGAGCGCCGGCGCCCGCAGTCAAGGCTGACGCCGGAAGCGATCTCTCTGTATCTTCCCGGGTGATCGCATCGATTGCCGTGGGATGGAACGGATGGTCGCCTCTTCAAGAACTTGCGTGACGCTCCTTGCGCTCGCCGCTGCTGCGCTTGTCTCCACGTCGGTCGGCGCGAAGCCTGCGCCGGTCGCGCCCGAGGCCAAGTCCTTCTCCCTGGGCGCGCTGAAGGTCTTCGCCCTTCGCGACGCGGACAACGTCGTGGACAATGACGCCAAGACCTTCGGCGTCGGGCACAGTCCAGCCGAGGTCGCCGCGGTGCTACGCAAGGCCGGCGCGCCGGAAACCCCAATACGGATTCCCGTCGACGCCCTGCTGGTGGAGGGTGGCGGCCGCGTCATGCTGTTCGACACCGGGCTTGGTCCTCGCGTCCACGGGGTCCTGATCGAGAGCCTGGCTCGCGCCGGCGTCCGCCCCGCCGAGGTCACCGACATCTTCATCACCCATTCGCACGGCGATCACGTTGGTGGACTCGTCGGCGCGGGAGGGACGGCGGCGTTCCCACACGCCGTGGTCCACATGTCCGCGCGCGAGTGGGCCTTCATGAAGAGCCAGCCCCAGAACGCCGCCCTCGTCCAGGCGATCTCGGCCCAGGTGAAGACCTTCGAACCCGGGGGCGATCTCGCGCCCGGTGTCAGGGCGGTGGCGCTCTATGGCCATACGCCTGGTCACGTCGGCTACCAGATCAGCTCGGGCGGCGCGCGCCTGTTGGACTTTGGCGACAGTGCGCACAGCTCCATCGTCTCGCTGGCGAAGCCCGACTGGACCATCGGGTACGACAATGACGATGCGCAGGGGAAGGCGACCCGCAAGGCCACGCTCGCGCAACTGGCCCGCAGCGGCGAACTCGCGTTCGGGCCTCATATGCCGTTCCCCGGAGTCGGCCATGTCGTCGCCTCGGGCGAAGGCTACGCGTGGAAGCCGTCGGTCCCCTGAGGTTCACTTCGCACGACAGCTGGGCGAGCCTCGCCTCACGCCGGCAAACTGTGCTAGAAAGGGACGTCAGCTGAACGGATTTCCCGTCGGCTGGCGCTGCGGCGCCTTAGCTCTTCCGGAGAGGCGCCATGCGCAATCGACCCTTCCTCGAATTCCAGGACGCCCAGGCGATGGCCGCGGCCGTGCGTGCGGCGGCGCGGGACAGCGGCGCGCCGCTGAGCATCGCGGTGGTCGACGCCACCGGCGCCCTGGTGCGGTTCGAGCGCGACGACGGGGCGCGCGGTTTCTCGGTCGACCTGGCAATCCGCAAGGCGCGCACAGCCGCCCTGCTCTCGCTCAGCACAGCCGCCCTCGCCCAGCGGTTCGCCGGCGGCGCGCCGGGCGGGCTCGACCTGCTGTTGCTGCCTGGTGGGGCGCCTGTGCTGGTGGATGGCCAGTGCGCCGGGGCTGTGGGGGTCTCCGGCGGTCCACCGGAGCTGGACGAAGCGGTCGCGGCCGCTGGGGCGGCAGCTGTGAGCTAGCTTCGCGCCCTGGACTCGCACGGCCGCAACCGATTGAACGTCGGCAGACGGATTCGCGAGGGGGCGACGTTGTCGAGATTCCTGAACGTCGCCCTGGCTGTGAGCCTGGCCGCAAGCCTGTGCGTGTGCGCCACCTCGGCCGCGCCACTGGTCTCGACGCAGTAAGGCTGCGCCATGGAGCCGGAGGCGGAGATTGCCGAAGGCTTTGAGCGGGCCGGATGCGCGGGATTCCTGCACGCCGTCGAGGTGACGAGCGGAGCTGAAATCTCCGTCCGCGCTGACGAGCCCGTCGTGCTGGCCTCGGTGTTCAAGATCCTGGTCGCCCTCGAATTCTACGATCAGGTCCATTCGGGCGCGCTGGACCCGGCGCGATCTCTGCGGATCACGCCACAGATGCGCACGGCCGGCCAAACAGGGATCTCCATGTTCGACGATCCGGTCGAGGTCTCACTTCGCGATCTCTGCCGGCTGATGATGAACGTCAGCGACAACACGGCCACGGACGTGCTCCTCGCAGAAGTAGGACTGGACCGTGTGAACGAGCGCGCCCGAGCCTGCGGCTGTCACGCCACCGTCGTGGAGAGCGACCTGCGGACGCTGATCGACGGCATCGGCGCCGACCTTGGCTTTGCGGATTATGCGCAGCTCCTGGCGGCCCAGTCCGGCGCGCTGGGACCAGAAGCCCGCGAGCGGGGCCACGACTCCGTGCGGATCGACGCCTGCGCCGCCCTGGACGCGACTCGAACCACGAGGTCCACGCCGCGGGAGATGGGCCGCCTGCAGACGGCGATCTGGAAAGACGAGGCTGCGAGCCCACAGGCCTGCGCCGACCTGCGCACACTGATGGCGCAGCAGGTGAGCAGCCGCCTCGCCCGCGCCCTGCCCGACCACGCGACGATCGCCGCCAAGACAGGCAGCCTGCTCGGCCGCATCCGCAACGAGGTCGGCGTCATCACTCACGCGGATGGCCGCGCCTTCGCCGTCTCCGTCTTCACGCGCGCGCATCGGCCGTTCGAAGGCGTCCCGCGGATCGAGGCGGAGATGGCCGCCGCCGCAGCGTCGGCGATCGAAGCGCTGCGCCGCGGACAACTCTGACACAACCCGTACGCGCGGACCGCAGGCCCTCGTCTCAGTCCTCTTGGCGCCCCTCCGTGGCCTCACGGTTTTCTCTGATGTACCTGCGAGCGCCCAGCCACGACGGCGGACGCGAGGATCATCATGGAAGCTTCACGGCTTGGCGCACTGGATGGTTCATTGCATCGGCGCGCCTTCCTCGCCACGAGCACGGCGGCGCTCGCCGCAACCGCTGCGCAGGGAGCGCCCGAGCCGTCGACAGCCGGCCTCTATGACGCTGCGTTCGAGGGGCTGCTGCGGCGCTCGCCCGAGACGGCGACGGCGTACGGTTTCGACACGGGGCCGCGCGCCTGGCTGAAGCGGGAGCTTGACGACCGTTCCCCCGCAAATCGGCTCGGGCTCTACAAGCCGATCGTCGACCTGGCCCCAGCCCTCGAGCGGGCCAGCGTGCGCGAAGGCTCGCGCGACGAGATCTTCCGCGCCACGGCGCTCTGGCTGGCGAAGGCCGTGGTGCCGTTCACCGGTTTCCGGTACGGGGCGATGAGCGTGGATACCTATCCCGTCCCCTATGTCGTCAGCCAGACCGAGGGCGCTTACCAGGGCCTGCCGGACTTCCTGGACACCCAGCACGTGATCGCCGAGCGCGCCGACGCCGAGGCCTATCTCGACCGCCTGGCGGCGTTCGGTCCCGCCATGGACCAGCAGACGGAGAAGATGCGGCTCGACGCGGCGGCCGGAGCGGCGCCGCCGGACTTCCTGCTCGATCGGACGATCAGCCAGCTTCAGAGCTTCCAGACGGCCCAGCATGGGTCCAGCGCATCGCTCGTCACGTCACTGGTTCGCCGCACGCGCGACAAGGGGATCGCGGGCGACTGGGAGCCGAAAGCGCAACAACTGGTCGACGGCCCGATCGCGGCTGCGGCGGCCCGACAGGTCGCCCTGTTACAGCGGCTGCGTCCGGGCGCGAGGCAGGCGGCGGGCGTGGAGGCGCTGCCCAACGGCGGCGCCTACTACGAGGCCTGCCTCAAGTTCCACACGACCACCGGCCTCACGCCGGACGCCGTCCACCGACTGGGCGTCGAGGAGGCTGCGCGAGTCTCCGACCGCGCCAGTCAGATCCTCTCGGCGCATGGCCTGGGCGGCGTGAGTGTCGGCGAAGGGATGGCGCGCCTGTCGAAGGAGCCGGCGCAGCTCTTCCCCGACGACGAAGCCGGTCGCGCGCAGGTGCTGGCTTTTGTCCGCGCCAGGCTGGACGACATGCAGAAACGCCTGCCCCGCGCCTTCTTCCACCTGCCGCGCACGCCCCTCGACGTTCGCCGCGTTCCCCCGGCGATCGAGCTGGGCGCGCCGGGCGCCTATGAGCAGTCTGGCGCGGTCGATGGTTCGCGGCCGGCCGCGATCTACTTCAACCTCCACACGACGGCGGACTGGCCAAAGTGGACCATCGCCACGACCGCCTATCATGAAGGCGATCCGGGACATCACCTCCAGGGCTCCCTTTCCAACGAGAACCCGGACATCCCGGACCTGTTCAAGCTGATGCAGTTCAACGCCTACGTGGAGGGCTGGGCGCTCTACGCCGAGCAACTCGCCGACGAACTGGGCGCCTATGACGATGACCCGCTGGGACGGCTGGGAATGCTGCAGGGTTCGCTGTTCCGCGCCTGCCGGCTGGTGGTCGACACGGGCCTGCACAGCCAGGGCTGGGGCCGCGATCGCGCCATTGCCTATCTGATCGACACCGCCGGCTCGACCCCCAACGACGCGCGCCGGGAGGTCGAACGCTATTGCGCCTGGCCGGGTCAGGCCTGCGCCTACAAGATCGGCCAGCTCCAGTTCCTGCGCCTGCGCGAGGCGGCGAAGGCCAGGCTTGGCGCCCGCTTCGACATCCGGGGCTTCCACGACGCAGTGATCGGCTATGGGCCCATGCCGCTGGACGTGATGGCGCGGGCGGTGGACGCGTGGGCGGCGAGCCAACCGAGCTGACGTTTACCCCTGCGGCGCGCCTCGATGATCTGAGCCGGAGCGTTCGAGCCTGAGTTAGCTTTTCAGCCCAATCGAGTGCGCCATTTCCGCAATCTGCGGGGTGATGGCCTCAGCGGCGGAGAAGTCGGCCTTGGCTGCGTCGGCCTTGCCCTTGCGCTCTTCGGCCACCCCTCGCCCATAGAGAGACCAGGCGATCTTCGGGTCGAGGGACAGGGCGGCGTTGTAGTCGGCGATCGCCTTTTCGGTCTCACCCCTCCGAAGGTGGACGAGGCCCCGACTGTCGAGAAAATCTGCCGTCTTCGGCGCGCGCCTGAGAGCTCCGTCGCAGGCCGCGAGGGCCGCATCAAGGTCGGCGCCGGACATTGCGCCCATCCAGCACCGACCGTTGAGCGCCATGCCCATGCGGGCGTCATCGGGGTGCGCCTTGGTCCACAGGTCGAACTGACGCGAGGCGGCCGAATACGCCTGAGCCTGTCCGTAGAGCTGCGCCAGGTCGAGTCGTTGGTCGGCCTGGGTGGGAAGGAGTTTGTCTGCAGCGTCGGCGTCGAAGATCGCGCCGAACGGGTCGCTCTTCGCGAGACGCATGGAGGCGCGGGTGATGCGCGCGTCAACATTGTCGGGCGCGAGCTCCAGCGATGCGTCGAGGTCAGCGACCGCGAGGAAAGGCTGGCCGTTCTGCGTATAGGCCACCGCGCGGAGGTAGAGGTACCCCGCCGACTCTGGGGCGAGTTCGTGCGCCCGGGTCAGGTCGGCGATAGCACGGGCATAATCCTTCCGTTCTGTGAAGGCCGCGCCACGCCGGGCATAGCCATCGGCGTCGGTGGGTTCCACAGCGAACGCGCCTTTGCCCGCAGGTTGCTCGGGCGCGGCGGAGGCGGTCTGGGCCGAGGCCGGTGCGCCCTTGGAGACCGGCAGGTCGAACACCGGACCGCCATTGTAGCTGAATACGATCCGCTTACGCGCATTGGCGACGTAGATATGGTGCGACAAGAAGAAGTCCGGCCCGATCAACATGTCGATGTCAGGGATGCTCGAGTCGCCTACGCGCAGCCGCGTATGTTTCACCTCCTCTGCGCCGATCTTGAAGCTGTCGACGGGCATGATCCAGGTGCGGAACGGCTTGGGGCCGAACCCGTATTCAGTCTCCGCTTCCTCAACCCCCGGCGCCTTGGGGTTGAAACCCAGCCGCCGGGCGGCCGCGAGAGTAAGGAAGGAGTCGCCCGCGCCGGTGTCGAACTCCGCCTTGAACTTTTGACCGTTCACTTCGACGTAAGCTGTAGTGGCCCACTTGCCATTACCAAAGGTGACGAGGTCGATTCCCGAATAACCGCTCTTCGAGGGCCAGTACCCGAGGTCGCCTTTGCAGCCCTCCGGGCGCACGATGCGGACGATCCCGTTAGCGAGGTCATATTCTACATCGTCAACGACGAGGAAGTTCTGGCCGATGACGCCGGCGGTCCCCTCCCCGGTCTCGCTTCCTCCCGTAATGAATTCCAGGCGATGAAAGGAGGCGCCGGCGACCTCGAAATTCTCGACCGCCACCATGGAAGCATCGACCTCTCCCCCCAACCCCTCCACGGTCAAGCCGATGGGCAGAGGGTGCAGCTTCAGGCCAATGGTGGCGGCTGTTCCGGGCGTGATCCATGAAAAGAACGACCCGCTGTCGAGCACGAAGCGGACTTTGTGGCCGTTTACCGTGGCGTCGACCATAGGCTTGTCGCCGTCCAGGGTGATCGGCAGCGGCTCATACTTGAGCGTGCACTTGGCTGCGGCCCCCGATGCAGGCGCCAGCAGCAGCCACGACGCGAAAAGCGCCCATACCTTCAGTTTGCGGATCATCCGGCGCCCCCCGACGTCGTAGTTTTCCTGGAAGATAGCCTGAGCTATCCGACGATTCGACCCCCTTTTTCGCCATCCTGACCGCGGCGCCATCCGCGGTCGGAGAAAAAAAGGCGCCTGAGACAGGCGGCGCCAGAAGGTCGATCAAGGCCTATGAGGTAGGGCGTCTAGAGGCCGATTGCTTTCCGAAAATCGGCCTCCCGGGTACTTCCTTGCCCGGTGTTGCAAAAATCGCGCGGAGGCGTTGCCGCCTGCGCCTCTGCGACGAAAGGAGCTCACCTTTCTGACGAAAGGAGCTCACCTTTCTGCTGCGTCACCCCAGGGGGCGCGCAGGCCTAGCCGGGGCCGAAATTACGCAGTCTGAGGGAACTCGACCTTCGATCGCAGGCCATATTCCGGAGTACGAAAAAGGCGCCACCCGAGGGCGGCGCCAGGGTCGATCAAGGACTCAGAATGTCGGTCAGTTAGTGTTTCATCGCATTTCCGACTTTGTCCTGAGCCTTCCCCA
>DASXGQ010000032.1:0-1824 GCA_036488995.1 Caulobacteraceae bacterium
CGATGCTGACCCACTGCGATTTCGTCTATGCGGGCGAGAGCGCCAAGTTCCAGATGCCGTTTGTCGACCTGGCCCTGGTTCCGGAGTTCGGATCGAGCTTTTCGCTTCCGGCGCGCATGGGCCATCTGCGGGCGGCGGAGCTGATCCTGCTGGCGGAGCGCATCACGGCGGCGCGCGCGGCCGAGCTGGGGCTCGTCACCCGTGTCGTGCCAGACGCGGAGCTGTTCTCAGTCGCCGCAACCATCGCGCAGAAGCTTGCGGCCAAAGCGCCCGACGCGCTGCGAGCCAGCAAGCGCCTCCTCAAGCAGCCCACCATCGACACCCTTCGGCGCGCGGTCGAGGCCGAATTGGCGGAGTTCACGGCGCGGGTGGTTTCCGCCGACGCCAAAGAAGCCCTCTCCGCCTTCCTCGAGAAGCGCCCGCCCAATTTCAGCAACCCCAAGGTTCCCCGCGCGGCCGCATAGGCTGCGCGCCCCTTCCTCTAACGAAAGCACAGACCATGACTTCCATGCCAACCGCGCAGCCCGCGGCTTCCCCAAGTGCGGCCAAAGCCGGCCGCGTGATCTTCCTGGAGCTGAGCGGCGATCGCATCTGCTCGGCGAACCCGGACGGGTCCGACGTCAGGACAATCGTTCCCCGCACCGGCCACTTCCCCGACGGCGTCGCCGTCGATGCCGAGGCGGGCCAGATCTACTGGACCAACATGGGCGTACCGCGACTGAACGACGGCTCCATCGAGCGCGTCGACCTGGACGGCGGCGCCCGCACGGTGATCGTCCCGCCGGGCGGCACGCATACGCCCAAGCAGCTCCACTTCGATAAGATCGGCCGCAAGCTCTACTGGTGCGACCGCGAGGGCATGCGCGTGATGCGCTGCAACCTCGATGGCTCCAAAGTGGAGACACTGGTCGAGACCGGCCGCGGCGAAGAGGACGGCCGCAACCAGCACAACTGGTGTGTCGGCATCGCGGTCGATCCGAAGCAGGGCAAGATCTACTGGACTCAGAAAGGCCCGGACAACGCCGGCCAGGGTCGCATCTTCCGTGCCGGCGTCGAGATCCCTCACGGTGAGACGCCCGCGAACCGCTCGGACATCGAGGTGCTGTTCGAGGGCCTGCCGGAGCCGATCGACCTCGAGTTCGATGACGAGGGCCGCTTCCTCTACTGGACGGACCGCGGCGACGCTCCACGAGGCAACACCGTCAACCGGGCGTCCGTCGACGAACGGGAGGAGCCGGAGATCCTCGTCGCGCACCTGGGCGAGACCATCGGCGTCGCGCTCGATGTGGCGGGCGGCCGGATGTTCGTCACCGACCTTGCCGGCACGCTCTACGTCGCTGGGCTCGATGGCCGGGACACCCGTCCCCTCCTCATCGGCCAGGGCAATCTCACCGGCGTCGCCTACGCCGAAATCTGAACCCATCCCACCGGAGACACATCATGTCTGACACCAGACCTATTCGTCGCGTCGCCATCATCGGAACCGGCGTCATCGGCGCGAGCTGGGCGGCGCTGTATCTTGCGAAGGGCCTGCAGGTCGTCGCGACTGACCCCGCGCCGGGCGCAGAAGGCCGGCTGCGGGAGTTCGTGGCGAACGCCTGGGCGGCGCTGGAGCGCCTGGGCCTTTCGCCGGGCGCATCCCAGGCGAACCTGGGCTTCACGGCCGACCTCGCCGAGGCGGTGACGGGCGCCGATTTCGTCCAGGAGAACGGCCCCGAGCGCATCGACTTCAAGCAGAAGCTCTATGGCCAGCTGGACGAGCTGCTTCCGCCGGACGTGATCATCGGCTCGAGCTCGTCGGGCATTCCGATGAGTCAGATCCAG
>DASXGQ010000059.1:0-4746 GCA_036488995.1 Caulobacteraceae bacterium
GCCTTCCGCGACTCGAGGGTCTGGAGCCCAATGCCCTCCGTCGAGCTGAAGGCTTCATGGTCGGTGTCGACCGCCATGATGTCGTCCCAGCGGGCGATCGACCAATAGGGGCCGAACTCGCTGTCCGCCGTGAAGTGGACCGGATCTTCGCAGCGCAGGCGCTCGAAGACCGGCCAGATGGTGTCGTCCTGGAACCGGTCGGTCCGGGCCGGATTGAGCTCCGCAAGCGGCAGAACGTACGCGTCCGACTCCCGAACGCCTTCCGGCTTCACGGCAATGTTCACGGCTTCCTCCCTGGTGTTGGCTCACCGGCGTCAGGATGGTCAGCCCATCGAGTTCCTTTGTCACCTTAATCTGAAAGATAATCAGTCAGCGGGGCGAACTGGACTTCGGCGGCGCCTCGCGCCACCGGGCGGGCCGCACGCCAGGACCTATCCTGGCGCAAAGCCCGCGCCAGCCCCATAGAGCCGGCAAATTCTCGGCGAAAAATTAATCTATTTGACGCGGCGGCAGGGTGCGCCTTGCCTATTGGCCACAACGAGGCGTTGCGGGTCCGTCCACCGCACTATCAGGCCCGCACCCCAGAAAAATACGGTTCGATGGGAGAGAGACATGGACGCGAAAGTTGAAGGCAGGGCCGGCGAGTGGTCCGATATCCACGGCAGAGGCAACCGCGATTGGTGGCCCGACAGGCTGAGCTTGCAGGCGCTGAACCAGCACTCGCCGCGCTCGAATCCCATGGGCGAGGCGTTCAACTACGCCGAGGCGTTCAAGAGCCTCGACCTGAACGCCGTGGTCCAGGACCTCAAGGCCCTGATGACGGAGTCGCAGGACTGGTGGCCCGCGGACTTCGGCCACTATGGCGGGCTGATGATCCGCATGGCCTGGCACAGCGCTGGGACCTACCGGATCGCCGACGGCCGTGGCGGCGCAGGTGGCGGCCAGCAGCGCTTCGCGCCTCTCAACAGCTGGCCGGACAACGCGAACCTCGACAAGGCGCGCCGGCTGCTGTGGCCGATCAAGCAGAAGTACGGCCGCAAGCTCTCCTGGGCCGACCTCTTCGTTCTCGCCGGCAACGTCGCCCTGGACTCCATGGGCTTCAAGACGTTCGGCTTCGGCGGCGGCCGGGAGGACACATGGGAGCCCGAAGAGCTCTACTGGGGTCCCGAAGGTTCGTGGCTCGGCGACGAACGCTACAGCGGCGAGCGTGAGCTACAGAACCCGCTGGGCGCGGTTCAGATGGGCCTCATCTACGTCAATCCCGAAGGCCCCAACGGCAAGCCCGACCCGGTCGCCGCCGCACACGACATCCGCGAGACCTTCGCCCGCATGGCGATGAACGACGAGGAGACCGTCGCGCTGATCGCCGGCGGCCACTCCTTCGGCAAGACCCACGGCGCCGGCGATCCCTCGCTCATCGGACGAGAGCCTGAAGGCGCCGTCATCGAGGACCAGGGCCTCGGCTGGCGGAGCAAGTACGGCACGGGCGTCGGAGACGACGCCATTACCGGCGGGCCGGAAGTCACCTGGAGCCAGACGCCGACGAAGTGGAGCAATCACTTCTTCGACAATCTGTTCAAGCACGAGTGGGAGCTGACCAAGAGCCCGGCCGGCGCCTTCCAGTGGACGGCGAAGGGCGCAGAGGCGTCGATCCCGGGGCCCTCCTCAGGGTCCAAGGCGCGCGTTCCGACCATGTTGACCACAGACCTCTCGCTGCGGATGGATCCGGCCTACGAAACGATCTCGCGCCGCTTCTACGAGCACCCGGAGCAATTGGCGGACGCCTTCGCCCGCGCCTGGTTCAAGCTCACCCACCGCGACATGGGCCCGATCCAGCGCTACCTCGGCCCGCTGGTCCCCCAAGAGACGCTGATCTGGCAGGACCCGATCCCCAAGGTGGATCACCCGCTGGTCGACGAGAAGGACGTCGACGCGCTCAAGGCCAAGATCCTGGCCTCCGGCGCGACGGTGTCACAACTCGTCTCGGCGGCCTGGGCGTCGGCCTCCACCTTCCGCGGCTCCGACAAGCGGGGCGGCGCCAATGGCGCGCGCGTCCGCCTGGCGCCGCAGAAGGACTGGGAGGTGAACAATCCGCCGCAGCTGGCCAAGACGGTCCAGGCGCTCGAAGCGGTCCAGAAGGACTTCAATGGCGCCGCGGCCGGCGGCAAGAAAGTGTCCCTGGCCGACCTGATCGTGCTGGGCGGTTCCGCGGCCATCGAGAAGGCGGCCAAGGATGCCGGCGTCGAGGTCAAGGTTCCCTTCACGCCGGGGCGCATGGATGCCTCGCAGGAACAGACGGACGCCCACTCGTTTGCGCCGCTGGAACCGCTCTCCGATGGCTTCCGCAACTACCGCAAGGCAGGTCGGCAGTTCATGTCGCCCGAGGAAGCTCTGGTCGACCGGGCGCAGCTGCTGCGGCTCAGCGGCCCCGAGATGGCCGTCCTGGTGGGCGGCCTTCGGGTCCTCGGCGCCAACGCCGGCGGCTCCAAGGACGGGGTCCTCACCAAGCAGCCGGGCAAGCTGACGAACGACTTCTTCGTCAACCTGCTCGACATGCGCACCGAGTGGCGGGCGGCCGGGTCCGACAACCTGTACGAAGGTCGGGACCGCAAGACCAAGGAGCCGAGGTGGACGGCGACGCGCGTCGACCTGATCTTCGGCTCGCACGCGGAACTGCGCGCCTTCGCGGAGGTCTACGCCTGCTCGGACTCCAAGGAGAAATTCGTGAAGGACTTCGCGGCGGCGTGGACGAAGGTCATGAACGCCGACCGCTATGACATCGGCGACCCCCAGCGGGGTTTGAAGCACTAGCGCAAACTATCCCCGTTCAGGCGGAACCGCCTGAACGGGGTTTGCTCTGGATCGAGTTGGGGCTTCGATCTCGTCGCCGTGGTGAAGCGCGCGCGTGAGGGCGGCGCGGTCGAGGATCCTGAGGCGGTTGCGGCCCAGCTCGATCCAGCCCTCGCGCTCGAACTCGGTCAGGAACTGGTTCGCGGTCTTGCGGGTCACGCCGATCATCTCCGCCAGTCCGCCCTGCCCGACGGTGATCCAGCCTCGCGCCTTGCCTTGGCTCAGCTGAAGGAGCGACGCGGCCAGGCGCTGTCGCGCCGGCAGGCCGATCAGGTCGGCGATCTGTTGCAGCATGGTTCGGGCGTTGAGGTAGGCCAACCGCACGACCGCCGCGAGCAGCTCCGGCTCGGTCTCACTGAGGCGTTGGATCGCCGATTGCGTGACGCTGAGAACCAACGTCGGCTCGACGCAGACCGCCGTGACGTTCGATCCGCCGCCAGTGGATAGGGAGTGGCCGAATGCAGCGCCGGGTCCGACCTGCATGAATTGGACGACCTGATTCGCCGAACCCTGGCAATAAAGCGCGACCGCGCCTTCGATGATCACAGTAACGCCAATGCCCGGGTCGCCGGCCGCCTGACGCCATCGCCCCGCCGGGTAGCGTTCAAGCCGACCCTCCTTCACCAGGATTTCAGGCAAGCCCGGCGCCAGCCCCTTCAGCCACGGGGCGTTCGCGAGAATCTCCAGAGCTGTCAGGCGATCGTTTTTCATCGGCTGCTACGTAACAAAGGTGACGTAAGCGACCATGGGCCCCTCTATGGTCTTGTCAAACGTCGCGACGGGAAAGCCGGCGCGCGGTCACCGACTTCAAAACTGCGAGGCGACGACGTGGGCCACGAGAACCTGATCTACAGGGACATTGTTCGCATCGCGCCGAGCTTGCTGGACGCCCTCAGGGGCATGTGGGTCGCGGACATTTGCGACATCCTGCCGGCCCATGTCAGCGCCTCGGCGCTGATGCATCGCTCGATTCGCGCCATCACGCCGGGCCTGCGGACATGCGGCCAGGCGGTCACCGCTTTCGCGGCCAATGGCGACGGGCTGATCCCCCACGTCGCGCTTTATGTCGCGCAGGCGGGCGATGTCCTGGTGCTCTCCAACGGTCCGCAGGAAAGCGGGTCGGCGCTCTGCGGCGGCAATGCCGCCCTCGATGCGAAGACGAAGGGCGTCGCCGGGGCCGTTTGCGATGGACCGGTGCGCGATGTCGCGGCACTACGGGAAATTGGGTTCCCGACCTGGGGAAAATCCGTGACGGCGGCCCATGGCGGGAAGGACGGCGTCGGCTGGGTCAACAAGCCGGTCAGCTGCGGCGGGGTCATCGTCAAGCCTGGCGATATCGTCGTCGCCGACGATGACGGGATCATCGCCTTTTCGCCCGCCTATGCCGAATTCGTCGTGAAAGAGGTTGGCCCCGTTCAGGCGCGAGATGCGATGGTCAAGGAGCGGATCTCGAACGGCGAGCGGATCTTCGAGATGGCGAACTTCGGTGAGAAGGTGGAGATCGAGGCCGGGGCCTGGCGGCTTGATCCGCCTGAACGGGCCTGAGCCCTACACGATCTCACTTGGAAAACAGCATCTCCGCCCGAGCTTTGAGGATCTTGAACATGATCCGGCCCGAATATCCCGAACTGACCTGAATATGATCTGGGTTGTTCGGGGATTCGGGCGCGAATTTCGTGCAGACCAGCGCCTCAGGTCTCGGCGCATTCCCGTTGACGCGCGCGCTATAGATATCGGCCCAGTGTTTGCCGTCGTCGAAGTCAAGGACCATGACACTGTTGCAGCATGTGGCGATCTTGCGGTTCGTCGGCGAGTTGTCGCGAAGCTTTAGCTTCGTCAACAACGACTCGCCACGGACACTGCGAATGCGGTCCTCTCGGTAAACAACGAAAGAGG
>DASXGQ010000063.1:0-3926 GCA_036488995.1 Caulobacteraceae bacterium
TTCGACGGGCCGTGTGCAATCTACGACCGACATTGTGGATATCGCTGTGGTCGGACCCTCAGATTTTGGGGATGGGTACTCCACAATCGAACCAGTTCATGGAGGGACGCTCACATCTCTGGATTTCACGCCAGTATCAGACACCTTGTTCTCAGATTTTTCGTTCCGAGGACAGGTCGTGGACGCGAGCGACCCTATAAATGTTACGGTGACAGATGAAAATGGTACGACTTTTTCGTTCTCGTTTACTGTCCCGAAAGCTAACGAAGACTTTGGCCGTCTCGGCATCGAGTCTCTCGACGGAGAGACGATCAAGTCGGTGCTGGTGACGGACACCGGCGGTTTCGAGGAGTTCAAGCAGATCGACTTCTCGCTGGTGACTGCGCCGGTCGTCCCTGAACCGGCGACATGGGCTCTCATGCTGGTCGGCGTCGGGGCCATGGGCGGCGTCCTTCGTCGCCGCGCAAAAGCGAACTTCACCGCAGCCTGAGCCTCGGTGACGTTATTGGCGCGAGTTTCGCCCCTGGCGCGGTCCAGGGCGCGAAGCTCGCGCCATTCGTTTCGGGGCAGGCCTCGATCCGCCTCCCGATCGGTTCAGTTCAATAGGGCGGCGCCTTTCGCGCCCGCTGCGCCTTGGCCGCCTCCGTCCACCAGGCCAGGTCATCCGCGAAGCGGACGAAAGCGTGTTGAAGCGCAGCGCCGCCCTGTCCCTGAGGCTTGCCATCCTCATCGAGCGTTTCGAGGATCGGGCCGACCGTGAGGGTGCTCGAAATCACCGCCATGCCCATCTCCGACAAGATGTTGTGCCAGGCGTAGCTTGACCTGGTCCCCGCCAGGCGCCCGAAGGAGTAGCTGGCGATCGCAGCGGGGCGCCAGAACCATTCCTCGAGGAAGTGATCGGTCAGGTTCTTCAGGCCCGGCTGGACGCCCCAATTGTACTCGCCGGTGACGAAGAGGAAGGCGTCGGCCTGGCGGATCTTGCCGGCCAAAGTCTCCAGGGCCTCGGGAGCGGAGCCGGAGGGATATTCCTTGTACATGCGGTCCAGCATCGGCAGTCCGACCGCCTTGGCGTCGACGAATTCCACCTCGTCTCCGCGCTCCCGCAATCCATCAACGAGAAAGTTCGCCAGGCGCACGCCCAGCCGGTTCGTCCGGTACGATCCGTAGAAGACGAGCATGCGATGACTCATGTTCGGACTCGCCTCCTTGTCCGTCCGCAACCAACGCAAACGAGCCTACATCCAACCTGGCCGTGCGGTTCCAAGCTTTCCCGGCGGCGCGAGCCTCGAGACAAAGCCGGGTACGGGCAGGGGTCGTTACACCACGTCGTGGGCGGCCAGTTCGCAGGGATGATCGGACTCGCCGGACTCGATCTGCAAGGTGGCGTGATGCACGTGGAAAAGGGACTTGAGATCGGCGCAGGCGCGCTGCAGCAGGGAGTCGTCGAGGGGACTGCTTGGCCGCACGAGATGGGCGGTGAGCGCCGTCTCGGTGGTGCTCATCCCCCAGATGTGAAGGTCATGCACGTCCGTCACGCCGGGAAGTCCCTTGAGATAGGCGAGTACGCCGGCGCGGCTGACACCGGCGGGGACGGCGTGGAGGGCGAGATCGAGGGACTCGCGCATCAGGGACCATGAGCCGGCCACGATCACGGCCCCAATCGCCAGGCCGGCGACCGGGTCGATCCAGAGCCAGCCGGTAACGAGGATCAGGCCGCCGGCGACGACGACGCCAAGGGCGACCAGCGCATCGGCGGCCATATGCGCGAAGGCCGCCCGGACGTTGAGGTCGCCTTTCCGGCCGGAGGCGAACATCATCGCCGTGGCGCCGTTCACGGCGACGCCTATGCCCGCTACGACCATCATGGTCGCCCCGCCCGCGGGCGAGGGGTGAATGATCTTCTGGACCGCAGCCAGCGCGACCGCGCCGGTGACGATCAGCAGGAGCGCGGCGTTGGCCAGAGCCGCCAGAATCGACGAGCTGCGCAGGCCATAGGTGTAGCGGTCGCTCGGCGCGCGCTTCACCAGCCAGGTGGCGAACCACGCCAGGGCAAGGCTCAGGACATCGCCGAGATTGTGGCCAGCGTCGGCCAGAAGCGACAGGGAGTTCGCGAGCAGGCCGTAGACCGCCTCTCCGACCACGTAGACGGCGTTCAGAGTGATCCCAACGGCGAAGGCCACGCCAAAGGAAGCAGGCGCGTGGGAATGGCCTCCAGGCCCGTGGGAGTGGTCATCGTGGTGATGGCCATGGTCCTGCGCGTGATCGTGACCATGATCGTGGTCATGATGACCATGGTGGTCATGAACGTGGTCGTGGCTTGCAGGCATCTTCGATCCGGCTGGTCGCGCTGGCGGCGATGATAGCCGCGGCGGAGGGATGCGACACGCGCCGTTTCGTCCCGGCCGGTTGACCTCACCTCGGGCGCCCAGGCCTATGGCTCGGGAATTCCTGGAGGTTGCGGCCAATGTGGAGCCTGATCGGCATACCTGTGCTCGTAGGCGGGCTCCTCTGGAGGCGCGATCCCATCCTGGTGGTCGCGGCGGCGGCGCTCGCAACGGGCCTTGGCGGCGGACTTGATCCCATCGCCGTGCTGCGGGCGCTCGGCAAGGCGTTCAACGACGCGCGGTATGTGAGCATCGCCTTCCTCGTGCTGCCGGTTATCGGCCTTGCCGAGCGGGCCGGCCTGCAGGCCCGGTCCCGCGAGCTGGTCGGGCGGCTGAAGGCGCTTACCGTAGGGCGCCTTCTGATCGCCTACCTGGCCGTCCGCCAGCTCAGCGCCGCCGTGGGGATGCTTTCGCTCGGAGGGCAGGCGAGCATGGTCCGCCCCCTGATCGCGCCCATGGCCGAGAGCGTGCTCACCCTGCAGGCGGGCGATGGAGATCCCGCGCGCCGCCAGGACGTGCGAGCCCACGCCGCCGCCGCGGACACGGTCGGGGCGTTCTTCGGAGAGGACATCTTCGTCGCCCTCGGCGCTGTCCTCCTGGTCCAGGGGGTGCTGGACGCGAACGGCCTCCACACCCGCCCGGCCATGATCGCCCTTTGGGCCGCGCCGACCGGGCTTGCCGCCTTCGTTATTCACGCGGTCCGGCTTCTGCGCCTGGACGCGCGCCTGGGGCGAGACGGTCGGGCCGGCGCCGGAGACCCGGAATGATCCGCATCCAGGCCGCGTATGATGTCGCGGGCGTCGTCTTCGCAGCCGCCGCTGCGTCGGCTGCTCTTTCGCGCGAGAACCGGCGGTGGCCTGCGGCCGTGTTCTTTGGGCTGATCTCCGTGAGCTTCCTCGCAGGCGACCGGCTCGGCGACCTCGGCAACGGCCTGCTCGTCCTGTCGCTGGTCCTTGTCGGCTCGTTCGGCCGCCTGCGGGGCGCTGCCGCGGTCTTTCGCACCCCCGCCTGGGCCGCAGGCGGGCGGAGCCTCGGGAACTGGATCTTCCTGCCGATCCTTCTGATCCCCGCCGTCACGCTCGCCGGTACGTTCGCTTTTGGGGCGATCCGGATCGCCGGCGCGCCCCTGGTCGATCCGAAGCAGGCCACCGTCGTCGCGCTGGCGCTCGGCGCGATCGTCGCGCTGATCGCCGCCGTGATCCTGATCCGGCCGCCCCTGGCCGCGCCGGCCACGGAGGGGCGCCGCCTTCTCGAGGGTGTGGGATCGGCGGCGATCCTGCCGCAGCTGCTCGCGGCGCTCGGGGCGGTGTTCACCGTCTCGGGCGTTGGCCGGGCGATGCAGACCCTGATCGGGGCGGCCATACCGCTGGACAACCCCTTCCTGGTGGTCGCCGCGTTCTGCGCAGGGATGGCCCTGTTCACGACCGTGCTCGGGAACGCCTTCGCAGCCTTCCCGGTGTTGGTGGCGGCCCTCGGGGCGCCGGTGATCGTCCACCGGCTGGGCGGCAACCCCGCAATGATGGGGGCAGTGGGAATGCTCAG
>DASXGQ010000080.1:0-5133 GCA_036488995.1 Caulobacteraceae bacterium
TTTTTCGCCTCGGTCGTTCTGCTGCCGCTCTGGCTGCAACAGAACATGGGCTACACCGCCACCTGGGCCGGCTACGCCACCGGCATCATGGGCATACTGGCCGTCACCTGCTCCCCCATCGTCGGCAAGGCGGTGGAGAAGGTGGATGCGCGCCTGGTGATCTCTCTTGGACTGGCGGGGCTCGGCCTCATTCACGTCTGGCGCATGAGTTTCACGCCCGACATTTCCTTCAGCGCTATGGCCTGGCCGACCCTGTTCTCCGGGATCGTGATGGTGATGTTCTTCGTCCCGGTCACTGGTCTGGCGATGGCGAGCGTCAACCCCGACGAGGCGGCCAACGCCGCCGGCCTGTCCAACTTCATGCGGACGCTGGCGGGAGCCTTCGCCACGTCCCTGATCCAGACAGGCTGGAGCAACGCCGCCCGCACGAACCAGACCGAGCTCGCCGGCGCGATGACGCACGGCCAGGCGGTCATGGACGGACTGGTTGCGGGCGGGGCCCCGCCCGAGGCGGCGCGAGCCGGGATTTCCATGCTCGTCGAAGGCCAGAGCGTGACGCTGGCCACCCTCAACATGTTCAGCACTATCGCCGTGGTCTTCCTCGCCGCCGCGGCGCTGATCTGGATCGCGCCCAAGCCCAAGGGCCCGATCGACACGCGGGCCTCGCACTAGTCGCCTGTCGGACGCCCGCGGCCCGCTACGTCGCGGCCCGAGGCCACTCCCACGCTCTGCAACCCTCCATGGAGAGGACCCTCATGACTTTCGAGAACAAGACCGCCGTCGTCACAGGCGCCGCCAGCGGGATCGGCAAGCAGATCGCCCGACAGTTCGTAGCCGAGGGCGTCAAGGTGGCGATCGCCGACCTAAATCTCGATGCCGCCCGGACTGTTGCCGACGAGCTCGACCCCTCGGGTCGACGCGCCATCGGAGTTGCGATGGATGTGGCCGATGAGGCCCAGGTCCAGGCCGGCTTCGACGAGGCTGCCCGCCGGTTGGACGGCATCGACATCCTGGTTTCCAACGCCGGCGTCCAGATCGTCGCCCCCATCGAGGCCTTCGACTTCACCGACTGGAAGAGGATGCTGGCCATCCACCTCGACGGCGCGTTCCTGACCACGCGGGCGGCCCTCCGGCGGATGTACGCCCAGGGACGCGGCGGCTCGATCCTCTACATGGGCTCGGTGCACTCCAAGGAGGCGTCGCGGCTCAAGGCGCCCTACGTCACGGCCAAGCATGGCCTGCAGGGTCTTGCCAAGGTGGTCGCCAAGGAGGGCGCTACACACGGCGTGCGCAGCAACCTCGTCTGCCCCGGATTCGTACGCACGCCGCTCGTCGAACGGCAGATCCCCGAACAGGCCCGCGAACTTGGCCTCACCGAGGAGGAGGTCGTTCGGACGGTGATGCTGAAGGAGACCGTCGACGGTGAGTTCACCAGCCTCGACGACGTCGCACGCACCGTCGTCTTCCTCGCCGGCTTCCCCACCAACGCCCTGACCGGCCAGTCGATCGTGGTCAGCCACGGCTGGTCCATGCAGTAGCGCAACGAGGATCCACGATCATGAACATGCATGTGACCGAGGGGCTCGCCCCCTTGCGCAGGGTTCATCCCAGCGATGAGCGCCCGCCCTTCGAATGCGTCGCCCTGCTGCTCCAGGGTGGCGGCGCGCTCGGCGCCTACCAGGCCGGGGTCTACGAGGCCCTCGCCGAGGCGGATCTCCATCCCGACTGGGTCGCCGGCATCTCCATCGGGGCGATCAACGCGGCGCTGATCGCCGGCAACCCGCCGGAAGCGCGGCTGGAGAACCTCAGGCTCTTCTGGGAGTCCGTCACCGCAGGGGGCGGGGCGTGGAGCGATCCCGAAGGCCTCTGGCCCTCCGGTGGGGACTTCGCGCGCAGCCTCGCCAACCAGCTAAGCTCCAGCTTCGCCGCGACGTTCGGCGCCCCGGGTTTTTTCGCCCCGCGCGCGCTCAGTCCCTGGCTGCGGTCCGCAGGGACGCTGAACGCGACGAGCTACTACGACACTTCGGCCCTCAAGACGACGCTCGAGCGTCTTGTGGACTTCGACCGCGTCAATTCTGGCGAGACGCGCTTCAGTGTCGGCGCGGTCAATGTGGCGAGTGGAAACCTCGTCTATTTCGATAATCGAACGCACGTCATCGGGCCGGAACACGTGATGGCGAGCGGGGCGCTGCCCCCCGGCTTTCCGGCCATCGAGATCGAGGGTGAGCACTATTGGGACGGCGGACTGGTCTCCAACACGCCCCTCCAATGGGTCGTGGAGAGCGAGCCGCGCCAGGACACGCTCGCCTTTCAGGTGGACCTTTGGAACGCGCGGGGCTCCTTCCCGCGCGACATGTCCGAGGTGGCGACGCGGCTGAAGGAGATCCAGTATTCGAGCCGAACGCGGGCGAATTCCGACCGCTTCCGCTCTATCCAGAAGCTGAGGAACGTCCTCGCGGACCTCCTCGCGAAGTTGCCCGAGGAATTGCGCGGCGCCCCCGAACATCAGCTCCTCGCGCCGGAGGCGGACCGCAAGGTCTATAACCTCATCCAACTGATCTACAGACCCAGGTCCTACGAGGGCGGATCGAAGGACTACGAGTTCTCCAGGCGCAGCATGGAAGAGCACTGGAGCGCGGGTTACTTCGACACTGTCCGCACCCTCCGCCACCCCGAGGTGCTGCAGCGGCCCGAAAACGCCGAGGGCCTCTTCATCTACGATTTCGCCGTCCGCGGCGCCGAGTGACGCCACTCGCGTCACCGCCATCCCTCAACCCATGGAGAAGCAGATGAGAGCCTGCGAGATCCGCGAACGCGCATTCGCCATGCCCCTGACCCACCCGGCGTACCCACCGGGGCCCTACCGGTTCGTCAACCGAGAGTTCCTGACGATCACCTACCGCACCGACCCGCAGAAGCTGCGCGAACTGGTGCCCGAACCGCTTGAGATCGAGGGCGACCTGGTCAAGTTCGAGTTCATCCGCATGCCGGATTCTACGGGCTTTGGCGACTACACTGAGGCCGGGCAGGTCATCCCGGTCCTCTACCGCGGCCGCAGGGGCGCCTATACCCACTGCATGTTCCTCAACGACCATCCGCCGATCGCTGGCGGTCGGGAGCTGTGGGGCTTTCCGAAGAAACTGGCCCAGCCGAGCTTGCGCGCGGAAATCGACACGCTGGTGGGCACCCTGGACTATGGTCCCGTGCGCGTGGCCCTCGGGAGCATGGGGTACAAGCACCGCGAGGGGGACGCCGCGGCGACCCTGGCTGCGCTCGAGGCGCCGAACTACCTCCTGAAGATCATCCCGCATGTCGACGGCACACCCAGGATCTGCGAACTCGTCGAGTACCATCTCACCAACATTCATCTGAAGGGAGCGTGGACGGGGCCGGGGGCCTTGTTCCTTTCGCCCCACGCCTTGGCGCCGGTGGTCGAGCTCCCGGTCCTCGAGGTGATCTCCGCGGACCACCTCCTCTGCGACGTCACTCTCGATCTCGGCAGGGTCGTTCACGACTATCTCGGCTGAACAGGACGGCGCCCCTCTGACCGTCAGCGGAAAACCGCGAACTCGCTCGGGGCCGTGGTGAGCTTCCAGGGATATGGAGGCCAGCGGTCACGGCGGACCTTTTTCTGGACCTTCTTGTACACTTTTGGCTTGACATCCGACGGCTATAACCATACTGTTCCGTACGGTTTAATTATGGGTCGCACGAAGGACGCCAGCCGTCCTCGGCGCCCAGCCTAGGGAAGGCCGAACCATGTTGCTCAAGCCGCAAGATTTCTGCCCGCCGCTCGACGCGACGATCCTTCTGGAGTTCCGCAGCGACGCCTATCAGGCCTGCGCGGACGCACCGGACCATCAGCAAGCATCCTGGCTCGCCTATTACAGGCAACTCTCGTGTCTGCTGGATCATGCCCATTCCAGAAGCGATTGGATCGGCCCGTCGCGGAACTGAGGCGCTTCGTCCGTGTGCTGCGCGGCGCGGTACAAACTGACGATTACGTCAAGTACTACAGACACCGAAGTCACCAATCGTCCGGGCATAGCTTGCCAAGCGTACAATCACTGAACGAATATGTGACGAAATCGTCAGTTTGGGAGTGCCGCCATGAGCGTTATCAGGATCGAGGACTTGGCCTATGTGAGGTTCCGCGCGCCGGATCTCGCCTTGATGAAGGCGTTCCTGGAGGACTTCGGCCTGACGGTGACGGAGGCCAGCGAGAGACGGCTGGTCGCCCGCAGCTCAGGACCGACGCCGGTTGCGCACGTCACCGAGCTGGGCGAACCCGGGTTCGCGGGCCTGGCGTTCCGCGCCGAGCGGGTGGAGGACCTCGAGCGGATCGCGACGGCGGAGGGCGCGGCGGTCGAGTCGCTGGACCTGCCCGGCGGCGGCGTGGTCGTGGGTCTCACCGACCCGGATGGCCATCGCGTCGAGGTCGTCGCGGGACAGGCGCCGGCCGAGCCCCTGGCTATGTGCGCGCCGCAGCCCTGGAACCGAGCCGCCGCGCGCGAGCGGGTGCGGGCGACCAAGCGGATCGCGCCCGGCGCGGCGAACGTCGTGCGCCTGGGGCACGTGGTGCTGAACGTGTCGGACTTCCGCGCCTCCGAGCGCTGGTACAAGGATCGCTTCGGCTTCATCACCTCCGACGAGGTCCGGGTCACGCCGGAGTTCGCCCTCGGCGCCTTCATGCGCTGTGACCGCGGCGAGACGCCGACCGACCACCACACCCTCTTCCTGGCGCAGTCGCCCAGGGGGCCGGGGTTCAATCATGCGGCTTTCGAGGTGGCCGACCTAGACGACCTGATGCGCGGCCACGAGCGGCTGAAGGCCGCCGGCCGCCATGCCGAGTGGGGCGTCGGGCGGCATATCCTGGGCAGCCAGGTGTTCGACTACTGGCGCGATCCCTGGGGCCACACCCTGGAGCACTGGACCGACGGCGACCTCTTCACCGCCGCCGACGGATCGAACGTAGCCGGACTGCAGGACCTGCTGGGCGTGCAGTGGGGGCCGGCCGCGCCCCCGACCATGGGCTGAGAGAGGACCATTCCGATGAAGCTTGCGACCTTCGAGGCGGGAGGCGCCCCGCAGCTTGGCGCGGTGACGGGCGAACGGATCACGCCGCTCAACGCG
>DASXGQ010000083.1:0-15863 GCA_036488995.1 Caulobacteraceae bacterium
CACCGCGTTCCAGGGCGTCGAGGACAACCTCGCCGCCCAGAGGATCTATGGCGGCGAACAGGTCTTGCTCGCGTCCGCGGCAAAGGCGGCGACGTTGAACCAGACCCTGACCCTCAACGAATACAACGCCGGCACGGTGGACTTCACCACTGTCGCCACAGCCCAGATTGCGGCTACCCAGGCCCAGATCTCGGAGCTCGAGGTCGAATCCAGCCGCCTCGCCACCGCGGTCGCTTTGATCGAGGCTCTTGGCGGGGGCTGGACCACAGCCGATCTGCCCAAGAGCTGACCCTTTCAGTTCCTTCAAAACGTGGCTCACGGAGTGCGTCCAGGCGCGCCCGGACGATCGACGATCTGACCTTTTCGCGGTCAGATCGTCCGCTTGTGCAGGCGGCCCTGGCTCATCACCACGGCCAGGCGTTCGCCCTGTCCGCCAAGGACGGAAATGTCCGTGAGCGGATCACCGTCGACTACCAGAAGATCCGCCAGAGCGCCTTCCCGCACGCAGCCCAGACGCCCCGCCTCGCCGATAAGCTCGGCGTTCACCTGACAGGCGCTGCGAAGAATCGCGAGCGGGGGCAGGACGCGCGCACGGAGCTCGAACTCGCTGGTCTGTCGGGCGTGCAGCGCGCCCAGGAGGTCGGTGCCCAGTCCCATCCGGACACCGGCCCGATGAAGGATCTCGAGGCTCTCCAGAGCCGCGGCGGCGACCCGCTCCAGCTTCCTGAGGCTAACTGGCGGCAGGCCCAGCGCCGCGCCCTCGTCCATCAGCGCGAAGATGGTCGCCATCGTCGGGACGGCGAAGG
Organism: Caulobacteraceae bacterium; assembly: GCA_036488995.1. Taxonomy (GTDB): domain Bacteria; phylum Pseudomonadota; class Alphaproteobacteria; order Caulobacterales; family Caulobacteraceae; genus Acaudatibacter. The sequence goes on from DASXGQ010000083.1 coordinate 807, forward strand.
CTTCGCGCTCGGCCATGAACGCCGCGGTCGCGTCGTCGATCAGAGTGGCGTGCTCGATCGAGCGCACGCCGAGGTCGACGCAACGGCGTATCGCCTCGGCCGGATGACAGTGGGCGGCGACGTACTTGCCCACCCTCTGGGCCTCATCGACGGCCGCGGCGATCTCCTCGTCCGAGTACTGACATTTATCGAGGGGATCGGTTGGAGAGGCGACGCCGCCCGAGCCCATGATCTTGATATGCGCGGCGCCGCGCCTCAGCTCCTCGCGCACCGCCTTGCGCACTGCGTCCACGCCGTCGGCGATCACCGCGATCGCATCGGCGCGACAGGCGCAGGCGCACGCCGCCACGTCCTCGAACTCGGAATCGCCGGGACGCAGGTCCCCGTGACCGCCGGTCTGACTGATCACGCGGCCGCCGTAGAAGAGCCGGGGACCCTGGACGAGGCCATCGCGCAGGGCGTTGGCGAGGCCGACGTCTCCCCCTCCCATGTCCCTCACGCTGGTGAAGCCGCGGTCGAGGCTGGCCTCGAGGAATCGCGCGGCGAAGTGGGCGAGATAGGTGGACGGCCAGCGCACGACGCGCCCAAGGTTCACGCTCGCGGCATAGACATGGACGTGGGCGTCGATCAACCCGGGCATCAGCACGCGGCCGCCACAGTTGATGACCTCCGCGCTGCCTGCGGGCGCCAGCATCTCCGACACGGCCTGGATCACGCCGTCGGCGACGAGGACATCGCAACCTGGTCGCAGATCGGCGGACGCGCCGTCGAAGACGCGGGCGTTGCGGAACAGGACGTGGCCCATCGACGGCTCCTCGGTCACTTGGATCGAGCGCTCGTCTCACAGCTTGCCGCTCCCACCAAGCCCCCCGGCAAGGGGCCGCGCAGTGGGCGATCAGATCGGGTCGGCCGCCATCGGCGCGGCGGAGACGCCCTTCTCGCCCGCGAGACCGACCCAGGCCGCGAGCATGGCGAGCCGCTGGTCCTCGCTCCAGGGCGGCCCGAGCGTGCGGCCGAGCGTCTGCAGGCGCTCCTTCACCACCTCGACCCTCTCGCCAAGCAAATCGGCGGTCAGGGCGTGCAGCTCTCGCTCGACGACCCTCGTCACCGCCAGCCCTGCATCCCCGCACGCGTTGGCGACGACGTCGCGATAGAACTCACCCTCGGCCGCGTGCTGAGCGGAATGGCTGCGGACGATCTCGTCCAGTCGATCCGGGACCCGGCCTCCGCCGCGTGGGACCACCGCCCGGGCGACGGCGTAACCCTCCGCCGCCATGTCCTGCAGCAGAGGCGCGAGCGCCAGGCCCGCCGCCTCGCGCGTCCGCGACCTCACCACTTCGACCCACCGCGCCGCAGCGTCCGGCGTCATCGTCGCCGCCCGGTGATAGACCAGTCGGGTGTCTCCCTCGGCGAATTCGAGCCGCGCCCGCCGGAGGACCTCGGGCTGGTCGACGCCGCCGGCCACCGCCACCACGGCGGTCCAATAGGTGTGGGGCCGAAACCCGAGGACGATCCGAGCGGAGGCCATGGCGGACCCCTTCTTCCGCTGGGCGGCGTCGGAGCTCGCCCGTCGTGCATTGCACGACCGAACCGGCAATCTGTCCAGGAAGACCTTGTCGCCGCGACGCCACGCAAAGAGGAATCCTGCCGTGGTTTCCCTGCCACATGGAACGACGTCAGACCCTCTGGAATTAGGTCGACGCCGCACCTTCCCTCGCTCGATCAAATTTCGGTCAATTTTAATGGGCGAATAGCTTGGCTCGAGGGGAGGGCGGTCGGAGAGAGAAGAGATCGATGCTGAACCGAACCCTTACCGTGACCCTCGCTGTGGGTCTCATTGGCCTTGGCGGTTGTGCGACCAAAGGCTTTGTCCGAGAACAGGTCGGAACCGTAGACACGAAAGTCCAGAGCACTCAGGCCGAGGTCGACCAACACGGCCAACACCTCACTCAACTTGATCAGAATACGCAGGACGCCCTGGACCGGGCCAATGCCGCCCACAAGTTAGCCGAAGGCAAGTTCCTCTACTCACTGGTCCTGTCGGACGATTCGGTGAAGTTCCCGACGGACGGCTCGCAGCTGTCGCCGGAAGCCGAGACCCGGCTGTCGGACCTCGCCAACAAGCTGAAGACTGACAACCGCAACGTGTATCTCGAGATCCAGGGACACACGGACAGCCGGGGCGGCAAGAACCTCAACATGCAGTTGGGTGAGCAGCGGGCCGAGGCGGTGCGCCTGTTCATGAACAAGCAGGGCGTCGCACTGAATCGGATGTCGACCATCTCCTACGGCGACACCTCGCCGGTCGCCGCCAACAACACGCGTGAGGGCCGCGCCCAGAACCGCCGTGTGGTGGTGATCGTCCTCGACTAAGACCATGTCCCTAGAGCGTCGCTCCGACCTGATCGGAGCGGCGCTCTAGCGTACTGAGATGTTCTCCTGAGAGGCGAGAAGGTCGGACCAGCGCCACTCCCCCGTCCCCAGGGCCAGCCGAACCCTCCCCGCAGGCCCGTCGACCGACATGACCACGAGCCCATGCACGGGTTCCGACCGGCAGGCCCGGGGCGCAAAGGCGACCTCCCACATCATGGCCTCGCGCACGGCCGCAAGTCCCTTGCCGTCCTCGCTCAGGCTGCGGATCCAGTCACCGTTCCACACCCGTATAGCCCTGCCGCCGAAGCTTGAGAGCGCGGAGCGGACGAGCCCGTCCTTGCGCAGCGCGGCCTGGACGCGGGCGGCCATGTCGCAGGCGCCCCCGCCGCCTCCGCCCCCAGAACCGGCGCCCGCCGCCCCCGCCAGCTCGGCCTCGCTCACCTCGGCGTCCAGCCCCATGGTTGGCGCCTCGTCGGACGCCGAAAGGGGAGAGTCCGCTGCGTGCGTTCGCCGGGCGATGCTCTGGCGCGCGACCGGCCGCGGCGCGGCGACGTGGGCGGCAGCGGCAGCAGCCTTTGGCGAATGCGACTTCGCCGGAGGCGTCGGCGCCGGCGGCAAAGGCGCAGGCGGAGCGGGAGCCGGCGGGGCCGGCGCCGGAATCACCTCCACGCTGATCGGCGCATCCCGCATCTGCAGAGGAGGCTTGGGCACAGTGAGCAGGATCACGAGGAGCAGCCCCGCGTGCAGCGTCACGCTGGCGGCGCCGGCGAGGACGCGGCCCGAACGCCTCCGCAAAGCCGCAGAGTCTCGCGGCGGAGGGATGGGCGCAGCGGATTCCTTGGACTGGACCAAGCACCTGTCCGTCAAGCTGTCCGCCCCACTGCCCTAGCGAGTACGTCGGCGGAGCCGGTCCGGCAAGCCTTCACCGAGTGTTGGCGCCGTACAAACCGTTAAGATCCCGTCGCCTTCTAACCCGGTCAGGCGGCGCAGCGTTCCGCCTTGGGCAGGGCGCGTGCGACCAGGCGAGCGATCTCTGGCCGACAGGAGCCGCAGCTGGTTCCGGCGCCCGTCGGCCTCGCGCACAGCGGAACGCTCGCCCCGCACGGCGCCCAGAACTTGCTCCTAACCCCTTGAAAAGGCTGGAGCGGGCGATGGGAATCGAACCCACGACATTCAGCTTGGGAAGCTGACGTTCTACCTCTGAACTACGCCCGCGGCAGGCTCCGATTACGCGGTTTGGCGGGAGATGGGAAGCGTCGGCGGCGTCGCGCGTTGACCGGCGGCGCCACCCGTCCCACGATGCGGGAAAGAGCAGGGAGAGACGATCATGGCCGACGGCGAGACGATGGCGCGGGCGAAGTTCCACGCCATGACCGAGGGCACGGTTGAGGACTGGATGGCGATCGGCGCGGCCGGGCGCGCGTTTCACGAGGCCCATGCCGACCGCCTGCTGCAGGCCATGCGCGACCTCGGGCGCGACGCGGGCGGGTTCGCGGTGAACCGGCTGGAGCACTCGCTGCAGACCGCGACGCGGGCGTTCCGCGACGGGCGGGACGAGGAATACGTCGTCTGCGCCCTGATCCACGACATCGGCGACCTGATGGGTCCGGCCAACCATGCCGAGATCGGCGCGGTGATCATGAAGCCCTATGTCAGCGAAGCGAACCACTGGATGCTCGACAAGCACGGGATCTTCCAGGGCTACTACTTCTTCCACCATATCGGCCTGGATCGCGACATGCGCGAGCAGTATCGCGGGCATCCGCACTTCGAATACTGCGCGCAGTTCTGTCACCTGTACGATCAGAACGCCTTCGACCCGAACTATGACAGCATGCCGCTGGAGGCGTTCGAGCCGATGCTGCGGCGGGTGGTGGAGAAGCCCAAGCAGTCGATCTATCGCCGCACGGACGCCTGATGGCCGACGGCGAGGCAGGCGCGGCTGCGGGCTTCGTCGTCGATTCCGATTCCCATGTGATGGAGCCGGCGGACCTCTGGCTCCGCTATCTCGAGCCGGAGTTCCGAGACCGGGCGATCCGGGTGGAGCGGCGCGACGGCGTCGAGCACCTGGTGATCGGCGAGGTGTCGGTGCTGCAGGGCTCACTGGCGGCCCTCGGCGGAGCGCACCTGGACCGAGCGGCGGCGTTCGGCGGTGGCCTTCCGTATGCGGAGGGATGCGAACCGGCGAGCTGGGATCCGGCCGCCCGCGCGGCCATGCTGGACGACTGGAAGGTCGATGTGGGGGTGCTCTTCCCGACCATCGGCCTGCTCCCCTTCCCCACCGAGGATGCCGCCCTCGCCTCGGCCTACTGCCGCGCCTACAACCGCTGGCAGAAGGACTTCTCCCGCGACGCGCGGGGCCGGGCGGCGCCGATCGCGGTGGTCAACTGGCGGGATGTCGGGACCGCGGAGCAGGAGCTGCGCGTCTGTCTCGAGGCGGGGTTTCGGGGTGTGTTCGTTCCGCCGGAGGTGATCGATGGCCGCCGGCCGAGCGATCCCCACTTCGATCCGCTCTGGCGGCTGATGGAGGAAGCGAAGGTCCCCGGCTGCCTGCACGTGATCGTGCGCTTCGCTCCCGGCAGCGGGGCGTTCGGACCCTGGCACGCCAGCCGGCCGGGCCTGCTGTTCGGCTTTGCGCTGGGCGCCACGAGCCAGCTGATCCCGGCGCTGACGGCCATGGTCACCGATCGCCTGTTCGAGCGCTTTCCAAGGCTGAAGGTGCTGTGCGTCGAGGCCGGCTGCGGCTGGGCGGCCTATCTGATGGACCGGCTGGACGAGAAGCACGAGGCTTTCGGTGGTCTCTCGCCGTTGGCGATGAAACCCAGCGAGTATATCCGGCGCAACTGCTGGTTCGTCGCCGAACCTGGAGAGCGGACGATCGAGGCGATGCTGGACCTGGTGGGGGAGGACAAGATCCTGTGGGGGAGCGACTACCCGCACATCGACTCCACCCTGGCGGCGCCGGAACAGATCCGCGCGTCGGTGGCGGGGTTGTCGGCTGAGCGGCGGGCCGCGGTGCTGGGGGAGAATGCGCGGAAGGTGTTTGGGCTTTGAGACCACTATCCTCTTGAACACCCTTTAGTTCCGTCATGGCCGGCCGTAAGTGCCGGCCACCCATCGTCGGGTCACCCAACTATCTTGGATTGGCCGCGCTCGCGCGCGGCCACGCGAAACGTTTATACAGACGAACCATGGGTGGCCGGCACTTACGGCCGGCCATGACGGCTCTTAGGGGGGCGTTCAAAACCTTGATTTGCTGTTCGTGAGGTTCGTGGCAAATAGTGTTGCACGGATGTTTGCAAAACGCAATGACGAAGGCCGCGGACGCCGTGAAGCGCCCGCGGCCCTTGGCAGTCGGTGAGGCGTGTCAGCCCGCGACAGGCGCGAGGCGAGACCGCCGCAGGGTGGCGCCGATCGCGCCCAGGCCCAGGAGCATCATCGCCCAGGAGGCGGGCTCCGGAACCGAGTTCATCGTGACGTTGTCGAGGATGTTGCCCTGCTGGTTGGAGGGGCCCAGCTCGTCGAACACCAGGTTCCCGCCGGTCGTGGTGGTGGTGAAGGTGTAGAGGGTGAGCGGGCTGTCCGAATTCAGGGTCAGCGAGGCGACCAGGGTCGATCCCAGGAATACCTCTGTCGTCTGAGCCGGGGCGCCGCGCGCATTGCCGCCCAGGTCGAACGACAGGGTGTACTTCCCCGCGCCGAACGAAGCGTTGGATTGAAGCACGCCGGCAAAGGGAAGGTTGCCGGAACCGGTCGTCCCATCCAGGTCGACGTAGTTGCCGTTGCCGGGATAGAAATCGAAGAAGCCCGTGCCGATCAGGTCGGTCGAGGCGATGTTCGGCGACTGGGTCGGCGGGCCCGGGAGCGACGAGAAGGTCGCATCGCCCGTCCAGTTGAGCATCTGCGCGTCGCTGTTGAAATTGTCCGAGAGGACGGGGTTGGCCTGGACGGCCTGAGCCGCCAGGATCGCCGCGGCGACGCCGGCGGCGAGGGCAATCGACTTCATCCATAAACTCCTGTGGCGCTTGGCCTGTTGGCCGCGAGATCGCCCGTTTGAACCAATTCGGTCAAGGTTTGTGGCAAGTTTTCGCCATAATTTGACGAAGCTTGACAGATTTAGAAAGATTTCGGCCTAGATCGTGCCGTTTTCAGGTACACTTGTGTACGCTTTGTTTCCCCTTAGGAATGCGGCGCGACGCCGCGCGACAGTCGCGATGCGCGTTTGGGGATGTCGAATTGACGCCGCAATATGGACGAGTTTCCGCACCGGTTCGTCATGCCGGCCGTAAGTGCCGGCCCCCCATCTTCGGGTCTCCAAATAGCGAGGAATGGCCGCGCTCGCGCGCGGCCACGCGAACTGTTCGTACAGTCGAACCATGGGTGGCCGGCACTTACGGCCGGCCATGACGGTAGTGGGGTGGGTCAACGGTGATTGCGGGTGGGTCGCGCTTACTCCGCCACCACCCTGAACGGACTGTCTGCCCGGAACTCCGGGCGCTGGGGTTGGTCGGCGACGCGGCGGGTGATCGTGGTGACGAGGTCGATGAGGTCGGCGGCGGCTTCGCGGTCGACGGGTTGGGCGAGGTCGTCCTGGGGGCTGTGGTAGCGCTCGGAGAGCCAGTCTCGGATCATCTTTTCCTGCGGCGTGCCCATCGGGGCGCCGAAGCGGAAGGCGACGGCGGGGATGCCGACCTGGACGAAGCTGTAGAGGTCAGTGCGGGTGAAGGCGTTGCGGTTGGGATAGGGGTCGGCGACGACCTCGATCCCCTTGGGCTCGGCCACCGCGCGGGCGTCGTCGGCGAGGGTGCTTTCGGCCAGGCCATAGAGGACGAGGGTCTTCAGCGGGAAGAGCGGCAGGGGCATGTCGAAGTTGAGGTCCGCCACGATCGAGCCCTTGGGCACGGTCGGGTGGTGGGCGAAGTAGCGCGAGCCCAGGAGACCCTGCTCCTCGGCGGTGACGATGACGAAGAGGATGGAGCGGCGCGGCCGCTTCGGATTGTCGGTGAGGCGCTTGGCGATCTCGAGCACCGAGGCGACGCCCGAGGCGTCGTCCATCGCCCCGCGATAGATGCTCTGGCCGGCGATCGGCTCGCCGACGCCCAGGTGATCGAGGTGGGCGGAGACGGCGACGTACTGGGCGCGCAGGGCCGGGTCTGAGCCTTCCAACTTTGCGATCAGGTTCGGCGAGCTGATGTGGTCGACCTTGGTCGCCACGTGCGCCTTGATCCTTGTGGCCAGCTCGAAGCCCTTGAGGTGATGGCCGGCGTTCGCCTCGGCGATGATCTCGGCCAGGGTGTGGCCGGATCCGGCGAAGAGGACCTCGGCGTGGGCGGGGTTGAAGCTGGCCGAGAAGAGCGGCTCGGGCGAAGCGCGCAGGGAGGCGTCGGAAAGGGACATGGACGGGCGGGCCTGGAACTTCATCTGCCGCGACCAGGCGAAGTCCATGGCGCTGGGCAGGGGGATCGAGATCACCCCCACGGCCCCGGCCTCCGTCAGGGCGCGGTAGAAGATGTCGTTGTGGGCGTGGGCCTTGAGGTTGCCCGAGAGATCGGAGGGGCCGCCGCCGATGATCACGGCGATCTTGCCGTGCAGGTTGCGGTTGGCGAACTCGTCATAGCCGGCGCCCGGCAGGTGAAGGCCGTAGCCGAGGAAGACCATGGGCGCGTCCACGTCCGTCCGCTGGGGCTGGCGGCCGAAGATCACCTCCTCGCCCACCTGCAGAGGCTGGGCGCCGGCGGGGCCGGTCAGGGTGGCGCTGGACTTGTCGGGAAGGATCGTCTGGACGTCGAAGTTCACGTACTGGCGAAAGCCGGTGACGCCGGCGGGCTGGAGGCCCATGCGGCGGAACTCGCCCTCGACATAGCGCGCGGCGAGCTCGTAGCCCGGTGTGCCGGGGAAGCGGCCGGCGGTCTGGTCAGAGGCGAGGGCTTCGATATGGCGCCACCAGCGGGCGCCTTCGTTGGGGGCCTGGGTGTGGGCGAGGGGCGCGAGGGTGAGGGCGAGGGCCGTGGTGATGGCGGCGAGACGGTTCATGGTGGGGCCCTTAAAATCCATCCTCATCAATTTTAAGACCCGTCATGGCCGGGCGTAAGTCCCGGCCACCCATTGTTGGGTCACCCGAGTAACGTGGAATGGCCGCGCGCGAGCGCGGCCACTCGAAAAGTTCGTACAGTCGAACCATGGGTGGCCGGGACTTACGCCCGGCCATGACGGAATATATTAGATACTTTGGGGAAGCTTCGAAAAGCCCCCCTCATTTTGTGGGGGTATACCGCACCACGGCCTTCTGCCCGACCTGGGCGGAGTAGACGGCGCCGTGGGGGTCGGCGGTGACGCCTTCGCCGCCGCTGGTGGCGACTTTGTCGGGGGTGGGGAAGTCGTCGGGGATGAAGGCGGTGACTTTGCCGGTCTTGGCGCTGCCGATGCGGACGCCGCGTTTCCAGCCGGGGTGGTGGCCGTAGCCGACGGGCTCGCGGGACTCCGAGTCGCTGACGTAGAGGACGTCGTTCTTGTCGATGTAGAGGCCGCTCGGCCGACCGAACTGCGTCCAGGTGGCGAGCAGGTTGCCGTGCTGGTCGAAGATGTCGACGCGGTTGTTCCAGCGGTCGCCGACGAAGACGCGGCCCTGGGAGTCGAGTGCGATGGCGTGAACCACGTCCATCTCGCCGGGCCCCGAGCCGTGGTCGCCCCATTGGCGCAGGAAGTGGCCGTCCGGCGCGAGCACGACGACGCGCGCGGCGCCCTTGTTCGGCTCATGGCCGTCGGCGACGAAGATCGTCCCGTTGCGCGCGATCGCCACGGCGTTGGGCGTCTCGAAGGTGTCGGGTCCGACGGCGGCGACGCCCGGCTTGCCCAGGGTGCGCAGCAGCTTGCCCGAGGTGGAGAAGACCAGGATGTCGGCGCCCTTGCCGGCCTCGGCGCGGTTGTCGGTGACCCAGAGGTTGTCGCTGGCGTCGACGTAGATGTTGTGCGGGAAGTTCAGCATCCCGCGGCCAAAGGCCTGGATGAAGTTCCCCCTGGCGTCGAACTCCATGATCGGGTCGAGATCGCTGCCGTTGCAGTCGTTCTTGCCGCAGCGGTCGACGACCCAGATGTGGCCGCGGCTGTCGGTGGCCACCGCGCTGGACGAGCCCATGGTGCGGCCGGCCGGCAGTTTGAAGAAGCCGGGGTCGGCCTTGTAGGGATCAGGCAGGTCGTTCACCGGCGCCTGCGCGGCTTCCGTTCCCGCAGGCGTCGGCTCCGTGCCGATCCGGATCGGCTCGCGCGGCAGGGCGGCGGAGGCGGGACGCCAGGCGTCGATGCGGATCGAGGTCAGCATCTCGGCGTGCGGCGCCAGCTCCTGCTGCCCGGCCGGGAAGCCGTTGAACTTCAGGAGGTAGGCCAGGATGTCGGCATAGGCCTCGCGCGTGAGGGAGCGCGGGGCGGACGCGGGCATGGTGGTGCGCACGCGCTCGAAGAGGTCGGCGACCGAGAGGCCGTTCCAATTGGAGAGGAACTCAGCGCCGGCCAGGGGCTTGGCCTCGCCCACGCCCCTGAGCTCGGGTCCGTGGCAAGCCTGGCAGTTGGTGGCGTAGGCCGCCTGCCCCCTCTGCGCCTGGGCGTCGGTGTAGACGCCGGTCCACACCGAGCGCGTGGCGTCCTGGGCCAGCAAGGTCCCGGCGGCGCCGGCGACGGCAAGGGCTGCCGCGCCGGCCGCGAAGATCGACCGCCTCACTTGCCGGCGTCCGGCAGGGCGAAGGCGATGTATTCGCCGGAGTAGGAGCCGCCGCTGACGGCCACGACGATGTACTGCTTGCCGTGCAGGCTGTAGGTCATCGGCGAGCCGCTCTGCTGCGCGGGCATCCACACGGCGCCGACTTCCTTGCCGGTGGCCTTGTCATAGGCGCGCAGCATGGCCCCGCGCGGATGATCGGCCGTGGTGGTGACCATGCCATCGCCGGCGACGACCAGCGACTTCGTCACCAGGGTGCCGATGTTGTAGCTGGTCTGGCCGGTGCGCGGGATGTTCAGGCCCTTGAGCGCCGGGTTGTTGCGGATGATGTCGGGGGTCTCGCCGGCCGCGATCTGCCAAACGATGTCACCCTTGTCGAGGTTGATCGCGGTGATCGTCGAATAGGGCGGCTTGACCAGCGGCATGCCGTCGACGTCCAGGGGATGGTAGCCGTTGTTCCCCTGCTTCTTCGGCGGCGGCGGGGCGTCGGCGCCCGCGTTCTCTCCGGGCCCGCGGATCATCTGGGGCGTCTCCCCCGCGACGCCGACGACGTAGTGGAGGTCGCTCATCCCCGCCGGCGGCGGAACAAGTCCGATCGCGTCGATGCAGGAGTTGCAGGCATAGACGTAGACCGTGTGGGTCTCGGGATCGAACGAGCCCCCCGGCCAGTTGGTCCCGCCCGAGGCCGACATGTTGATCGTGCCGATCGGCCCTCCCTCCTTGCTGAGGACGGGCGGGGTGAAGATCGGCCCGATCTTGTAGTTCTTCACCAGCGCGAGCGCCTTGGCGTGCAGCTCGGGCGTGAAGTCGATCAGGTCGTCGTTGCTAAGGCCGTTGCGGGCGTAGGCCGCCGGCTTGGTCGGCATCGGCTGGGTCGGCGAATACCATTCGCCGGGGACGTCCCCCTTCGGCGCCGGGCGCTCGGGCATCGGCCAGACCGGCTTTCCGGTCTCGCGGTCGTAGACATAGAGGATGCCCTGCTTGGTGGGCATGGCGACCGCCTTGATCGGCTTTCCATCGACCGTGATGTCCATCAGCATCGGGGCGGCGGAGTTGTCGTAGTCCCAGATCTCGTGGTGGATCTGCTGGAAGTGCCACTTGCGCTGGCCAGTGGTGAGATCGACCGCGACCAGAGTGTTGCCGAAGAGTCCCGGACCCGGACGCTGGCCGCCGTAGAAGTCACTGGTGGGCGATTCGATCGGCAGATAGGCGAGGTTGAGCGCCGGATCGACCGTCATCTGGGTCCAGACGCCGGTGTTGCCGGTGGTCTCGGCCGAGCCGTTCAGCCAAGTGTCGTAGCCGACCTCACCCTTCTTGGGGATGTTGTGGAAGATCCACATGCGCTTGCCCGTGCGCACGTCGAAGGCGCGGACATAGCCCTTGTTGTTGTTCATCCGCGCGGGGGTGAAGCCCTCGCGGAAGGCGGCGCCGACGAGGATGGTGTTGCCCGACACCACGGGGGCGGCGTGCAGCCCGGCCTCGCCGTTCACCAGGTCCGGCCAGACGGTCTGGTCCCAGTCCTGCTTGAGATCGACCGCGCCGTGGTCGCCGAAGCTGTCGATGCGCTGGCCGGTCCTGGCGTCGAGCGCGATCAGGAAGTAGCCGGGCGTGACGTAGAGGATCCGCTGTTCCTTGCCGTCGGACCAGTAGGCCAGGCCCCGGCCGGAGAGCTGGCGGGGGGCGGCGGCGCCGCGCGCGCCCTCGTGCTCGCCATGCATCCAGAGGAGCTCGCCAGTGGCTGCGTCCAGCGCAATGACGGCGCGCCGCGTGCCCGCCGTGGCGTAGAGAATGCCGCCCACTTCCAGCGGCGTGCCTTCGAGCTTGTATTCGGGGCGGTTGCCCAGGGCGTCGGTCTTGAACCGCCAGGCGACCTCGAGGTTGGAGAAGTTGGAGGCGTTGATCTGGTCGAGCGGCTTATAGCGGCTCGCCGCCAGGTCGCCCCCATAGGTCGGCCAGTCCACATCCGGTCCCGCGGCCAGCGCAGCCGCCGAAGTCAGCAGAAATGCGAGGCCCGCAGCCGCGCCCACATGCCTGAAAGTCACGTTACTTGTTCCCTCCCGAAGGTCATTTGATTCACGCGTTCTCGCGGCGTTGAACCCGCCGCTCTATTTTTCCCGTCATGGCCGGGCGTAAGTCCCGGCCACCCATCGTCGTGCATTCCAAACAACGAGGAATGGCCGCGCGCGAGCGCGGCCACGCGAACTGTTCGTACAATCGAACCATGGGTGGCCGGCACTGACGGCCGGCCATGACGGAACTGGGGTTGGCTTCGCCCGGGGTGACGGGTGAACTTTGAACACTCGCAACCCGGGCGGTCAGACCCCCCCGACCCTTCGATCACGCCATTCCCTTGATCTGTCCCAATGCGGAGCGGATCGCGACTTTCTGGGCGTCGGTGACGTCGCCGTTGGGGGGGCGCTGGTAGGTCTGGGGGCCGCCCATCTGTTGGGCCAGGGCGTACTTCATCTGGCCGTAGCCCCAGATGCCGCCGCCGCGCATGACCTGGATCGCGTCGTGCAGCTTCGTGGCCGCGGCGTGGTAGTCGCCACCCGCGCGATAGGCCTTGAACACGTCCGCGCACTGGGCGGTGAAGACGTTGCCCTCCGCCAGGATCGCGCCCATGCCGTGTTCGAGGGCGTAGGCCAGGTTGTTGCCAGTGCCCGAGCGCATGTTGAGCTCGGGGAAGTCGGCCACGAACGCGGCGTAACCCTTCGCATCGCCCGTGGAGTCCTTGATCCCGGCGAGATTGGGATACTTCATCATCGCGCGCAGCAGTTCGTGCGAGATCGGAACCTGGCTGGTGCCGGGGATGTGGTAGAGGTTGATCGGGATCGACACCTGCTCGAACAGCATCGAGTAGTAGCGGATCAGCCCTTCGGTCGGCGGGTTGTCGTAATAGAAGGGCGGGATCACCAGCAGGCCATCGGCCCCGTGGTCCTGCGCGTGGCGCGCCAGTTCCAACGTCTCGGGGAAGTTGCACGTCCCCGGATTGACGATGATGTTGAGGCCCATCTTGTCGGCGAGGACCGTCTCGGCGATCAGCTTGCGCTCGGCGACCGAGAAGGACGGGAACTCGCCCGTCGTGCCCAGCACGACGATGCCGTCGGTGCCCTGGTGCTTGAGGTAGGCCACGATATCGCGCATCGCGCCCGGATCGAATTTCAGGTTCTTGTCGCAGGGCGTGACCGCTGCGGTCCAGAATAGGGTCTTCTTGGCGCTGCCAAGTTCGCGCGCCCGCGCGCCTCCAGCTCCAGCCATGGCAATGCCCGCCGCAGCCCCAGCCAGGGCGAGCGCCTCACGTCGGCTCGTCTCCATCGCGTCCTCCCATGCCGGCCGCCTTGTTGCCCCCCATCCGGCGGCCCGCGGTTCTCGGTCGTACCGGGATTACGGCGCAGAATGGGCGGCTTGGCAATCGGAATGCGACACAAACCTCACTCCAGAGCGCGCGCGCTGGGCGCCGGGAGGCCGGCAGAGTGCGAATCCGTATCGTGCGGCCGCAGGGGCCGGCGGCTGGGGCGGCCCCAGGGCGAGAACCTGGATCGGGAGAAGAGCGAATCGGGCCCCCACCCCTCCCCTTCCCACCGGCTCCAGTCCGGCGTGAGTTCGAGGTCGGCGCACAGCCGCTCCACGATCTCGCGCAGGGGCGCGATCTCCAGGTCCTGGTAGGCCCCGTCTTCGTCCAGCCGCTCCTCGAGGGCCCTCATGATGTTCCACAGGGCCTCTTCGTCCTCGACCTCGCGCTCGGCGGCCTCGACCACCAGGCCCTCGACCGTGTCGCGACGGCGGCGGCTGCGCTTCGCCGCGTCTTCCGCCGCGCGACGGTCGGCCACGACGCGCCGGGCTTCGCATTCTGCAGCGATGCCGGCGCGCAGGGCGCGGAGCGCCTCTTCGTTGCGGGCGTGGAGCGCGAGGGTCAGGCGCAGGGCGCGCGAAATGCGGGCGATGGCCTCCGACGGATCGGTCGTGAAAGGTGATGCGGGTGGGGCGCGGTTAGCCGGGACTTTGGCCGCCTCGATCGTGGTCGGCTCCGAGGCCTCGGCTGCGGCCTTCGCCTGGCGATGGACGAACCGCCCCAGGTCCATGACGACCTCGGCCATTTCCTCGAGCAGCCGCAGCCGCCACTCGCCGCCGAGGACGGCGGGGTCGGGGGTGGAGGTGGGGGTGGGGGCGGGGGTCATGGGGGAGGAGTATGGACAGTTGCAAATTGCAAGTCAAGGTAGCGTTGCATAGCCGCCACCCATGCGCAGCGCTACAATAGCCAAGCTAGTCTTGGCCCCTGCGGACGACAACGCTACGCTGGCTCAAGATCATAGGGAATTTCAGTGGGCTACCGCCTTCCCGCTCCGTCCTTGACGCATGCCATCAAGCACCTTTGTCGCTACGGCGACACAGATGTGTTCCCACACCTGCCGGAACTCGCCTTCTTGCGCGAGCAAGAGGCAGCAGTGGTCAAAGAACTTGAGGATCTGGACCTCGACATCTTCGATCCGGTAGGCGCGATCGAGGCACTGGGCCCAAAGAGCCGCTACGGCTTCCGCATCGTCCACCAGCTGCCCCTCGTCGACACGGTGTTGCTCCTCGCCGCGGTGATCGAGATCGGCCCGCTGATCGAGGCGCACCGGCAGGCGCCAGAGGGGCCGCGGGCTTGGTCCTACCGCTTCGCGCCGGACGGTAAAGGCGCGCTCTTTCGGCTCCACCATATGTTCAAGGACTGGCTGAATACACAAGTAGCTTTCGTTGAAGACAACGAGAAGATCGCGAAAATCATCAGCACTGACATCTCCGATTTCTATGCGCGAATCAATTTTCATCGATTAGAAAATCTCCTCGATGAAGTTGCACCCAAGCACGGCTCGGCGCGCTACATCGTCAAGCACATCAAGGTCATCAGAGCCAAGCAGTCGTTCGGCTTACCAGTTGGCGGCAGCGCGGCTCGTTTGCTTGCTGAGCTTGCACTGGCCGACACAGATCTT
>DASXGQ010000117.1:0-18769 GCA_036488995.1 Caulobacteraceae bacterium
CTTCATCGTGCTGATCGGGCCAGCCATCATCCAGGTCATTGCGGTGACGAGCCATCACTAAAGCAGAGCAGTGAGGTAGCCCCGGTTCGCATGACCGCAGGCGCCCTCTCCGTCTGCCGTTTCGCCGGAACTAAAGCCAGGGCCGCGTGGCGGCGTTCGTTGGCGCGCCCGGTTGATCTCTTGCAATCGCCGTCCGCAGGCGCTTCCTTTGCCCGCATGGCGTTCTCGAGTTTTTTGATCGCCCCCGCCAAGGGCGGGGCCCTTCACTTCCTCAGTCTACTGCCGATCTTTGTCGCCGTGCTGGTTCTTGAAACCAAGGCGCCCGTCATCGGTACGCGTGCTGGGCGGGCAGGCCGACTGCGCAGCCTTTCCCTCTGGTTCACTTACATCATCGGTGGCGCCTACCTGTGCGGGCTGATCGCCCCCCTCATTGCTGCGCTCCACATCCACCCGCTGTTACCTACCTGGGCTTTTCCGGGTGGCGTTCTGTGCGCTCTGGTGGTCGGCGATTTCGCCTACTACTGGTTCCACCGCTTCGAGCACCGCTTCCTGTGGCGATGGCACGCGGTGCATCACAGCCCGCGGGAGCTGCATGGGCTCTCCGGCTACCATCACCCCGCCGAGAGCGGGCTTCAGTATTTCTTATGGACCGTCCCCGTTGGCCTCATCGTGCCGAACCCGGTTGGCGGAACCGTACTCTTCGCGATTACAATGACCTGGGCCCAGTACGTCCATTCCAACACCGCCCTTGGGATGGGCCGCGCTCGTGTGTTCCTCGCCGACAATCGTTTCCACCGGATCCACCACTCGCTGCAGCCCGAGCATTGGGACCATAACTTCGGCGTGTTTTTCCCCTGGTGGGACATGATGTTCGGGACGGCCTGGATGCCCGGCCGCGACGAGTGGCCGGAGGTCGGCGTCCCAGAGTATGGCGAGATAAGGACTGCGGGCGAACTCCTGATAAGGCCCCTCATTCCCGGCAAGGCGCCCGATATGAAGGCGTCTCTCAGCTCGCTTGAGACCGAGCCGGTCCGACGACGTTCCAGCCTGGGTCCCGGCCGCTCCGATCAGCCAGAAGTTCTCTGACCTTTGCCACCGCCTGCCACCCTCCAGATCGAGAGCGTCGCCCCAGGCGGCGACAACGGCTGCAGCCAGGCCGGAGGCGGGCCTGAGCGAAGGCTGGCCCCCAGAGTCCCCGGCCGGCCCGACAGGGAAAGGCCTCGACAATCCACGATGTAGGTCGCGCCAAGCGCGCGCACCTTGGCCTCAGCGGGGCCGACGGGGGTGTCGAAGGCCTCGAACGTCTCGACGATCTCGTGGGAGATGCGGTGGTAAGGCGCGACCAGGGCCGCATGCGGGGTGAAGGCCAGGATGAAGGATCCCATGTCGACCTGCGACATCACGGTTCCAGGGGGCAAGACGGCCAGTTGGCGAAAAGTCTTGGGCGCGAAGCAGCGTTCGGACGGCCTCACGACGGAGTGGGACAAACGCCCCTGGCGCGGGAGAAAGGTGTTTCCTGCGGAATTTGCTGCGATCGCGACGTTAGTCGGGGAAACGAGAATGCTGACCGCCAAAGTGGGGACGAACAGGTCCCGCAACCTGCTGACGGCGACGCTCGAAAGCGCCGCGCCCATGAGCGGAATTCCGATCCAGGCGACATAGTCCATGGTCCGCCAGTAGCGTGTCGCCAGCAGGCAGGAGACGAAGAAGGCCGCGACAGCAAGCACGGTCGCAGGCGTGCGGGTGGACCTCCGCGCAAGCAGATAGACGGCGGCGATCAGTGTGGTGATGAGCGTCGCAATCCCATCGATGGCGGCGGCGCGATCGAGCCTGAAGACGACTGGCAGGGGTTGAATCTCCTCGACAGTGTCTAGCCACAGCTTGTGGGCGAGCGGTTCGACGGCGGCGAATGGGCCACGCAGGCATGCCGGGTCGGACGCGACATACGCGCCCGCGGCGGCGGCGGCGGCGGCCCCCAGCGCCACCAGCCGGCCGGTCGCTGTTAGTCTGGAAGCGACGCTGGCGACGGCGCACAGGCCCAGACCGGAAATCACCAGGGCGAAGACGAGGTTCGCGCCAAGGGCGTCACAAACCGGGACGTCCCATCTCCACGGTGGTGTCTGAATGAGGAACACCGCTCCTGCGCCGACCGCCAGCGTGGCTCCATAGACCGCGGCCGGCCCTGCCTGGCGCCGGTCAAAGGCCAG
Source organism: Caulobacteraceae bacterium (assembly GCA_036488995.1). GTDB lineage: Bacteria > Pseudomonadota > Alphaproteobacteria > Caulobacterales > Caulobacteraceae > Acaudatibacter. The sequence goes on from DASXGQ010000117.1 coordinate 2,208, forward strand.
GCGGATCGCCCATGACGCGCCGACGATCGCCTGAACGAACAGTCCTTCCAGCCCCACAGCCAGACCGAGCGCCGAGGCCACGCCTGCGATCGCGGCGCAGGCGATCGGTCGTCGAGAGGACGTCGCCGCCGCCAGGGCGATGAGGGTCATGACGATCTGGACGTCATGATGGTCGATCCGCCCGGGAAGGAATTGGCGGTAGCACTGGAGGTCGAGCACAAGCAGCACCGCAGTCGTCAACACGGCCGAGCGCGCCCCGAGATTGCGGGCCAGCCACAGGGCCGAAGCAACCGCCGGAAAGATCCACAGCAGCGGCCATATCACCCGTGCAAGCCACTCGGCGGTCACGGGCGGCGCCGCGAGACGAAGGATCGAGATCAGGCTCGCAATTCCTCCGTCAATGAGGCGTGACCAGTGCATGTACAGGCCGGAAGGCGGGCTGAGTCGAGAGACCCATTGGTCGTACCAGCCACGCCCGGCCAGAAGGTCACGCACCATCACCAGCCGCATGGCGTCGTCCGTGTCACCGAGGCGGGACCGTACGTCGAGCTTGAGTGCGAACAGGAGACTCATCGCCCCTGCGATCAGGAGCGCAACCAACAGCAGGCGGCGCGTCGGGCTGAGATCAGGGGAGACAGACCACCTCATTAGGTTACCTTAAATTTTAAGTAAGACAAATCTGCCCACCTTTAACTCGAGCGACGTTTACATCTTCTGCCTTCATACTCGATAGAGACTATTGATCGCATGGCGCTTCGGCACAGAACTGCAGAAAATACCGGCGTGCAGGTTCCAGTTCGAAAATCGCCGGCGACGACTGCGCCATCGACGCCGGATGTCGTCGCGCCAGAGAACCTGCAAGCAGGCCCGAAAATCGCATTCGGGGTCTCGACGGACCTGCCCCTCGCCGCCGGGCTTGCGCTCGGCGTCCTGATACTCAGCACTACCATAGCAAGGTTTTTCTACCGGGCCGGGGCGCCCCTATGGTTGGACGAGGTGTGGACCGGGATGATCGCAAGCCAGCGATCGTTCTCGAGCTTCGTCCATCAGTGTTATCTCGATGTCAACGCACCATTTTACTATCTGGTCGCCTGGTTATGGCGACCATTCGGAGGACTCTCAAATACCGGATTGAGGCTTCCTTCTGCTCTATACGTCAGCCTCGCATCGCTAATCGCCCTGGCTCCTTCCCGGACGGTACCCCTAGGCGTCAGAGCCATCTGGGCGGCGCTTCTCGCCTGCTGGCTGCCGGGATTTATCTTCGCGGCAGAGGCGAGGTGCTATGCGCTTCTGCTCTTTCTGGCAGTCGCCAACACTTTGATTTTCGCCGAACTCCTCCGATCTCCCCGTCTGGGAGCGGCCGCAGTCTGGGCTGCGATATCGTCTCTGCTCATCCTCACCCATTATTTCGCGACACCGCTGGTCGCCTGCCAAGGACTCGTGTTCCTGATCATGTGGCGAGGAGAGGCTCTGAAGACTTGGCCTGCGCTCGCCGCCTTCATTCCTAGTCTGGTGGAAATGGCGTGGCACGCGTCCGTGCTCAGAGGCTTCGCGCGGGCGGCACCGACGGATCCCGCTGCGCTGCGGCCACAGGACCTGCCGGATACCGTCCAGTTCCTCCTGGGCGGCGCTCCTGTGATCTGGATCCTCGTCATGTGTCTGCTCATCGGCTTACTCATGAGCAGGCTGAGAGGCGAAACGATACCTGCGGCGCGATTGGGCTTCGAAGGCGAAGACCGCGGTCCCTGGATCGTTGCGGCCACGTCGGTAGGGTCGGTGATCCTCTGCGTGGCGGTCTACCAGGCCAGCCTGGCCGCCTCCTGGGTTCGGCCGATGCTCGTCGTGCGCTACTTCACAACCGCGGCGCCGGGCGTTCTCCTGGGGCTGGCGCTGCTGGTCCGGCGGATAGCCGCGCTCTGGCCTCCCACCCCACTGGTCGTGCTGGCCCCTCAAGCGGCGATCGCCTTTGCGATCCTCCTCGCGGGAACCCCCAAGGCTCAGCCGATCAGCTTCCAGCGCGCCGCCGAAGCGCTCATGCACGCTGGCGTGACTCGCGTCGAATTCCTCTGGGACGATCGAGGCGCGACGGGCGCAGACCACGACGCCTTTTCTCAAATCGGCGGCTTCTTCTTCCATCGAGCGGGCCGGCCGATCGTGAGCGACGACGTATCTCTGCAACAAGGACAGGACCCGAATGAGGTTCTTCTGGCTCTCGCCAGGAAAAACAATGCAGCCATTCTTTGGCTCTACAATACGAATGTCGGGTCGACCGCGGCGATCAGGTTCCCGCCGCGGATAAGCCAGACAGACGCCCACTGGCGTTGCCGGGATTTCGGAACGGGCTCGAGCCATACCTTGGCGTGCGTGAAGGGACGCGTGTTGTGAAGGCGGCGCCCTCACCGTCTATCGATCTAGCGCCCCTGGAGGCGGCCAGCTCGGGACGCCGGACACGAATAGACCCTGGGGTCGTCGCCCTTGCCGCCCTCATGATCGTCACGGCGGCCGCGAAGTTCGCCTTTTCGGCCAACCATCCGCTGACCCTTGATGAACTGTGGACAGGGATGATCGCCAGTCAGAGGTCCCCGGCTGGCCTCTTTCGTCAGTGTTATCTCGATGTGAACGCACCGCTCGGATACGTCCTCGCCTGGATCTGGGCGCACATGGCTGGGCTCTCGAATCTGGCCCTGCGGTTCCCAAGCGTGGTTTTTGCGAGCGCGGCCCCACTGCTGGCGCTCGCGTCGGGTCGCGTCATTCCCCGCCAGGCGAAGCTGGTCTGGGTCGCTCTTCTCGCGTGCTGGATACCAGGCTTCGTTTTCGCTGCGGAAGCGCGGTCCTACGCGCTCCTTTTCTTCATCGGGACGGGGAGCACCATCGCTTATCTAAGCCTCCTGAAAGAGCCTTCGACCAGGCGGGCCCTTGTCTGGACCGCCGCCTCCTCGCTTCTGATCCTCACGCACTACACGGCCCTGCCCCTCGTCGGCTGCCAGGGACTTGCATTTTTGTTGGCGCACCGGTTGCGCGCGGTGCGTACCTGGCCCGCCCTGCTCGCTTTCATTCCGGCGCTGATATCACTGGGGGTTCACGCCGCGCTCCTTGTCGGCTTCTCCAGTCGCGGGCCGGCGGGCAATGCGCCGCTGCGCGTGAGCGAGGCGCCGGAGTTGCTTGCGTTCCTGGTCGGCGGCCGCTCGTCCGTCTGGGTGCTGTTGGCCTGGGGCGCCGTCACCCTCGCGCTCTGGCGGCTTCGTCCGAACACAGCAGCCTCGCCTTCCAAGCATGCCCCGTCCCTGGTCTGGCTGGCGCCAGCGACCTCCGGCGCCGCGGTAACGCTCTGCCTCTGCGTGTCCATGGCGCACCCATTCGTCACCGAGCGCTACCTCACCTCGATGGCCCCTGGAGTTCTCCTGGGTATCGCGCTGATCGCCCAGGAGTTGGGCCGCAGGACGCCGCTTGCCCCCGTCGCCCTTGTCGCCCTCCAGTTCGGCCTCGTCGCCGGACTGCTTCCAAGCGCCTTCCGCCCGCCGTCCGGCCTAAACCTCGAGGCGGCGTGGTCGGACCTCAGGCTCGCGGGCGTCCAGCGTCTCGCCTTCTTCTGGGACAGCCCGACCGCCGCTGGAGGCAACCGGGACGCGTTCGCTCAGGTGGGCGGCTTCCTATTCCACCGGGACGGTCGGCCGCTGGCCGTGACCGCAGTGATCGTAAAGCCGGGCGAAGATCCAAATCCCGTTCTCGCCCTGGGAGATCACCGCCCGGGGGCGGGAATCATTTGGCTCGACCAAGGCGCCGCCGAGGGCGCTGCGCGGCGCTTCCCTCCGCGAATCGAAAGCCTCGATCCCCGGTGGCGCTGCCGGGATTTTGGGATCGTCAAGACGCATGCGCTGGCGTGCACGTACAGGCCCTCGCAATGAGAGCCCTCTCCACGACCCAGGAACGCGATCCGACGAAGGACCCGAGGAACGCGGACTTCCCTGTGGGAACCTCCATTCTGCTCTCCACCCCCCACCAGCGGGCGTCCGGGGCCCTCGACCCGGCGATCCTCGGACTGGTCGCCTTGCTTCTGGTGACCGGCGCGGCGAAACTGGTGTTCCGCGCCAGTTCGCCTCTGTGGTTTGACGAGGTATGGACAGGCGCAATCGCGGCTCAGCGCACACTCGCTGAATTCGTTCACCAATGCTCCCTCGACGCCAATGCGCCCCTTGGGTACGCGGTGGCATGGGCTTGGGCGCGAGTCGCCGGCTTCTCCGACGAGGCCCTGCGATTCCCATCAGCAGCATTCGCGGCCTTGGCCCCCGTGGTCGCCCTGGCGCCATCGAGAGCGATTCCCTATCGGGTCCGCCTCGTCTGGGCCGGTCTGGTGGCATGTTGGCTACCGGGTCTCCTCTTCGCGACCGAAGCCCGCTGCTATTCGCTCCTGCTGTTGCTCGGAGTCGCCAATACCGCCGCATTCGCGGATCTGATGCGCGCCCCCGCCCTGCGTGCGGCTCTCGTCTGGGCGTCAGTTTCCTCGCTGATGATTTTCACGCACTACGCCGCGGCGGCCATGGTGGGGTGCCAGGGTCTCGCCTACCTCCTGGTCTGCCGCCGCGCGGCCTTGCGCACGTGGCCGGCCGCCCTGGCGCTTGCGCCTTCAGCGGCGCTCATCGCCGCGCACGCCGCCCTCCTCGTGTCCTTCTCGGAAGTCGGCAGCGGAGGAATCCCGCGGCTCGCGATCACGGATCTTCCTGGCCTCACGGAGTTCCTGTTCGGCGGCCGGTTCGCTATGGGGCTGACTGTGCTCTGGGCGATCGGGGCCTTCGCCCTGGGTAAAATCGCCAGGACACCGGCCAGTCCCGAGGCGAGCAAACCGCCGGACTCGCGCCTCTGGATCGCGCCCGTTGCATGCATTGCCGCAATCGCGTCCTGCGTCGTCCTTTCCCTCATGCGGCCCTTGGTGGTGGAACGCTACCTCACAGCAATGGTCCCTGGATTGCTGCTGGGGATCGCAATGATCGCACAACGCCTCGCGGTCTCATGGCGGATCGCGCCTGCAGCCCTCCTCGCTCTTCAGGGCGGCGTCTTCCTGGGAGCGCTCTCCGGGGCTCTGCACGACGGCAAGCGGTTCAGTTTCGAGCAAGCATCCTCCGCCCTGATGGCGGCCCAGACATCCTCATTGGTGTTCCTCTGGGACGCCCCCCAGAATCAGCATGGCGCCCCTGATGCGTTGGCCCAGATCGGGGGCTTCTTCTTTCATCGGGCAGGACGCTCGATCCCCGTTGACCCCGTGTTTCCGGCGGTCGGAGAGGATCCAAACAAGGTCCTGGCGCGCCGGGCGTACGCGCCAGGAACCGGCGTCATCTGGCTGTATGACACCGGTATTCCCGGCACAGCGGCGCTCCGCAATCCTCCGAACCTGTCGCGACTCGACGCCCGCTGGCGATGCCGCGACTTCGGCGGTGCGCAGCAACACGTCGTCGCATGTAGCCGCGCGCGCACCTTCTGAGCCATCGCGCCCTGCACGGAACAGACGCGAGCGCCGTCTGAACGGGGTTTGCTCTAGCGCTGCCCTGAGACTGCTGGCTGCGCGGCTGAGGGGGCCTGGACCGGTGCGCCGAGTCCGAAGATGGCACGGGTGCGGGTCTTGTCGTCCATCGCCTTCAACAGCCGGTAGTACTGCCGGTTGGCGGCGTTGTCGGCTTCGCCAAGATCCCGGCGCGCCGCCTGGGCCGCCTGCTGGTCATCCCCGGAGAGGCCATAGACGAGCGACAGGTTGAGCCGGTTGCCTGCGGTTGCCCGCGGGTCCGAGGCGACGGCGGACAGGGTCGCGATGGCCCCCGGATAGTCGCCGGCAAGCGCCTGGGACAGGCCGAGATTGTTTTGCAACGCCAGATCCCCGGGCTTCGCCGCGAGGCCCTTCTGGTAATCGCTCTGGGCTTGGGCATGGTCGCCCAGCGCATCGTGCGCGACGCCAAGTGTGTTCCACACGGCGGGGTCGTCGGCCGATTTGGTCTGCGCAGATTGCAGGTAGGTTAGCGCCTCCTGCGCGTGATCCAAACTCAGCGCGACGCGTCCGAGCGCGAGGTCGATCTCGGGGGACTTGTTGCGATCGAGCCTACGAGCGTTCTGGAGCACGTCGTAGGCATCGCCCGTCGATCCCGAGCGCGCCAGCGCCAGGCCGAGTTTCAGCCTGTAGACGGCTTCTTTCGGCGCGAGTGAGGCTGCCTTCTGGTAGAAGGCGATCGCAGAATTGAGATCGCCCCCGTTCATGGCCATGTCGCCCGCGCGGGAGAACGCCTCCGCCGAACGCTCCGGAGCCGGATGTCCCGGCGCGCCCTTCTCCAGGGCCTGGGCGGACAGAAGGCCGGGCGCCGCGCCGCCGATCAGCAGCGTCGCCAGCCCGGACACGAAAACCCTCGCCCTCCAGAGCTTTCGTGGACTCATCAGCGTTCGGCTTTCATGGTTCGAGACCTATCGGGTCGAGTATCGCCGCGTCTTGGCGGTCCGCAATAAGTCCATAAGCCGCGCCCACGGCCCGCGGCGGCGTCCAGGAGAGGGAATTCGACGGATGAACTACGAATACCTGATCGTCGAGGCGCGAGGCGAGTCCCTTTGGGTGACAATGAACCGCCCAGACCGGCTCAACGCCTTGAATCGCCGGCTGGTCGAAGAGCTGCGCGATCTCTTCACCGGCCTCTACTGGCGCCACGAGGTGCGCGTGGTGGCCCTGCGTGGCGCCGGGGGCGCCTTCTGCGCGGGCCTGGATCTGAAGGAGCGGGACAACGCCGCGGGGGGCGGCCCAGGACAGGGTCTCGTCCGACAGCGTCAGATCAGTGAGATCGTCATCGCGATGCGCCGCTGCCCCCAGCCGATCGTGGCCCTGGTGGACGGCGCGGCCGCCGGCGGCGGGTTCGCCCTCGCCCTGGCGAGCGACGTACGGATCGCCACGCCACGGATGAAGATGAACGCCGCCTTCATCCGCATTGGCCTATCGGCCTGCGACATAGGCGTGAGCTACTTCCTGCCACGCATGGTCGGATCGTCGGTGGCGGCCGAGCTCATGCTCACCGGCCGGTTCATCGGCGCTGACCGAAGCCTTGCCCTGGGCCTCGTCAGCGCCGTGGTCGAGCCCGATCGCCTCGAGGGCGAGGGCGAGGCCATGGTCGCCGACATGCTTCGCGCTACGCCGCTGGGCCTTCGGCTGACCAAGGAGTGCCTCAACCATTCCATCGACGCTCAGGGCCTCGAGGCGGCGGTGGCGATGGAAGACCGCAACCAGATCCTCTGCGCGCAGGGCGAGGATTTCCGCGAGGGCGTGATGGCCTTCCTCGAGAAGCGGCCCCCCACTTACGCGCGCTGATCGTTCGGGGCGCCGACCGCTTTGATTCTCTCCGAGCGGAACGCCCTTAGCCTCCCGCTGGAGCGAACCGGATCGGGATGATGACTCGCGCCCCGCCGACGGGCTGTCCGTCCTCGGTGCGTGGCTTGAGCCGGAAATGGGGCGTGAGCGAGAGCGCGGCGCGAGAGAAGCCGTAGCCGCCGGGCGACTCGCTCACCACGTCGCAAGCTGTGACCGCGCCGTTGACGGCGACTTCGCAGGAGAGGCTGACAAGGCCGCCGACACCCTCACGCGCCGCCATTTCCGGGTAGGCGCGCGCGAACTGCGCCGCGTTCGGTCGTGAGAGCCACTCCGGATTGGTGATCACCGTCTGCCGAGGCAGCTGGTCGGGCGTCAGCGCGGGAATATCCGTCGAGGGCGTGGCGCCAAGATCGACGCCTGTGGCCGGCAGGGGCCGAAGCTCCTGTTGCCGCGGCAGGAGCGGGAGAGTGGGGATCTGCGTGGGCGCCAGGACTTTCGGCGTGTGAACCACCGTGCGCGGCGGCGCCATCTTGGGCGTCGGAGCGGGCGGTGTCAGCCAGATCGTGCTGGCGTCGATCGTCCTGGAGCTCTCCTGAGTTGGAAGTGCGAACGGGTGGAAGGTCGCCTGCACCAGCCAGGCGCCGATACCCACGTGGATTCCGATCGACACGGCGATCGCGATGGCGGAGGCGCGACTTACGCGGCCACTGGTGTGCTCGGACGTCGGCGCCAGCGCCGGCGTGCGAAAGCCCGGGAACGGTTGACGGATGACCATGGCGAACCTCCCAGTTCGACGTTTTCTTATGTCGAGAGAGGTTGATCCGGAGTCGACAACTGTAAAGCTCGAAATGCAATGAACACCGATAGTTATCTGTGTTCAGTCATCATCGTTTACATTCCGGGCCGAATCCACCAGACAGGAGGTTTGAGTAACTAATTACTTTGGGTGCGTGCGCCCTGCCGAAAGCGCGTGTTTCGCCGTCTCGGCCTCGCACTCGGCGGACTGCCGGATGGCTCGGTGAGTTCGCTTGAAGGGAGAATCGGCCGCAAGGTGCTTGTACGACGCGGACCCGTGAAAATCCGCCGGACGTATCTATATGGCCGCCGTGCCCGACATGCTCAAAGACGATATCGTCGCTCCCTTCCAGATCGACCATCAGCCCGTCCGCGGCCGCATCGTGCGCCTCGGCCCGGCGATCCATGAGGTGCTGACCCGACACGCCTATCCCGAGCCGGTCGCGAACCTGCTCGGCGAGGCGTGCGCCCTCGCCGCCTTGGTCGGGGCGAGCCTGAAGTTCGAAGGCCGCCTGATCGTCCAGGCCCAGGGTTCGGGTCCGGTGGCCTATGTCGTGGCCGACTACGACGCCTCGGGCGCCCTGCGTGGCTACTGCCGGTTCGACGCCGAGCGGGTGGCGGAAGTCTCGAGCGGGTTCTCGCGGCCCGGCGCCCACACCCTGCTGGGCGAAGGCGTGTTTATCATGACCATCGACCAGGGTCCCCGGATGGACCGCTACCAGGGTGTGACCCGCATCGAGGGCGAAACCTTGGCCCTGTGCGCCGAGACCTATTTCGCCCAGTCCGAGCAGACACCCACCCGCGTGCGCCTGGCGGTCGGCCAGGCCGATGGCGGCGCTGGCCCCCGCTGGCGCGCCGGCGGCCTGCTGATCCAGAACATCGCCGAGGACGAAGCGCGCGGATCGACGCGCGAGGCCTGGCTGCAGGCGCAGGCCGTGTTCGAGACTCTCGGCGAGGACGAACTGATCGATCCCCTGCTGGCCGGCGAGCGCCTGCTCTATCGCCTTTTCCACGAGCAAGGCGTGAGGGTCTTCGAACCCAAGCCCCTCACCGGCTTCTGCCGCTGCTCGGAGGAGAAGATCCTCGGCATGCTGCGCACCTTCCCCCCCGAGGAGCGTGCGCAGATGGTCGAGGCGGACGGCCAGATCCGCGTCACCTGCGAATACTGCTCGCGCGTCTACGCCCTGGAGCCTGACGCGGTCGGGTGATCCGGCGCTTGTCCTTCGCTTCCGAGGAGGGACGCCGTTAGGCTGCGTCCAGGGCCCGCGAAATGTCCCGCGCCAGGTCCGTCTCGCCTTCCAGGCCCACGGACAGCCGCACCCATCCCCGGGTCAGTCCGATCTGCTGCTGCTGAGCCTCGCTGAGCGCCCGGTGCGTCGTTGTGCACGGGTGGGTCGCCATCGACTTGGCGTCGCCGAGGTTGTTGGAGATGTCGACGATCTCGAGGGCGTCGAGGAACCGGAAGGCGGCCTCCTGCGAGCCAAGGTCGAAGGCGATCAGGGTGCCGCCCCCGCTCATTTGCCGCGCCGCGATCTCATGCTGCGGATGGTCCCGCCGCGTCGGATAGCGACAGGCGCTTACCTTCCGGTGCTCCGCGATAAGGTCTGCGAGCTTGCCAGCCGTCTCTGTCTGGCGGCGGACGCGCAAGTCGAGGGTCTCAAGGCCCTTGAGCAGGAGCCAGGCGTTGAAAGGCGACAGCGCCGGGCCGGTGTGCCGGATGAAATCGCGGTAGTTCTCATCGACGAAGGCCTGGTCCCCGAGCAGGGCGCCGCCGAGCACCCTCCCCTGGCCATCGATGTGCTTGGTCGCCGAATACACGACCACGTCCGCGCCCAACTTGAGCGGCGACTGGAAGATCGGGGTGGCGAAGACATTATCCACCACGACCTTCGCTCCGGCTTCACGGGCGATCGCGCTGATCGCGGCGATGTCGCAGATCTCGAGCAGCGGATTGGCCGGGCTCTCCAGGAAGAACGCCTTGGTGTTGGGGCGCACGGCCACCCGCCACGCCTCCAGGTCCGGCCCATCGACAAGCGTCGATTCGACTCCGAACCGTGGCCCCCAGGTGTTCAGGATCCACGCGCACGAACCGAACAGGGCCCGGCCCGCGACGACGTGGTCTCCTGCGCGCAAAAGGCCCGTAAGGGCCAGGTGCACCGCGGACATGCCCGAAGCCGTGGCGCGACATGCCTGGGCGCCCTCGAGCAGGGCCAGGCGTTGCTCGAACATACGTACGGTCGGGCTGCCATACCGGGCGTAGATGAACCCCGCTTCCTCGCCCTTGAAGCGGGCTTCCGCGCTCTCGGCGCTGTCGTAGACGAAGCTCTGGGTGAGGAAGAGCGCCTCGGACGTCTCGCCGTGGCCTGAGCGCTCCACGCCACCGCGCACGAGCCGCGTCGCGGCCTCCCAGTTGTCTGGCGTTTCACTCATCGCCCGGTCTCGCCTGCTCGAAAGGGCCGGCATAGGAGGCGCCGGCGCCCTGACGGTCAAGGCCGGGTGCTTGCCACGGCCCCGTCATTCCCCCATGGGTCGGCGCACATGACAGCCGATCCGGGCATTTTACCGTGCCAGTCCATCCAGCAACTGGTCGACATGGGAGCGATCGCCGCGTCCGAGGCGTTCGCCGCCGACCAGACGCAGCCGGCCAGCCTTGATCTCCGCCTGGGCGCCCGCGCCTGGCGGGTGAGGGCCTCCTTCCTGCCGCGGCCCGGTCGCCGGGTCGCGGAACGGATCGAAGACGTCGCCATGCACGAAGTGGACCTGACGCGCGGCGCCGTCCTGGAGCGCGGCTGCGTCTACATCGCCGAGGTGACGGAGCGCCTCGCCCTGCCGGCGGACGTCTGCGCCCGGGCGAATCCGAAGAGCTCCACCGGCCGCGTCGATATCTTCGTGCGCCTGCTGACCGATGGGCAGCCGGCCTTCGACGATGTCGCGCCAGGCTACGCAGGGCCCCTCTACCTGGAGATCGCGCCCCAGACCTTCTCGATCCTCGTCCGCACCGGCACGCGGCTCAATCAGTTGCGGCTGAAGACGGGCGCGCCCCGTCCTCTGGCCGTGCGCAGCGTGGGCGTGGAGCTGGGCGAGGGCATATGCGGCTTCCGCGCCCGACGACACGCCGGCGTCGTCGACATGGACCTCGAAGGCGGCCACGATCCGCGGGACTTTTTCGAGGAGCTGCACGCGCGGCGGGGCGAGCTCCTGCTCGATCCGGGAGAGTTCTACATCCTGGCCTCGAAGCAGGCGGTGGAGATCCCGGTGAACCAGGCCGCGGAGATGACTCCCATCGACCCTGCCGTCGGCGAGTTCAGGGTCCACTATGCAGGCTTCTTCGATCCTGGTTTCGGGACCGAGGAGGCTGGCGGCGAAGGCTCGCGAGGCGTGTTGGAGGTCCGCAGCCGCGAGACGCCCTTCCTGCTCGAGGACGGCCAGACAGTCGCCCGTCTCGTCTTCGAACCGCTAACGGCGCGGCCAAGCCGGCTGTACGGCGCGGACGGGTCGCATTATCAACGCCAGGGGCTGAGGTTGTCGAAGCACTTCGCGCCTTGGCGCTGACACGGCGCTATCGTCACTTTTGACGGGATCCCGGCGCGATCATCCTTAGGTGCAAACAACCACACATGACGGTCACCACCCCCATCCCCGCCGACGAGGTTCGCAAAGACGGTCGCCGGCTGCGCACGGAGGAAAGTCGCCGCCGCGTCGTGACTGCCCTGCTCGAATGCGTGCGTGAAGGAGACTTCGATCCGAGCGCCGAAGCGATCGCCCAGCGCGCCGGCGTAGGACTGCGCACAGTCTTCCGTCTGTTCAAGGACAAGGAGGGCCTGTTCCAGCAGATGAGCCAGGTGGTGCTCTCACGCATCGCCGACCTCGCCCAGGCTGCGCCGCACGGCGAGACCTGGCGCGAGCGGCTCGACGATCTGATGACCCGACGCTTCACGGCCTATGAACAGGTGATGCCGTATCGCCGGGCGGCGCAGGCCCATGCGCACCATTCCCAGGTGGTGAGGACGAACAACGAGACCATGCGACAGCACATGCGGCGAACTCTCTCCGCCGTGCTGCCTCAGGAAGTTCGTTCCGACCACTCCCTGTTCGAAGCGCTCGAGATGGTGTTGTCGATCGAAGCCTGGATCGAGCTCAGGAACGATCAGAGGCTCGATCCCTCCCGCGCCCGCGCGGCGATCCGGCGCGTGACTTCGGCCCTCCTCGCCGCCCAGCCCTGATCCGCCTCTTCGCCTACTGGCGAGTCATCGCCGCTGTCACTTCCGCGCGCTCGCCTGCGCCGCCGAGAAGCGCGCTGAGGTCCGGAAGGTCGAAGGAGACCGACCGGATCAGCCCCGGATAGACGAACGGCGGAACATAGTCTGGAGAGATCGGCCTTGGGCTGCGCCCGATGTCCATGCCGAGGCTGGAGATGATCAGCAGCATCCGGCCTATGTCGCCCTTGGCGCAGCTCGCCCCGTCGATCAGCATCTCGGCCTTGCCCGAGCCGTCAGCCTGACGCTCCACGACGAGCTCGATCCGGCGATCCCCGGGCGCAATCAGTGTCGATAGAATGCTGTGCTCGTGGAAGGCGTTGTAGTCGAACACACAGCGGCCATCCTTGACGTAGATGACGAAGCCGCTGTTGAGGCTGCCGCGGGCGACCAGCGCGCCTTCCGCGCCTTGAGCGTGACGCAGATCGATCGTGGTGCGCCAACCTCGCATCACCGGCGGGCAGGCGTCAGACACCAGGTGCGAGATCGGCGGCCGGTAGAGAAAATGCCGCCGAGAGGTGGGTAGGCCCGGACGGCGAGAAGCTCGAAACAGCTCGAAGAAGCCCCGGTCGTCCAGCGGCAGCGCTCCGTTGGCCTCCGCTTCGCGCCACCAAAGGTCGATCATCTCCTTCAGCCGATCCGGCTGCGCCGCGGCCAGGTCGCCGGTCTCCGAGACGTCTTTGTCGAGGTGGTAGAGCTCCCAGACGTCCTGATCGAACGGCTTTCCCTGGACGTGGTGCGTCACCGCCTTCCACCCGTCGCGCCAGATCCCGCGGTGGCCCAGCATCTCGAAATATTGGACCTGCCGGGTTCTTGGCGCGGCCGGATCGGCGAACGTAGGGGCCAGGCTGGCCCCCTGGATGGGCATCTGCGCGACGCCCCGGACGACCTGCGGCGCCGCGATCCCGGCGGCTTCGAGGATCGTCGGCGTCACGTCGATGGCGTGGCAGAACTGATGGCGGATCGAGCCTGGATCGGCGATCCGCCGCGGCCAGCGCACGATCAGCGGATCGCGCACGCCCCCACCGTGCGTGTTCTGCTTGTACCACTTCAACGGCGTGTTCCCGGCCTGAGCCCAGCCCCAGGGGATGTTGCTGTGGCTGTCGGGACCGCCGATGTCGTCCAGGCGCTCGAGGGCCGCGTCGAGATCCTCGTGCATCAGGTTGAAGTGCTTCATCTCGTCCATGACGCCGAGCGGCCCGCCTTCCTGGCTTGCCCCGTTATCCGAACAGAGAATGACAAGGGTGTCGTCGAGTCGTCCGAGCTCACGCAGGAAGCCAACGAGGCGACCGATCTGTGCGTCGGTATGACCGAGCATGGCCGCGAACGCCTCCTGCAGGCGCGCGGCGAAGCGCTGTTCCTTGGGGCTCAGCTCGCCCCAGGCCTTCACCCCCGGATTGCGGGGCGCCAGGCGCGTGTCCGCCGGGACGATTCCCATTGCCTTCTGGCGCGCGAACCAGCGCTCGCGTGCGACGTCCCAACCTTCGTCGAAGACGCCCCGGTATTTCTCACGCCAGGCCTTGGGCGACTGGTGCGGGGCGTGGGTCGCGCCGAAGGCCAGATAGAGGAAGAACGGTCGTTCGGGCGTCAAAGAACTCTGGTCGCGGAGCCACGCGATCGATTGATCCACGAGGTCCTCGGAGACGTGATAGCCCTCTTCAGGGGTTCGAGGCGGTTCGATGAAGTGGTTGTCGCATGACAGCTCGGGATAGAACTGGTCGGTCTCGCCCTGCAGGAAGCCATAGAAGCGGTCGAAGCCCTTCTGCAGCGGCCAGTTGCGGAACGGCCCCGCCGCCGTCGCCTCGGCCATCGGGCACAGGTGCCATTTGCCGACCGCCATCGTCGCATAGCCGCTGTCGCGCAGGATCTCCGCCACCGTCGCCGCGCTGGGCGTAACCGCCCCACGCATGTTGGGAAATCCGGTGTCCATGTTCGAAACCGCGCGGATTCCGACCGCGTGGTGGTTCCGGCCCGTCAGGAGGCAGGCGCGCGACGACGAACAGACGGCGGTGGTGTGAAAGCCCGCATAGCGAAGTCCCTCAGCCGCAATGAAGTCGATGTTCGGCGTCTCGATCGTCGAGCCATAGCAGCCCAGGTGCGCGAAGCCGGTGTCGTCCAGGGTGATCAGCACGACGTTCGGCGCGCCTCTGGGCGCGGGATCGTCCGACCAGCGGGGCTCAGACTCCGGAATGGTCCGGCCGATGACGCCGGCGAAATCCGGCTCTGCCGGATGCCTGTAACCCATGGCCTTCGTGGCCTCCTCTGACGTTCTTCCCTGGAGTTTTTTGCACTGTATACGCCAATTTCGCGGGCTCTGCGAAAGTCTCTGGCGTTGACCCCACGGCGCCCGCCTACATTTCCGCGGAAGAGTGGAGGATCCGATGCACGACCTGATCATTCGCGGCGGGACCATCGTCGACGGCACGGGCGGCGAACCCTACGTGGGCGACGTGGCCATCGACGGCGATCGGATCGTCGCGGTCGGCGAAGTCATCGGGTCAGCCGCGCGCGAGATCGAAGCAACCGGCATGATCGTCACGCCAGGCTGGGTCGACATCCACACTCACTACGACGGACAGGCGACCTGGGATCCGCTGCTGGCGCCCTCGAGCTGGCACGGCGTGACGACGGCGATCATGGGCAACTGCGGTGTCGGCTTCGCCCCCGTGAAGCCCGACCAGCACGATTTCCTGATCCAGCTCATGGAAGGGGTCGAGGACATCCCCGGCTCAGCCCTCGCCGAAGGCATCGACTGGAAGTGGGAGCGCTTCCCCGAATATCTCGACGCCCTGGAGGCCATGCCCCGGGCGATCGATGTCGGCGCCCACGTGCCGCACGCGCCGGTGCGGGCCTATGTCCTGGGCGAGCGGTGCAACACGGACTACGAGCCCAACGCCGATGAGATCGCCCAGATGGCCGAGCTGGTCCGCGAGGGCGTTGCCGCCGGCGCGCTCGGCTTCTCCACCTCCCGCACCCTGCTGCACAAGGACAAGTCGGGCGTCTACATGCCGGGCACTTTCGCCGGCTCGGAGGAGATGCTGCAGCTGGGTCTCGCCATGAAGGGCCTCTCCCACGGCGTCTTCGAGATGGTGTCAGACCACTTGGGCGACGACGACGAATGGGCGTGGGTGAAGGCCTTTGCCCATGAGACTGGCCTGCCCGTCACCCTTGTGGCCACCTCCGCCGGCGCCTACGAAGGCAACAAGATGTACAACATCGCCGAGGAGTCCCGCCGCCAGGGGATGGACATTCGTCCCCAGATCGCCGGCCGCCCCACCGGCGTGCTGCACGGGCTGCAGTCGAACTTCCACGTCTTCGTGGGCCACCCCACCTATCGGCGCGAGATCGCCCATCTGCCGCACGAGCAGAAGCTATCGATGATGATGCGGCCGGACATCCGCGCGGCGATCCTGTCCGAGGAGAGCGGCATCCGCCTGACCCTGATGGGCCGCACCCTCCCCGAGCTGCTCGCCCAGATCTTCCCGCTAGGCGAGAACCCGGACTACGAACCCGACCGCAGCCGCTCCGTCACAGGCCTCGCCGAGGCGGCGGGGATCGCGCCGATGGAGATGATGTACGACCTGCTGCTGCGTGAGGAAGGCCGCGAGCTGTTCTACCAGCCGCTGGGCGGCTACTTCACCTACAACTTCGACTTCTTCCGCAAGAACATGCAGCACCCCAACGTGCTGTTCGGCCTGTCGGACGGCGGCGCGCACTGCGGAGTGATCGCCGATGCGGGAATGCCCAGCTTCATCCTCGCCCACTGGGCGCGGGATCGGGTGAAGGGCGAGAAGTTCCCGCTGGAGTTCCTGGTGCGGAAGCTCTCGAGCGACACCGCTCGCGCCTATGGCCTCACCGACCGCGGCGAGCTGCGGCCCGGCCTGCTCGCTGACGTCAACGTGATCGATTTCGACAAGCTGCGCCTCAGCCGCCCCGAGGCGATCAATGACTTGCCTGCCGGCGGCAAGCGCCTGGTTCAGCGCGTCGAAGGCTACCGCTACACGGTCAAGTCCGGCCAGGTGACGTTCGAGAACGGCGCCCACACCGGCGCTCTGCCGGGCGGCCTCGTGCGCGGCGGCCGCGAAGCGCGGATCAAGGTCGCGGCTTGAAATAAAGCCCGCTCTCCTCCCCCGTCGCGGGGGAGGTGGCCCTCCGGAGCCCGCAGGGCGCAGGAGGGTCGG
>DASXGQ010000157.1:0-31741 GCA_036488995.1 Caulobacteraceae bacterium
AGCCGCCCTTGGGCCCCGGACGGTGGCCCATGTTGCCTTCTTCGTAGGCCTTGGCCGAGTTCACCGGCAGTTCGGTGGAGTCGTAGGAGTAGGAGGTGTCGTGCGGCGCGGTGGACCAGCGCACGTCGTCGAAGATGAAGAACTCGGCTTCGGGACCGAAATAGACGGTGTCGCCGACGCCGGCCGACTTGGCGTAGGCCAGGGCCGCGCTGGCGATCGAGCGCGGGTCGCGCTCGTAGGGCGTGTTGGTGTCCGGGTTCAGCACGTCGCAGAACAGCGCCATGGTGGTCTGCTGGTAGAACGGGTCGATGATCGCGGTCGACAGGTCCGGACGCAGCTTCATGTCGGACTCGTTGATCGCCTTCCAGCCGGAGATCGAGGAGCCGTCGAACATCGTGCCGTCGGTTAGGAACTCGTCGTCCACAAGGTCGATGTCAAACGTCACATGCTGCATCTTCCCCCGCACGTCGGTAAAACGTGCGTCAACATATTTGACTTCCTTTTCCTTTATAAGGTCGAGGATGTCCTTCGCAGTAGTCATCTATGATTTCCCTTGTAGATCAGATGGCGTTCGCGCCGGTTTCTCCGGTGCGGATTCTAACAACTTCCAAAATGTCAGAGACAAAGATCTTTCCATCTCCAATCCGGCCAGTGCGAGCAGCGTTCTGGATGGCTTCGATGGCGGCGGTCACCTGATCGTCAGCTACGACCACCTCGATCTTTATCTTTGGCAGAAAGTCGACGACGTACTCGGCGCCGCGGTACAATTCGGTCTGGCCCTTCTGACGTCCGAAGCCCTTGGCCTCGATGACCGTCATGCCCTGAAGGCCGATTTCCTGGAGCGCCTCCTTCACCTCGTCGAGCTTGAAGGGCTTTATGATCGCTTCGATCTTCTTCATTCGATCCGGTCCGCGGGCGAAGTGGGCCTGCCCCCGGGGCCAGGCGCCGAGTCGGAAGAGCCCTAACGCGTGTCGCTTTGTCAATCGAACGAGGGTGACAAATCACCCCAGCTGGGGCTCTCCGGGGGTGGGCGCCCCAGCAAAGGCGCTCGAGCGGCCATCTACCGGCCTTTTGAAGCATACGGGGACAAAGTCCGGAATCCGGTTCTCGCCATCGGGGGTGCGAACGCGGATGTAAACCTGGTTGTCAGGGCCGCCGTCGTCGAAGTCCGGCGACGAGAATATCTTCACTTCGTCAAAAATATCGCGATATCGATCGAAGTAATCTGCAAGCCCTGGAGAGCGGATGTGGCCATCTTCTTCCGGGCGAGGAGCGGCATATTCTTCCGTCTTGCCCATCGAGTTGATTGGGACCGGGAGTATCGCCATTCCGCCCGGCTTCAGGATCCGATAGATTTCGGCTACAGCCTTCCTGTCATCTGGTACGTGTTCAAGAACATGCGAGGCGTACACGACGTCGTAACTTTCATCCGGCAGGCGCATGTTCGTAATGTCAGCCTTAATATCGACGTCGGCGCGGAACAGATCTGCAGTTTTATAAATCCCGAAGGTATTTTTGAATCGACGTTTGAAGAAACGCTCCGGAGCGAAGTGCAATATCGACTTCCGTGACGGTTCAAATTCTCGCAGGATCTGGTCGAGAACCTTCAATTGCAGTCTGTGTCGTTCACAGCTACCGCAATTCGGACATACCGCGTAGGAGCGCCCCGCTCCCTCCCCTTTCGCGATACCGGCGAAGAGGCCCTCGTATCCGCACAGGTTGCATTGGAAGCGGGCGTGATCGGAAGCGGAGCGCCGCCTTACGTCATCGCGCCACTGGCGACGGCGATAGGGGATGACGACGAAGTCCCTGATGAAAGGACCAACGAACGAGGATCGAACCATGTCCCGCAGGGCGACGTTGGGCTGCATACGGACTGTCCATGTACTGGGCCGTCGCGCACAGCCGACCCCGACCAGGAGGACACTGGCTCGACAAGCGGGTTCAGGTGCGATCTATCGGAACCAAAATCCTTTTCTCCAGGCTAAGTTCCAGAGCGGAAACGTACAAGTGTCAGATCGTCTCTACCTTATCCGTCATGGACGACCTGCCGCCGGTTGGGGGGAGGATGACGATCCCGGTCTGGACGAGCAGGGCAGGGCGCAGGCCGAAGCGGTTGCGCGGTGGTTGCAGGACCTCCCTGCAGAAGCGCGACCATCGAGGGTCGTGAGTTCACCCCTGCGCCGGTGCCGTGAAACGGCCGCGCCCTTCGCACGCGCCCTCGGCGTAGAGGTGGAGATCGATCCGGCCGTGGGAGAGATCCCGACCCCCAACAGCCTGGCGTCGACCGAACGGCCGGCCTGGTTGCGTGAAGCGATGGGGGGCGCGTGGTCGCAGATCAAGGGCGACATCGATTACGAAGGCTGGAGACGGGCGATCGTCTCCGCCTTGCGGGTGCGCGCGGGGACAGCGGTGTTCAGCCATTTCGTGGCAATCAATGGCGCGGTGTCGGTCCTCGAGGGTTCGGACGCCGTGGTCGCTTTCCGCCCCGACCACACATCGGTGACCACCTTGGAAAGCCGGAACGGGGAGCTCTCCTTGATCGAGCGCGGGCGGGAAGCCACGACCCAGATTCTCTGAAGCCTGCGAGACATGGAGGGGCGAGGAGGCCAGCCTCTATTAGCTGAGATGGAGCTGCTCAGAACTAAGTGAAGAGACGATCGGTCTCGCTTCGGGATTCAAGATTGCAAAACCGGTTTCTCGACGATTCCAAAGCCATATCGGAATTCGGGATCTAAGCCCATCTCTTCACAAAATCTGGAGTATCCGAATCGAGCTCTCCAAACTTGTTCGGAATCATTCGCACAATCGTCGACAAGAATTATACCGCCCTGAGAAAGTCTCGGCCAAAAGATTTTAAGTGCTGCGTAGGTCGGTTCATCCAGATCAACATCCAGAAGAACAACAGAGTAAGCGGGGGAGAGCGTGTTCATCGATACTTGCGATATATCGCCCTTAATTAACCTCACGGACTCTCCGCCGTGCATATTCAAAATTCGTCGGACGAGATCTATCGAATTGTCCGAATAAGTCGAAGTTTTATCTCTTGGGGTCCCTTCGGATACGTCTTTCTCAGCCTGCGAAGGTACAAAGCCACTGAACGTGTCGAAGCATGTATATGATTTTTCAGGAGACCACTTTCTAACAAGCGCCGAAGCCACGCACGCCGTACCTCCGACGCTGCACCCGACCTCGGCGACGTCGCCGTGGACATTCGCTCTGTTAAGTAATTCGCTGAGATAAACGCCAAGTTCTGATGGTTGTAGGCCAATGGGCGGGTAACGATATAGCAAAGGTGCAAAAACAACCTTAACCAGCGCACCAGGAATTCCCAGCATTGTTTTGCAAACCGTACCGTTAAGCTTTACCGAAAGATTTTAGCATGGATTAATGGGGCGTCAGCATTAAGTCAGTATTGTGGGCAAGGCGGAGCTAGGGGCAACCCGCCCGCACCGTAGGACTCTTGCCGGAATGCGCACCGTGTCAGGCTGAAGCTTGGACGACGGCAAAGGCAGGCCCCCCAGGTTGCTTAGGTGGCCTTGGGATGCCATCCAACTGCGTGCCAGAAGATGGAAAACAGAAGCCAATCGGGAAGCCGACGGTCGAGGGACAGGTGAAGCCTAAAGAGATCCTCACCGTCGCGGAAATGACCGCGGCCGATCGCGCCGCAGTTGAGGCTGGGACCCCCTCGCGAACGCTGATGGAACGGGCCGGAGCGGCCGTCGCCGAGGCGGTTACCTCCCGCTTCCCGAAGGGACCCATTCGCGTGCTGGCCGGCCCGGGCAACAATGGCGGGGACGCCTATGTGGCCGGGCGGCTGTTGGAAGCGAAGGGCTGGCCCGTCCGCCTGGAGGCGTTGGCTCCGCCCAAATCGGCGGACGCCATCTCGGCTGCGGCCGATTGGGGGCGGCCCGCCGATCCACTCAAGGACATCGCCGACGAGGCGATCGTGATCGACGGCCTCTTCGGCGCCGGGCTGGATCGTCCCTTGCCCCCGGAAGTCGCACGGCTGGCGCGCAACCTCGAACGCGCGCGCGCCAAGGTCGTGGCGATCGATACGCCGAGCGGTCTGTCGGGCGACACCGGGCGACCGGTGGGGCTGGTCTGCTTCCAGGCCGGCGTAACCGTCACCTTTCATCGGCGCAAGCCCGCCCATGTCCTTCAGCCCGGCCGAGGGCTCTGTGGCGATGTCGTCGTGGCCGACATCGGCCTTGGGGAGACCCCTTCGAAGCTCTTCGAGAACGGGCCCGAGCTGTGGCTGGACCGGTATCCCTGGCCTTCGGTCTCCGCCTACAAGCAGACCCGGGGGCGCGTGGGCGTTGTCAGCGGCGAGGCCTGGCATACGGGAGCGGCGCGACTGGCTGCGCGCGCGGCGCTTCGCATCGGGGCGGGGTTGGTCACCGTCCTGTCTCCGCCCGAGTCCCTGATGGTGAACGCTGCCCACCTCGAGGCGGTGATGCTGCGCCCATTCGACACGGATGTGGAACTCGAGGGCCTTGCCGGCCAACTCGAGGCGGTGATCATCGGACCGGCCGCCGGCGTGACCGAGGCGACCCTCGCCAATGTGCTGGCGCTCGCGCGCACGGGAGCGGCGCTGGTTCTGGACGCAGACGCTCTCACGGTGTTCCGCGACGAGCCAGCGGACCTGTTTTCGGTGGTGGATCGCGATGACGTCCTCACCCCGCATGAGGGAGAGTTCGAAAGGGTGTTTCCGGGCGTGCTGAAGGTGTCGCCCGAGCGGATCTCCGCGGTGAGGCTGGCGGCGGCCCGAGCCGAAGCCGTGGTTCTGCTCAAAGGGCCGGACACGGTGATCGCCGCCCCGGACGGGCGAGCGGTGGTCAATATGAACGGCACACCCTGGCTGGCGACCGCCGGCTCCGGAGACGTGCTCGCCGGGCTCATCGGTGGCCTCGTCGCCCAGGGCATGGACAGCTTTCTCGCAGCGGCGGCAGGGGTGTGGATCCACGCGGCCTGCGCCAATTCGCACGGGCCGGGACTGATCAGCGAAGACTTGCCGAATCTCGTCCCCGTGGTGTTGAAGGGTCTGTCGACGGAGGGGTGATCCGGCGGGCCTGGAGGCAGGATGCGGTTGCTTAGTTTGTCGCGGCTAGCGCTGCTGCTGGCCCTTGTCGGCGCCACGCCAGCGGCCGCCGTCACGCATCATCATCACCTTCATCATACTGAGGCTGCAGGGACAAAGTCCGCTTCAGCACATCACGGCCGCCACCATGCGGTGGGAAGCAGCGCCGCGTCCGGCGCGCATCTGCATCACGCCGCCCCCACGCCCGGAGCGCATGCTCACGCCACCCATCACGTCGGGCACACGGCGCATCACGGCCACTCTACCCATCACGGGCGCACGGCCACGACGCACGAACACGCGGGCCAGGCTTCCGTCCACCACCACCGTCATCACGGGGCCGCCGCTACGGGCGAGACCGCGCACGGACACCACCTTGCCCATCATGGCCATGGTAGCCAGCGCCAGCATACGGAAAGCGCTTCCGCGCAGCGCCATACGCAACTTTGCCAGACTGTGACTGTCGGAGGGCGCGAGCAAACCCGCTGCCGCTAGGTCCTGGAGGGACTCCTGGGTTTCCCCCGGCCCTATCTCCGTAGGCTGGCGGATTCACGCGACGTCGAGCGTTTTGAAGCGCGGTCGTTTCGTCGCCCTTCTCCCGCAAGGGAGTGTTGCGAACCTCTCTTTTCATCCGAGGGTAGCGCATTGAAACACGGTCCTTCTCCCCTTGCGGGAGAAGGTGGCCGCCGAGAGGCGGCCGGATGAGGGGTCGACGGGCCTCTCCGGCTAGCGTTCGGACTCTGGCAGTTCGAGACTAATTTCAATGCGTTGGGATGTTGAAGGAGGCCTTCTGCGGATAGGTGCGTCGACCCCTCATCCGACCCCGCTTCGCGGGGCCACCTTCTCCCGCAAGGGGAGAAGGGAGTCCTGTTGTCTTGCCGGGACAGGTTGGTGGCGTTTTCTGACCAGATGCCTGGGTGACAGTCTTCCCGCCAGAGTCACGAGCCGGCGTAGGCATAGGCCCCCAGGTCGACGGATTGCTTTCGCTTCAGGCCATTGGCGTCGACGGGCGGCGCCCGGTCGGAATTGCCCGCGCCGATCGCAGGGCTCTTTTCCCGCAGGTGAAGGTCGAAAGTGAGAGTCTTGGGGTCAAACGCGACAAAACCCTTCACGATACGGGGATCGACGCGATTGCGGTTCCCGACGGGCCCCGGGGTGGCCTGAGTTACGCCTCGCGTCACATACGGTGGTCGAAGCTGCCACTGAAAATAAGCGACGTTGTGATCCGCTTGCGTCGCACCCGCCTCACTGGAAATCAGGATCGTCTGAGCGATGTTGTTCCGCAGGACGACGTCATTGGACGGCGAGCCGTCGTGCGTTCGATTTCCGACGGCGATCCAGACCAGCTCGCCGGTCATGACCGAGGGCTTGGCGCCGCCTGGCTGGTTATGCACGGTCCTGTGTTCGTCCGACACGACGGTGTTGTTGGCGATCAGGCCGTGGTGAACGCTGGAGAATGAGATGCCGGTATAGGTGTTGGTCACCACCACATTGTTGACGATGGTGAGGTTCGTCCAATCGTCAGAGAAGCCGTCGATCCCCTGCATGTCGATGGGATAGGCGAGGTTGGGGTCTGCCTGGCGGATGATGACGTTGCCGTCGATGGTGAGACGGTCGTACGGGTGCTTGACCCAGCCCGGCCCTCCAGGCGTGAATCCCTGCATCGCATCAATGTGCTGCCCGGTGTCGATCGCCGTGGCGTTGGTAATCACGTTGTGAGACATCGTGAGATTGTCGCCCCCATAGTCTATGGCGTCTCCGCCAAAGTGATCGATCTTGTTTCCCATGAACAAGACGTCCGAAGCGAACAGATTGATCGGGTTGGTAACGTTGCGGATGTCGTTGTTGGAAATGGTGACGCAGCGAGTTCCGCCTCGACCATCAACGTTGAATGCGACAGGGGCTTTCGTAGCCCAGTCGTTGGGAGTCCAGCCCTTAACATCATCTTGCGATGACAGGCGATTGTGATCGAAGATCACGTTCTGGGCGCCGCGGGCGATGTTCACCAACTTTACCTGTCCGGTTTTCTGGAAGTCGAGGCCCTGGATGATCCAGTGCGCGCCGGTCATCGTGAGCCCCTGCACCTGCGGTCGAGCGCCGGGCGCCGCCGCGATGGTGACGAAGGTTTCGTTCTGGCGGTTGATCACCACCACGCCGTGATCGCCTGACGCCAGCACAAGCCGATCTCCCGCGCGGAAGTCCTGTTGGCGACGCTGCATTACCTTCGCGAGGGTCGCCCACGGATGGGCGGCTGATCCATCGCCGGCGTCGCCCCCTCGGGCGGGGTCGACGTAATAGGTCCGTCCCCTGGTTTCCGCGGACGGGCGATCGCAGCCGGAGGCGACCACGAGATCACCGGGAGTGGTTTCGGCAGACGGTGAGGCGTCGGCAGTTGGACGGGAGGCAACGGTCGCCGCACCCGCAATCGCAAGAACGGCCAGCGAACCGCATGCCATCGCCGTGAGAGGAAGGGGCGGTGATCTCATGTGCGACTGCGAGCCTCACTCTGCCTTCATCCCCGAAGTCGCTGACGATAGAGCCTTTTTGAGGGTTCAGACAACTCGGCGGCCTCGCAGGGTCCGGGGACGGGGCGCGCGTGCGAGCCACCGACCCGCGGATTTCAGCCGCCCGTTTGCGCGCGCCCAATCGCAGCGCGGTACCCGCTCTGCGGATGTGTTGTTTCGAAACCGGCCGAGGCGCGAACAAGCCCGAACGAAGCCTGCGCCAGTTCGCTGCGAGCAAGCATCTGACTCGCTCACACTGAAGCTCTTGAATCCGCAACGTCCTGGCGTCACAGTGCAGCTTGATTAAGAAAATGCATATATATTCAGTACGTTATCGGGCACTCTTGCCTCGATCCCGCGCTTTTAGATCCAAGCTTTGCCTCAAGCCGGGGAGGTTCACACGCTGAAATTCAGGGGGCGGGTATGAACAACACGTCAGAGTACGTGATCGCGGACATTGATCTGCTTAGAGAGGCCGCCAAGCAGCTACGTGCAGACGGTCACGGGCAGTTTTCGGCAGTCGTGGTCGATGCTGAGGCCGAGCTGCGCCGCGTCCGCGAGGAGCGAAATGCGGCGGTCGAGACCATCCTCCTCATCGCGGCCGGGGAACTCTCTCCCACAACGTTACAGGCCCGCGCGCGAGCCTTCATTCAGGCGAACCTGGACAAGGCCGCGGCACGACGAAACGCCGCTGAGCTGAATTAACTGGCCTTCACGGGCCGGGGTTCGCGCTGCAGCCTTCGCAGGAAGCCGCTCAGCAGGGTCAGCCCCTCTCGAAGGGTGTTCCGCTCCCTCCACGCCACGACCGCTGTCAACAGGACGCTTCCGACGCAGAGCAGAGTGAGGGTGAGCGTCGACGCCGACGGGGCGAGGAGGTTCCAGGCGACAATGGTCGCCCCGACCAGGACGAAGAGGCCAAGCCTGTCAAAACCCGAGGCGTGCGTCTGCAAAATGCGATTGAGCAGGAACAGGCCCACGATGATCGAAGCCAATTCTCCGCCGATAAAGCCTACCACGACCCCTTCCAGGCCCCCGATGAAGTGCAGGCCGAGAAAGGCGGCGGGGAGAACGCAAAGCCTGGTGGAGTTGGCGATTAGGACGCTCCGGCTACGTCCCATAGCCAGCGCCATGGCGGTCGGCCAGGTGATAAGGAACCTGGTCGTCTGCAGGATCCCGATGAGGCCGATCAGCAGCGCTGTCTGGCGAAAGCGCTCCCCGTAGAGAAACGGCACCAAGATGGGCGCGACAACGGCGAAGCCGACTGCGATGCAGATCGCCAGTCCGACGTTAAGGCCGCCAAGCCGCTCGCTAACCCGAACGCGGATCGCCCTGTCGTCACGCCCCGCCGCCGCCTGCGGAATGTACAAGGCGAACATGAATCGGATGAGCAGAGCAGTGGGGTAGAAAACCAGAAGCAGGACAGCGCTGTAGAGGCCTAGCGATTTCACATCCAGCTGGTTTCCGACGATCACCCGGTCTGCCTGTGAGCCGATGAACAGCATGAACCCGTTGATCAGAAGCGGTCCGGAGAACGTCGCCATCCGAAGCGCATGTTCCTTACTCCACCCAAGAGCATATCTTCGCTTCGAGACGATATGAGATGTTATGACTGTGAATAGAGAGCGACTAACAAGACCAAATATGATCGCGCTATAGTACCTCGTCATCCAAGCGGCAATGAGCACGGCGAGGAGCCCCATCGTCTCCCCGACGATGCTGCTGATGGCCTCGGCGCGAAAATCCATCCAGCGCTGGGTCCGCCGGGTGTCCATGTGGACGAAACCGGCGATGAGCGGCGAGATGCCCAGGAAGCACAGACCTATGACCAGCTGCGGCTGGTGGTAGAGCATCGAGACGGGGATGGAGACCGCAATCAACAGCACCGCCGTCGCGATACCGCGCAGGACGTAGGTGGTCTGGATGAGCTTCTGGACCTCCGGTTCTCCTCCGTGTCGATCCTGGACGATGAATCTGTCGCCGCCGGTGTCGCTGACCTGATCGAAGAACGCCGCCGTGACGACCAAGGTCGTGGCGAGCCCAAGCTGGGTCGGGCCCAGCAGGTGGGCGAGCACCACGTACCTGAGGAGGGCCGAAGCCTGGGCGACGACCGAGGATACGAAGTAGAGCTTTGCGCCGGCGCGCCGCGGCGCCTCCTGCCCCGGAGGCGCGAGATCCGGAGCCGGCTCGGGGGCGCCCAGACTGGGCGGTCCTGCGGCAAGGTCCATGGACGCCACTTCGCTGACAGGCCCTTTCGCCGCGCTCTGCCCTCGGTATCGCACGCGGGTCAGCGGGCGAGAACCTGGACGAACTCCACCGTTATGCCGCGCGTCGACACAGGGCTGAGGAAGTTGCACAGGAAATTGCCCGCGCCCTTGACGGGTTCGGGTTCGAGCAGCCGCAGGCCGTCGAGCTCGAGCGCCTTGGCGAGCTCGCGGATGTCGGGCGTCTCGAGCGCGATGTGGTGCAGCCCCCCCGCGCCCTTGTTGAATTTCTCCAGCGGCCCCCCGTCGGGAACGACAAACTCGATCGGCGAGCGGCCCGCCGGCCGCGTGAAGATGCACAGCGCCGACCAGGTGGGCACGAACCCGCGATAGTCCTCCTCGAGGCCCAGCAGGGCCATCATCTCCAGCGCATCGGCCTCGGTCGGCTGGACGATGCCGACGTGGTGCAGAGGCATGTCGGCGCCTCCCGCGACCCGGCGGACAGCGGTGGATATCTCGGCAAAGTCCATCGGCGCCTTACCTAGAAATTAAAGTACACGAAGGTCGTGGGTCCGCTCTGAACGAACATCACGGCGAAAAACAGCACCGCTCCGACGAATAGCAGGCCCGGAATCGACGGTTTCCAGGTCCAGCTGATCGGGGGTTTGCCTACGTCCTTCCACTCCTGCCAGTTCCAGGCGGGCTCGAACCTCGCGAGAATCTGCTGGGTGTTGGGGAAGAGGAAGACCAGCGCGACTCCCGCCGCCAGGACAAGCGTAACACCGAAGCCGGGTGTCGGGGCAAAGCCCCCGCTCCATCCCGTCAGGCCGGCCATGCTGCGCCAAACCCGCAAGGCGTCGGCGAGGGTGGCCGATCGGAACACGATGTTGGCTATCAGCACGGCCGCCAGGGTGAGGGCGTGGTAGCCGACGATCTCGGCCCGGGAGGGCGGGGAGGGGGTCCGGCCGGCCCGCCTCAGCTTGCGGCGAACGCGCTTCTGGTGCTCCCGCCAGGCCTCGTTCACGCAGACATAGATCCCGTGGAGCACCCCGAAGACCACGAAGGTCCAACCGGCTCCGTGCCACACTCCGAGCACCAGGAAGGTGATGAAGATCGGGAAGCCCGTGCCGGCGAAGAAGGCGCCCCAGCCCGACAGACCGCGGTGGGCCGCCAACCGGTTCATCGGCAGCGACAGGGGCTGGAAGATGTACGTCACCACCCAGCGCTGCAGGGTCATGTGCCAGCGACGCCAGAATTCGATGATGCTGGCGGCGCGCAGGGGAGAATGGAAGTTCAGGGGCAGCCGGATGCCGAACATGCGGGCGAGCCCAAGGGCCATGTCCGAATAGCCCGAAAAGTCGAAATAGAGCTGGAGGGTGAAACAGGCCGCCGCGATCCAAGCGAAGGCGGGCGCGAGGGGATGATCCGGTCCGGCCCCAAACAGCTGGCCCGTATAGGCCGCGATCGAGTCGGCGATGACCGTCTTCTTGAACAGGCCGAGCGAGAACATGACCAGGCCCGTCAGCAGGTTGCGGGCCCTGACGGCGCCGGCGCGGCGGCTCTCCAGCTGCGAGGCCATCTCGCCGTAGCGCACGATCGGCCCGGAGATCAGCTTGGAGAAGAAGCCCATGAACAGGGCGTAATCGAGCACCCGCATAGGGCGCGTCTCACCGCGCGCCGTGTCGACGAGGTAGGCGATCTGCTGAAAGGTGAAGAAGGAGATGGCCAGCGGCAGCGCGATCTTGCCGAGTTCGAAATGAGCCCCGGTCAACGCGACGATGTTGGACACTACGAAGCGCGAGTACTTGAAGTACAGGAGCAGGCCGAGATCGACGAGGACGCCGCCGGCGAGCCAGGCGTTCACCCATCGCGGTCGATCCGCTGCGCGAGCCCGGTGAATGGCAACCGCCACCAGGTAGTTGAAGGCGAAGGACGCCACGAGCAGTGGGACCTGTCTGGGGGCGCCCAGCCCGTAGAATGCGAGCGACAGGACGACCAGTACGGCCTTGGCGCCCCAGCGGCTCCAGCGGCCGACCGCCCACGTGAGAACGAGCGCAAGCGGCAGGAAATAGAAGAGGAAGGAGATGGAGTTAAAGAGCATGTGTCGTCAGGCGACCGTCGCGCCAGCCCGTAGGCCGCGGTGCAGCTCTCGGCGAGCAGCTTGATCCGTCCTCATCGTGACCCCCTCCGCGATCCCATCAGGTCTCGGCAGGGACGGGGGCCTCCAGGGCCGTATCGACGATGGTCATGGGGAGCGTCGGGATCTCCAGCCCCGAGAGCTCCAGCCGCCAGACCGTCTCCCCCTGGGAGCCTTCGGTTTCGAGTTGGAAGCCGAGTCCCTTGTAGTGGCCAACGACCATCTTGTTCTTCGGCGACGGGATGTAGCGGCCGATCAGGGCGCGGGCGCCGTCGCGCCGGGCCGCTTCGACCAGATGCCCGAGCGCCGCCTCCGGCACGCGACGCCCGAGCACGCGGCAGCTCATAAGCCAGGTGTCGATCTCCCAGGTCTCGGCCTTCCTGTCGGCGATGATCACGCTGATGATGCCGTTGTCGCCAAAGCGGTCTGTGAGGCGGATCTGGATGGCGTGCTTGCGCGGGTCCTTCTCCACCGCTTCGACCTCGCGTTCGGAATAGCGCCGGGTGGTGAGGTTGAACTGGTTCGACTTGTTGATCAGCTGCGACGTGCGGGCGCGGGAGACGGCGTCGACGCATCCGATGGAGCAGACCATCTCGAGCGAAGCCAGGTACTCGTCCAGGTTTCCGGTGGCTGACAGGGCGGCCGCCCTCTGGGCGTTTGCCTGATAGTAAGCGGCCCGGTCGCGATCCTCCTGCGAGAAGGAGACGGTTTCGAAGTAGCCCGCGGCAGCCAGGATGCGGGGGTACATCGCCGGGTCGGACCCCACCTCGGGCACGGCGACGAGCGGAAGCTCTCCCCTGACCTGCAACCGCTCGGCCGGGTTGTCATCGAGCAAGACCAATGAATCCAGCCCGATATTGAGCGTCTGGGCGATCACCTTGAGGTTCGCCGCCTTGTCGGTCCAGTTCGCCTGGAACACGGCGATATGGTCCTCGGACAGCACCATCTCCGGATGCTCCCGGAAGGGAAGGCGGGCGGCGTCGTCCTCGTTCTTCGAGCAGACCGCCAGGACGACACCACGGCTGCGCAGTTCGAGCGCCATGCGCTGGATGGCCACGAACGCCTCTCCGGCAGCGGAGTTCTGGCCCAGCACGATGCCTCCCACGCCATCGTCGCCGATCACGCCGCCCCACAGGGTGTTGTCGAGATCGAGCACCAGGCACTTGCGGGAGCGCCCGCGCACCGCGGCGATCGTACGGGCGACGAAGTCGCCATAGAGCGGCGTCAGGGAAGGGGAAAAGCTGAGCTTCGAGGCGTGCCAGTGCGCCGGGTCTTCCCATGTCGCGATTCCGACAGCCTCGGCCAGGCGCGCGGCGTCGACGAGCACGACCTTCCCCGTGGCCGCCCAGGCGGCGATGCGCCGGTTGAGGGCGTCGACCATCGCGAACGAAGAGGTGGGTTCCTGTCGGTCGAAGCTGCCGAACAGGCTCTCCAATGGAGGGACGATGGTCTGGACGAGAACGGCTGAGGACAGGCTCGGCGAGAGGCCCTCGACGATCATCCGGAGCCGGTCGAACGCCGCCTGCACCCTTTCCTCGGCGACCTCCGCGGAAGGCGCGGCGACATCGAGGGCCATGGCCCGGCGGTCGGAGGAGAGGAGGGCGAAGTCGAGGCCGGCGGCGTGCAGCTGGCTCGACCTGTCCATCGCCTCCTGGACGGCAGCGCCGTAGTGGCCTTCGACGACCTCGACGATCAGGCCGTGGCGCAGCGCAGAGCCGACGATCGGCGCAGCGCAAAGCGAGAGCGTGCCGTCCCCAAGAACGCCCAGGCGCGCCCTACCAAAATGGCCGCCGACGCCGGCCTCGGCGAGACGCCTGGACAGCCGCGCCAGTTGCGTGAGCTGAGCGTCGTCCAAGGCGGCGGTGGCGAGACTGACCACCCGCTCGTAGAGCGCATCGTCTCCGATGGCGCCGATGGCGGCTTCGACGGCCTTGACCCGCCCCCGGAAGTCGTCCTCCGGCCGCGGCAACCAGTCCAAGTCGATCAACATCGAGCAAACCTCTCGAATGCAGAAACTCGCTCAGGCGGCCTTCACGCCGATGAGATCGACCAGATCCCCCACGTTCTTCAGGCCCTCGATCTCGGCTGTCTTGAACTTGATCTTGAACTTGCGTTCGATGGCGACGACGAGCCGGATGTGGCTGAGGCTATCCCACTCCTCGATGTCCTCAGCCGTCGTGGCCGAAGTAACCGAAAGATCATCCAGGTCGAACACGTCCTCCATGATGGCACGGATCTGCGGCAGTATCTGATCAGAACTCATTGTGCGATTCCACAGTTCCCACCAGTGCGTGTCAATCTTCGAGACGCGGGCCAAAATCCAGGGTCGTCATGAGGCGACTGGGGCCTCTATGGGCGATGGCCTTATGACCCAAGGCGCCCGCGGAATCCAGAGGAAAGTCCCGGACGTTCGGCCGCCGTCCGCCCGCGACGAATGCGCCGGGAGGCTCACTCCGCCGTGTCGGGCGCCCGGCCCTTTTGTCGCAACCGCGAGAGGTTTCGCTGGACCAGGGGCGGCAATAGGTCCCTGGCGAGCTCGCGTGAGCGTACGCGCCAATCGACCTTGTCGTCGGAACCCTTCCTGACCTGGAACTGTGTGGTGTGCTCGCGCCCGACCCCCGACCAGGTGGCTGTGTAATAGTAAAGGGCGATGGACTTTCGCGTGTCGTCGGCGGGGTGGTTCACCGGATTCGGGTTGCCATGCCAGCTGCGACTGGTCGTATTGAATATCACGCAGCGATTGAATTCGGGCAGGACCGAAGTCACGCAAGTCGTGACGTCGTCGTTCCATAATTCCAGTTGTCCGCCGTAGTCAGATTTCCAATCTTTGTTCAGATAAATCAGAAGATTTATTCGTCTTTCCAGGTCCATCGGCTTGTGGTGATTGAAATCAGAGTGAATCGATAGATATCCGGTGTTTCGGGTTTCGTGAAAACCGGCCCCTAGAAAATAAGGATCGGGCGTAAGTCCGCGAATTCCGCAGATATTCTCAAGGACTTTGATGAATGGCCGTGAGTTGAAGCTGTAGAATAGGTTGCGAACATCTTTTGGGAGATAGTCGGGGTTGAATTGAGTCTTGAGTTTTTCCTGGGCGCGATCGAAAGTGTACGCCCCTGCCGACGAGGATGGGAACTGGCGAAGGCACAGCTCGGCGACCTCCGCCGGGAGGAAGTCGTCGATGACGATGTGCGGAAATGGGTTCGCTGCCTCGTATTTTGCCCGCAGGTCGGCGCCGAGAGCCTGAGCGCCGTCCGGGTTCATGAGGCCGTCGGCGTCCATGCTGGTCAGAAACGGCATCTGAAAATCCTCTACAGCAGTTATCCGCCAGGGCCGCTCGTCTTAGCTCCCGCCGGCCGTCTCGCAAAGCGTCCGCCCTGGTCTCGCTGCGACCCTTTTCTTCACCGGCGCAGCACATTATGACCGTCCTGATGCAAGAGGCCGAACCTTCGCGCGCTAAAAGCCGCTCTTGGTTTGCGGTTCCACGGCTGCGGCCTCTCAGAAGGGGCGCGGAAGCGTCGCCGTCGGGAGACGGTGGGGCGCGGCGATCGAATGATCGATCGGGACGTCTGGCGACGGTCCTGCGGTCGTGGACCTATCGCGAGGCCGTACTGCCGCCTTACACGGCGCCGCCCAGCTCCCTGGTCAGGGTTGGCAGGCGCAGCCTGGGCTTCGCATTGCTGGGGCTATTTCTCCTGGTCTACGGGGCCGCCTTCGGTCTGTTCGGCCAGTTTTTCCCCCTCGTGTTCGTGATCCCGATCGGGGTGCTCGCGCTCATGGTGATCTGGGCGCTGCCGGACCTGAAGGTCGGGCCCGTACGGATGCTCGAAACCCTGTTCTTCACCTTCCTGATCGCGGAGGTGATATGGCCCAGCTATCTGGCCCTGGCCATTCCGGGGTTGCCGCAGATCTCGATGGCCAGGATCACGGGGGCGCCTTTCGCCATCGTGCTCCTGGTATGCCTGTCTACGTCGAGCGGGTTCAGGCGCGACCTTGCCGCGTCGCTCGCCGGCGCGCCGCTCGTTTGGGGCCTGTTCGTCGCGTTCGTCGCGATACAGGCGCTCTCGATCTTGTTCTCCGCATTTCCGCTGTTCACCATCGACCGGTTCGCGTCCGATCAGCTGGCCTGGACCGCAATCTTCTTCGGCGCCTGCTATCTGATGGCCAAGCCGGGCGTGGCGACCCGCTGGGTCAATGTCATGTGGGGGATGACTATCTTCGTGGGCTTTATCGCCCTCTGGGAGCACCATCTCCAACATGTTCCCTGGGCGAACCACGTTCCCCCGTTCTTCAAAATCGACGACCCCCGTGTCGCGCAGATTCTGGCGGGCGAAGTGCGGCCTTACGGCGGCGGCTACCGGGCGGAGAGCACCTTCGCGGGGCCCATCCAACTCGGCGAGTTCCTCGCCCTTGTCATGCCCTTCATCATCCATCTGGCGGTTACGTCCAGCAATCGGCGGACCAGGTGGGCTGCGATCGCGACCATACCGTTCGTGACTCTTACCGTCGTCATCGCGAACGCCCGATCGGGCATGTTCGGGTGGCTGATTTCGTTTGTTCTCTACGGCGCCTATTGGGGGTATCGGCGGTGGCGCTTCGACCGCACCAGCCTTTTCGGGGCGCTCGTCTTCTTCGGCTATCCGCTCGCCGGCGTCTTGACGGTCATCCCCGTCCTCTTCGTCGGCCGAATCCACGCGATGTTCTTCGGAAGCGGCCTCGCGGTGGCGAGTGGGAACGCGCGCAAGGAACAGTGGGCGCTGGGCTGGCCGAAGGCGCTCAGACACCCGTGGGGCTATGGCGTGGGGCGGTCCGCTGACGTCGTGGGTTGGCTCTCGCCGGGCGGGTTCAACTCCATCGACACCTATTATCTGACGGTGCTCGTCGAGTACGGATTCGTAGGCTTCATCGTCTATTTCGGCATGTTCCTCATGGCGATATTCGAGGTGGTCCGCCTCGTGCTCAGCCGCGCGCTGGGCGACGACGAAGAAACCTCGCTGATCGTGCCGGCAGCCGTCGCCCTGGCGAACTTCGTGGTCATCAAGTCCGTCTTCAGCCAGGAGGACAACCACAGCATCGTGTTCATGATCCTGGGGATGCTCATCGCGCTCAGCAGCCGGCTGAAGAACGTCGCCGAACCGGCGACGGCGAGCGCGCGCGCCCAACCGCGCCGTGCGGTCGGTCAGGTGCGGCGCCCAAGCCTGGCGCGCGGCTGACGGCATGCGCAGAGCAAGCTGGTCTGTCGCCCTGATCCTGGGCTTCGCCGTCGTGCTGGCCGTGGGGGCGGCGATGCTCCCGGATCGGCCATTCCGGCGCTGGGGCTCCCTCCACGGAACGATCTACGCCGAGACGAACTGGCTCTATGAGCGGACCCGCTTCGATCCGACGCCAATCGATATCGCGATCGTCGGCACGTCGAGGAGCCGCGAGGGCGTCAGCGCCCCGCGATTGGAGGCGGATCTCGCGGCGCAGGGGCTGCCCCTGCATGCAGTGAACTATTCCCTCGTCCAGGCCGGCCGCGGGAGCGATCTGGCGATGCTCGACGAGCTCTTCCGCGACAAGAAGCCGAAGCTGATCGTCTACGAGATCCAGGAATATCCGAATCGAAACGTTCACCCGGCGTACAAGTACGTCGGAAGTCCCGCCAGCGTGGCGAGCAGCCTGCTTTGGCGGAACACCGAATATGTCGACGACGCGGCCTATCTTCCCTATCGCCAGATGAAGTCGTTGTGGGACGGTCTGCTCGAGGGATTCGATCTTGGAGACGCGCACTTCGTGCAATCGGCGTATCCGGGACCGGAACTGGAGACGACTGGCTTCATGCCCCTCCAGGCTGACGTCGTCGAAAATCTCAATACGGCCGAGGGTCCGGAAAAACTGCAGGCGGATTCCGTCGCATTCCGGACCCGCAATCAGATTCATGCGAACCACATGCCGTCGCTGGTCAGGCGGCTAGGGGCCTGGGACGACAGGGCTTTCCTCAAGCGCGTGGTGGCGATGGCTCACAGCCACGGCGTCCCGCTCGTGTTCCTCTACATCCCGTACTACGAGGGCTCGGCGACGATCCAGGCGCAAGGGATCTATGGGGGTCTCGCGCCAATCTGGAGCGCCGGCTTCCTCCGCGATCGTAGCGATATCTGGAACAATATCGTCCACCTGACCGGCGACGGCAGCCACGTGCTCACCGACTGGCTCGCGGTTCAGATCGAGGGACGTATGCATAAGCAGACGGCATGACCTCCGAAGGCTCGGATCTCGACGTCAGCATCCTGATCGTCAGCTACAACACCCGGGAGATGACGCTCGCCACCATCGCCTCGGTGTTCGAGCAGGCGCAGACGGCCAGCTTCGAGGTGATCGTCGTCGACAACGCGTCTTCCGATGGGTCGGCGGAAGCGATCCGGGAACGGTTCCCACATGTGAAGCTCGTCGCGTCCACCGAGAACCTGGGCTTCGGAGGCGGCAACAACCTTGCCGGCGAGACCGCCAGGGGCCGCCGGATCCTGTTGCTCAATCCGGACACGGTGGTGCTGGACCACGCGGTCGACCGGCTCTGCGCCTTTGCAGACGCCCATCCGAAACGAGGGGTTTGGGGCGGACGGACGGTGTTCGCCGACGGCAGCCTCAATCCGGCGTCCTGCTGGGGCAAGGCCACGCTCTGGAGCCTGTTCTGCATGGCTACCGGCCTGCGGGCCTTCGAGGACAGTCCCGTCTTCAATCCCGAAGGCTATGGCGGCTGGCGTCGCGACAGCACCCGAGAGGTCGACATCGTGGCCGGCTGCTTCCTGCTGATCGACGCAGCGCTCTGGCGCCAGCTGGGGGGATTCGACCCGGCCTTCTTCATGTATGCGGAGGAGGCCGATCTTTGCCTGCGCGCCCGCCAGCTCGGCGCGCGCCCGACGATCACGCCGGACGCCACCATCATCCATCACGGCCATGCTTCCGAACCGAAGAGGACCGATCAGCGGGTCAAGGTGTTCGCTGGACGGATCACTTTGATGAAGCGGCACGACGGGCCCATCGGCGCCTGGCTGGGGACGAGGCTCTATCTCGCCGCGGTGCTGGTCCGCGCCTTCGGCCTGGACCTGCTGGGACGGTTGCCCGGAGGAGGGCGGTTGCGAGCCACCGCCGACGCCTGGAAGGACATGTGGGCGAGGCGCGAATTCTGGGTCGACGGCTGGACCGAGGCGGGCGTCGCGTGGGCGCGGACCGCGTCTCGCCCGGCTGGAGCGAACGGCGGCTGAGACGCTTGCAGATCAGACGACCTGACGGCGTTCAGGCCTCGACGCGGGTGGTCCGCAACTCGCCATGGTACCGCTCGGCGACCGAGCGGATGGTCTCGCCCGACGAGGGATAGAGGATCGCGCGGGAGGCGGAGACGAGCAGTCCCGCGCCGTCGCTGCGGGCGCCAAGGCGGACCACCGTCCCGGCGTCTCCGCCCTGTTCGCCGACGCCGGGAACCAGGAAGGTGAGGTCCGGCGCCGCGCGGCGCACCTGAGCCAACTCTTCGGGGACGGTCGCGCCGACCACCAGCATGACGTTGCCGTTGGCGTTCCAGCGGCTCTGCGCCCGTCGCGCGATGGCGAGATAGAGCGGCTCGTCGCCGATCGTCGCGTGCTGGACGAGGCCGGCGCCTGGATTGCTCGTGCGGCACAGGACGACCGCCGCGCGGTCCGGCCACTCGAGGAAGGGAAGGACCCCGTCGTCGCCCAGATAGGGGCTCACCGTCACCGCGTCGGCCTCGTAGCGCTCGAACGCTTCGCGGGCATACATCTGGGCCGTGGAGCCGATATCGCCGCGCTTCGCGTCGAGCAGCACGACAGCATGGGGAGCCACGCGGCGGATATGGGCGATGGTCTCGGCCAGATCCGCCTCGGCGCCGACGGCCGCATGGTGCGCGAACTGGGGCTTGAAGGCGCAGGCCAGGTCCCCGACGAGATCCACGACATGGCGGTTGAAGGCGAGGATCGGCCTGGGCGAACTGGCGAAGGGCTCCGGAATCCGCTCGAGGATCGGGTCCAGTCCCACGCAGAGCATGGAGCCTGAAACCGACCAGCCGCGATCGAGCTTTTGGGAGAACGACGTCATTGGATCACCTGCCCCTCGATAGGGTGCGGTATGCGCTGGCGCAAGGCGGACGCAGCCCGGGTGCGGAACTTGACAAGGCACCGAGCGCGGGAACGACTGAACGTACATCCATGGGAGGTTCTGGCGGGATGGATTGGGCGAGGATCATGGCGCCGTTGTCGGGCGGTGAGGGGGACGCTCGCGCGCTCGCGGCGGCGGCAAGCGTGGCCGAGGCGTTCGATGCCGAGATCGCGGGCGTCTTCGCCCCCGCCGACGTATCCGACCTCATGCCCTGGATGGGAGACGCCTATTCGGGCGCGGTGCAGCCTTCGGCGCTGGACAGCCTGCGACAGGCGGCGGCGGCGGGCGAGGCGAGCGCGCGGAGCATGTTCGCGCAGGTCAGCCACACCAGAAAGTCGTTCATCGCGCTGGAGTCGCCTGTGTGGGCGGCGCTCGCCATGGAGGCGCGGCTCTCCGACCTGATCGTGTTCGACGATGCGGCGGCGAGAGGCCGGGGCGCCCTGGCCGACACCTTCCAGCAGATCGTCGCGGGGGAACAGCGTCCCACCCTGGTGGCGCGGGCCGGGCTGAAGGTCGCGGGCCTTGTGGCGGTGGCGTGGGATGGCGGGAAGGAGGCGAGCCGGGCGGTGCGCACAGCCATTCCCCTGCTGGCGAAGGCCTCTTCCGTGGTGATCCTCAGCGCCCCGGCCGCTTCCCCCCGGAAATCTGATCCAAAGGCGTTGCAGCGCTTCCTGGAGGTGCGCGGCGTGGCTTCGGACATCGAGATCCTTCCCGACACGGGCGACCCCGCGCCCAGCCTTTTGCGCGCGGCGAAATCGGCGGGCGCGAACCTGCTGGTCGCGGGCGCCTTCGGCCATCCAAGGCTTCGGGAGTTCATTTTCGGGGGAGCGACCCGGACGTTCTTGAACGCGGAGGCGCCTTCGCTGTTTCTATCTCATTAGAGGCTGCGCCGGCGTCGTCCGGCGCGGCCGCACCTGGAGCTATCATGAGGACTTCGCGCATCGTCATGCGTCTCGCCCGCAATCCGGGCACGGAATTCGCCAACGGCGACGACCACCGCGGCTACACCCTGACCGCGCCGCTCACCCAGGACGAGCGACTGGATTCTGTGGCCTATGAACACGCCCGTTCGAAATGCCAGGTGCGCCGCTTCGCGCCCGACGAGGATCCCGCGATCGGCCGGCTGGCGCGCCGCGGAGGACAGTGGTTCTTCAACTTCGACGACACCGAGGACCTGGGCGTCGAACCCGTCCATCGGTTGGGCGATCATCGTTTCGCCGTTGGGGAATACGTCACGGTGACGGATGAGGACGGCCGACCGCTGACCTACAAGATCACCGACGTCGAGACCGCCTGACCAGTGTGAGACAGGGACGGCGGCGGACCGAGCGATCTTCGGGCGATTGCGCGCGCCGGGATGCCATGTCACGAGCGCGGCGCGGGGCGTGAAGGCAGGGGGAGTCTCGGAGAGATGACCATTGAGGACAGGGGCCTCGGGCGAGCGAGGCCGCTGCGGGTTTGCCTTGCGGCCTCTGGCGGAGGGCACGTCC
This sequence comes from Caulobacteraceae bacterium, assembly GCA_036488995.1. Taxonomy (GTDB): domain Bacteria; phylum Pseudomonadota; class Alphaproteobacteria; order Caulobacterales; family Caulobacteraceae; genus Acaudatibacter. The sequence continues at coordinate 21,555 of DASXGQ010000157.1, forward strand.
GTCAGCTGCTTGACCTGGAGGCCGCATGGCGGCCCCACGAGATCTTCTTTGTCTCCGAGGATTCCGGCCTCACTCAGACGCTGCGTAAGGACTGGCCGGTCGAGTTCGTGACCCATGTGGCCCTCGGCCAGGGCCGGCTCGGGGCGCCGCTGAAGATGATCGCCTCGGCGATCTCCAACTTCTTCCAGTCGCTGTCCGTCGTCCTGCGTCGCCGTCCCGAAGTGGTTGTGACGACCGGCGCGGGCTCGGTCTACTTCACGGTCCTGTTCTCCAAGCTGCTGGGGGCGAAGGTTCTGGTGATCGAGTCGCTGGCTCGGTTCGAGGTGATGTCCGCATTCGCGCGCATCGCCGGGCCGCTCGCCGACGAGAAGGTCCTGCAATCGCCGGCCCTTTCGAGGTTCTGGCCCAATGCTCCCGTCCTGGACCCGATCCGCCGCCTGGAGGGGACGAGGCCGGAGAAGGAGCCGGTGCTGCTGGTGACGGTCGGGGCCACCTTACCATTCGACCGGATGGTGGAGAGTGTCCTCGATCTCGCGCGGCGCGGAGAGATCCCTGAGCGGATCGTCATCCAGACGGGCGTGGGCGGTCTCACCGATCCTGGGTTCGAGTGCCACGAGACTCTGCCGCTGGATGATCTGCTGGGCCGGCTGCGCAAGGCCGATATCGTGGTCTGCCACGGAGGGACGGGCTCGCTGATCACGGCGCTGCGCGAGGGGTGCCGCGTGGTCGCCATGCCGCGGCTCTTCGAGCGGGGCGAGCACTATGACGACCATCAGGCCGAGATCACCGGCGCATTCGCCGCCAGGGGGCTGATCGAGGTGGCCCACTCGACCGAGGAACTCGGCGAGGCCCTGACGCGGGCGCGGGCAAAGACGCCGGTGATGGCCACCAGCGATCCCGAAGGTCTGCGGCGTCGCCTGACCGAGCGACTGGAGGAGTGGTCGCGCGGGCGCTGAGATTCAGTTCCCTGATCAGCCCGCCTCTTCGCGCGCGACGGCTCGCAACACCTCGATCGCGCCCTGGATGTGATAGAACGAGCTGGCGGGCGCAGGATGGTCGCTGTCGGATGACGCGTCTGCGGGGGCGTCGCGCCACAGGCCCGATGGCAGCAGATAGCGGTCGATCGCGGCGGCGGCGGAGCAGAGTTCGCGAGCTCGTTCCCCGGGATCACCCGCGAGGGTCGACGCCGCCCGCAGCCACTCCGTCTGTGGCCACAGGCGCGAACTCGCCCGGGCCACGCTGAGATCGTCGTTGAGGGCGTCGACGACCAGGCCCGAGTCCAACGAAACGCCGCGCCTGCCCGTCCGGTAGAGCTGTTGGGCCATGTCGGCGGCGCGCTGGTCGCCGTCGATCGCCGCCCACTGCGTCAGCAACCAGGCCCACTCGAATTGGTGACCGGGCTCGACTCGATCATCGCTGGTGTCCTGGAGAGGCCGCCACTGAGAATCGTAGGCCTCGTAGACCCGGCCCGCTTCGCCGTCGAAGAGCCTGCGACGGAACAGGTCGAAGATCTCTCCTGCAAGGTCGCGCCAGTGCGCCTCGCCGCCGACACGCAGCCACGCGATCGAGGCCTCGAACAGGTGCATGAGCGGATCGTTGAGGAAGGCGGTCCCGTCGAGGTCGGCGGAGAACCCTCCGTCGCGATGGCTGAACGCCTCGCGGATGGTTGCTGCGAGGCGGGTCGCCCTTTGGGCCGACCGAGGCTCGATCGCCCTGTCAGCTTCGGTTACGGCGGCGAGAGCGAGCAGGACAAAGGCCTGCTCATAGAGCGGCGCAAGGTCCTCAGCCGGCGTCTTTCCCGGTCCTGGCGCCGCGAAGCGGTACAGCCCGTCCGTCCGGAGGAATCCGTTTTCAAGAGCCTCGAGACCATGCCGGGCGGCGGCGCGCCACGGCCCTTGCCACCCCTGTCGGCCCGCATTCGCAAAGACGAAGACCTGGCGCGCCTGCACCCGCGTCCGTCGCGCAAGATCCAGGGGCGCAAAGTGAGGTGAGAGCGCCTCATGGAAACCGCCGCCTTCGTGATCGGCGCCGAAACACCACCAGACGGGCAGGGCGCGACCCGTCAGCCACGACTCGAACCGGTGTGACCACAGGCCGACGCTCCTGCCGGGCGAGGCCGGTTCTGTCTGATCGTCTTGTATCGATGCGGGCAGTGTCGCTTTGAGCGAACCGGCGGCAGCCAGATCGCTCACCAGCACATCCTTGCCACGGGCCACGACGGCGATGTTGCGCAGCCCGAGCGCCACGACGCGGGCGCCCGCCTCGGCGCGGATCAGACAGTCGCGCGTCTCGGCGACCGTCGCGTCGCCCGAGATCGCGTTGCCGGCCTCGTCGCTTGGCGAGGCGCCCCAGACCGCGTCCCAGGATCCAAGGTCCGACCACGCGTAATCGATCGGGAGCACGGCCGCTCGCGAGGTCCGTTCCATCACCGCCCGGTCGATGGAGATACGTTCCGCCGCGGCGAAGCAGGGCGCCAGGACGAGAACGTCGTCGCCATGATCGTCGCGTGGCAGGGCGCGTTCCACGGCGTCCACCAGGCCTGGCGCGAGCTTGCGCGCCTCGGCGATCATGGTGTCGGCTCGGAACATGAAGTTGCCGCTGTTCCAGAGGCAGCCGGAGGAGACCAGGGCGGCCGCAGTCTCGCGGTCCGGCTTCTCGATGAAACTTTCGACCTCGAGGACGTCAGGAGCGCCCGGGGCGGGGACTCCTGGACGGATGTAGCCGAACCCGGGTGCCGGGCGGGTCGGCTTCACGCCGAAGGTCACGATCGCGCCGAGGGCGGCCGCGGGCCGGGCGGCCTCGACCGCCGCTGCGAAGGCGCCAGAGTCAGGGATGTGGTGATCGGAAGCCACGGCGATCACGATCGCCTCGGGCGATTTGCGGGCGATCCACAGAGTGGCGGCAAGTAGGGCGGGGGCCGAGTCCCGACCCGCGGGTTCGGCGAGGATCCGGCCCTCCACGCCAAGCTCCAGGAGCTGGCGCTTCGCCTCCTGCGCATGGACGGCGCCGGTGACCACCACAGGTGGATGAGCGTCCTTCACGCCGCTCGTCCGCAGCACTGTCCGCTGGAAGAGAGAGCGCCCTCCAATCAGGTCCAGGAACGGCTTGGGTCGCTCCGCAGTGGAGGCGGGCCAAAGCCTCGATCCAGGTCCCCCGCACAGGATGACAGGAACTACGGCCAATGCGGACTTCCCACGTGAGCACGGATCCGATCCGTGGCCGGGTCCGCGGGCGACTTTGCGCGGAGTATGTCCGCCGACGGCATTTGCACGCCCCCACATTTGCTCGCAAGGGCGCAGACGCGCTCGACCGGCTCGCCGAACCCTAGCCGCCGACGTTCAGGGCCAGCAGTCGACGGACGTCGTGGCGCAGGTCGTCCTCGTCGGAGTCCTTGCCCAGGATCCGGGCGACCACCACCGGACCGCCTGCGGGGCCGCGGGCCTCATAGGCGGCGAGGCGGTAGCCGTTGGGACCAGGAGTTTCGGACTGCAGGACGAAGTCGCGACGGATGCCGGGCCCCGATTCGTTCACGCGGATCTGGGCTCCGCCCTCATGCGCGTTCACCTTCACCCCCGCGCGGCCGCCCGCGTTCACCGAGACCTGAGCCTGGCCGGCGCCCCCGTCGCGATCGTCGTTGGCCAGGACGTGCACGCCAGCGGTGTCCACGCTGGCCTGGCCGTCGTCACGCGTATGGATGTGAAGTCCGGGAAGGTCGATGTCGACGCGGTCGGAGCCCGGCTTCGTGGGAACGGACGGCGCGGCATCGTGGCTTGCGGCCGGCACTTCGGCGGCGAGCTGTGCTTCTATGGGCTGCAGGGCGACGTCGGGATTGGCGCCGTTCAGGTCCACGAGTTGGAGCGTCACGGTGTCGCCGTCGTCGGTGACATAGACGCAGCTCCGCGGGGCCTCGGATCCCGGCTTGAGCTGGAGATCACCCTGTTCCTGAGGGCAGGTCAGGGCGGAGATCTGGCGCAGCGCTTTTTTGGGCGACATTCCGGGGTGAGGCGGCGTGCACCCCGTCAGGGAAGCCGCCACGAGTCCCGCCGCCAACAGGTATCTGGTCATGTCCAAGAGCCTCCCGCCCCGGGCCCCACGGCCCAAGGCGGAAGTTTCGATCCAGCGATCGATCGCGGTCCAGTGAAAATGCGGTAAGGCCCGCGGTCAGGACTGGCCTGGCCGGGCGCTGGACCCCTCGCGTCGGGCGAGGAAGGCGAGGCGTTCGAACAGTTGAAGGTCCTGCTCATTCTTCAGCAGCGCCCCGTGCAGCGGCGGGATCAGCTTGGTGGGATCGCGTTCGCGCAGGGCGTTCTCGTCGATGTCCTCGACCATCAGCAGCTTGAGCCAGTCGAGCAGCTCCGACGTCGACGGCTTCTTCTTCAGACCCGGCACCTTGCGCATGTCGTAGAAGATCCGCAGCGCCTCCGCCACCAGCTTCTGCTTGATCCCCGGATAGTGCACGTCGATGATCGCGCGCATGGTGCTTTCGTCGGGGAAGCGGATGTAGTGGAAGAAGCAACGGCGTAGAAAGGCGTCGGGAAGCTCTTTCTCGTTGTTGGAAGTGATGATCACGACCGGGCGGATCTTCGCCTTGATCGTCTCGTTCGTCTCGTAGACGTAGAACTCCATCCGGTCGAGTTCCTGGAGCAGGTCGTTGGGGAACTCGATGTCCGCCTTGTCGATCTCGTCGATCAGCAGCACCGGCCGCTCGTCCGAATCGAAGGCGTCCCAGAGCTTGCCGCGCTTGATGTAGTTGGAGACGTCCTTCACCCGCTCGTCGCCAAGCTGGCTGTCGCGCAGGCGGGTCACCGCCTCGTATTCGTAGAGGCCCTGCAGGGCCTTGGTCGTCGACTTGATGTGCCAGGTGATCAGGGGCGCATCGAGCGCCTTGGCGATTTCGTAGGCGAGGACGGTCTTGCCGGTGCCAGGCTCCCCTTTGATCAGCAACGGCCGCTCGAGCGCGATCGCCGCGTTTACGGCGATCTTCAGATCGTCGGTCGCGACGTAGTCGCTGGTGCCTTCGAAGCGTTTGGTCATCCGGGAGAGCTCCGCATCGAGGCGCCCCTGGCGCCCCTCGAACAGGTGTTCAAATCGGTAGCCACCCTAAAGACCACGCGCGGACATTCAAGCGCAGAGAGCAAATCGGCCCTGCGTCAATCCGAGCGCGGATTGGACCGGAGCGCATCGCTGTCCCGGAAACTTCCCTCGAGGCCGATATCCCTGCGGCTGTCGCGCCGGGCGTCGCCGTCGGTCCCGTCGAAATCCTCGTCATCAGGTCCGGTCGACTGCGCCTCGCCTTCGAAGTCGGATGGGCGGCAGTCGTCGATGGAGACCAGATCGCCCTGATCACGGGTGACGGGGCCATCGTCATCGTCGATTCCGTCGTCCTCCTCGAGGAGGGTTTCCCGCTCCGATTCGTCGAGGGCGTCAGGGTCGAAATCGTCGTCATCCTCGTCACCGAAGTCGGCGGCGGCGGCGTCGTCCTCGGCGGAGGTGACGTCGTAGACATTGCGCATCATGTCAGGGCGCGCGATGTCCTCGCCATCCTCGGTCAGGTTGGTCTCGTCGAACGTCTCGGCCTGATCCTGATCGTCGGCGTCCTCATCCGGTTCGATCGCCATGAATCCCGTCCTCGTCTTCGACCGCACAAACCCTCCGCCGGGGGCTTCGTTCCGGGCCGTCCCCCTGGCGCGGGCGCCCCGCCGCTCATGACGCCGGAAGCGCCCGAGATCCGAGCCCGCCTGGTTCTGGCGAGCGCCAGTCCGCGACGTCGCGAGCTGCTCGCCCAAGCCGGCGTCACGCCGGACCTGATTGCGCCCTGCGACATGGACGAGACGCCAGCGCCGGGCGAAGCCCCGCGACGTCTCGCCGCGCGCCTCGCCCTCGCCAAGGCCCGCGCCGCAGCGGAGGCGCATGCGGACGCCTATGTCCTGGCGGCGGATACGGTGGTGGCCCTGGGCCGCAGGGTCATGGGCAAGCCGGACGACGAGGCGCACGCTCGCGACATGCTTGGCAGCCTGTCCGGCCGCGGCCATCGGGTGATCACAGGCGTCGCCGTGCGGGGACCTGACGGGCGCGAGGCGGCGCGGCTCGCCGAGGCCCGCGTGCGCTTCAAGCGCCTGGACACGGAAGACGTTGCCGCGCTCGTCGGGTCCGGGGAATGGCGCGGCGTGGCGGGAGGCTATCGGATCCAGGGCAGGGCGGGGGCCTGCGTCATGGATATCGTCGGCTCCTATACCGCCGTGGTGGGCCTGCCTCTGTACGAGACCCTCTGCCTGCTGCGCGGCCTGGGCTGGCGGGCGAGATGAGCCAGCGCGGCATCTTCCTCGACGTCGGGCCAGGCGAGAAGCGCGGCGTCGTGACTCTCTCGGGTCGGCCTGAGCGGCTGTTGCTCGAGCGCGAGGGCGTGGGCGCGGGTGAGGGGCTCGGGGCGCGCCTCGTCGGCCGAGTTCGCGCCGTCGACGCCGCGGCTGGGCTCGCTTTCGTCGATCTCGGGAATGGGCGGGAAGGGGTGCTGAACTTCACCAAGGAGACCGGACGTCCCGTGCAGGGCGCCGCGATGGAGGTGGAGGTGCGCGCCGAGGCGCGGCGTGGAAAGACGGCGACCCTGCGGGCCCTGGGGACGGCTGAGGGACCGCCGCGGATCCTGGCGGCGGCGCCTGGGCTGGAGGCGCGTCTTCAGGCCTTCGCGCCGGACGCGGAGATCCGCCTGGGCGCCGCCGCGCGGGCGATGGCGGACCTCGCCCAGGACGAGGCCATGGCGTCCGACTTCCCCTTGCCGGGCGGCGGCCAGATCTGGATCGAGCCGACGCGGGCCTTGACCGCCGTCGACGTCGACCTCGGCGGGCGAGCCGCGGACTCGCCCAAGAAGGCGGCGCGCGCCGCCAATCTGGAGGCGCTTGCAGAGGCGGCCCGGACCCTGCGGCTGAAAGGGCTGGGCGGCCTGGTGGTGGTCGACCTGGTCGGCCGGGCCCATGACCCGGCGGCCCTCCTGGCCGCGGCGCGCACAGCCTTCGCGCCCGACAACCCCGGGGTCGCCCTGGGCGCGGTGAGCCGCTTCGGGACTCTAGAGCTGACGATCCCCCGTCGCGCCCGGCCGGTCGTCGAGGATCTGGCGGATGAGAGCGGGGCCGCCACGCCGCTGACCCTGGGCCTGGCCCTGCTCAGGGCGCTCGAGCGGGAAGCCCTCGCCGATCCGGGCGGCCGCTTCGTCGGCGTCGCCCCGGCGCCGCTGGTCGAGGCGGCCCGTGCGGCCCTCGTAACCCTGAACGGACGGGTGGGCGCACGTCTGGACTTGCGCGCGGAGGCGCCGCGCGGTGGAACGCCCTTCGAGGTAGTGCGCGCATGAAGGCCCCAGGCTGTCCGATCTGCGGAAAGCTGGTCGATCCGGCCTACCGCCCGTTCTGTTCGCGCCGGTGCGCAGACGTGGATTTGCAGCGCTGGCTGACGGGCCGGTACGCCATCGACGGGGTGCCACAAGAGGACGAGGAGGGGGGCGAACCGCCAGAGGACGGGGACTGACCGCGTCTCCTGGACAAGGCTCCAGCCCCTCTCTATAGACAGCGGCCCGCCCGGAGGGCCCGGCGCCTGGGTAGCTCAGTTGGTAGAGCAGCGGACTGAAAATCCGCGTGTCGGTGGTTCGATTCCGCCCCCAGGCACCATTTTTCCAGTGCTAGCGTCCGCAGTTGAGGAGCCGCTTGCCGACGATGCGCGGAATTGCGGCACGGCGAGGCGTTCAGCGGGACGAGAAGGTGGAGCAGATCAAGGCGCTCGTGGCGACGCTGTAGGTGCGCATGCGCGGGGTCCGGTGTTGGCGCGGGCTTAGGCAGCGGCGTTTGCGCTCCGCGTTTCCTGGTCGACTGCGGACGGCCGACTAAATCTGTCCTGGACTGAGGCCGGCGGCCCGCCGGTCAATGGCGACCCGTCGCGCGAAGGGTTCGGTAGCGTGCTCGCGCGCGGGAGCGTGAAAGGGCAGCTTGGCGGGGACATGGTCTTCCGCTGGAATCCGGAAGGTCTGGAGGTTCTTCTGACGGCGTCCGCGGAACGTTTGACCGGCTAGAGCCTGACCTTTGCCTCCCATTAGCCCCTGCTGAGTCGGCGGCGGTTGGCCCTCACCTTTCGTCGATAATGGGCGAGCGTGCGCGCAGATGCGCTGGCAGGCGTGGCGCCGAGCCCGCCGGTGAGCGCCCGGCGCTGCAAGTCCAGGGCCGCCTCGACCTTTTCGCTGATCATTCGCTCAACCTCGGCTTGGCCGCCGGCGCCGCCTTGGCCGATCTTCAAGGCGCGCAGGCCCATGACCGCGGATGCCTCCAGGCCGAGGCTCCAGGCGTCGAGCCCGATGCCGAGCCAGGGATTGCCCCGACGGCGGCGCACCGTCAGGCAGCCTCTGCCAGCGCGAACCGCCGGCAATGCTCGAGATAGGCGCCTTCGTGGATCGCGAGGAGTGAGACGACGCTGGACCAGAGCCAGGTCGGCGCGTCCAGCGCGCCCGTGCGCGTCCACGCCAACTCCTTCAGCCAGGCGGCCCGGGTTTCCGGGCTCATCTGCCGACCGTGCGCCCGCCCGACGACGCCAGCCAGATAGGTCGCCAGCGCGAGCACCTTGCGCTCGGTCAGTCGGCCCACTTCCAGTTTCAGGTCCTGCGGCATGAGCTCTCGGATCACCACCCCTCTGTTGAGCAATCGGGCGGGGATCATCCGCTCGCCGAGATTGGGCGACAACGCCTTGGCGCCTGTCACCACGCGAACCTCATTGTCGCGCGGCATGTCTGCCTCGGGCGATCGCGGCGCAGCGGCGGTCACGCCCTCTTTCACATCCAGCAGGCAAAGGCTGGAGCCGTCGCCCTCGCCCACCCGCAACATGGCGGCGTAGCGCAGGCGCCCGAGCGAGCTGCAGCCTTTCATCCAATAGGCGGCGTCGACCAGGCTGACGGGGTCGTCATCGCCGCGCGACTGCAATCGGGTGATCGTGGCGCGTACATCCTCGCTGGCGAAAAGCTCGGCGAGCGCCTGCCGCTCCTCGCGCGTCAGAGGCCAGTATTTTCGTCCGAGCGGCACCATGGGTTTCACCGTGTCCAGCCGCTCGGCGGCGAGATGACGCCAACGGCGGCGCACGGACCGGGCCAGCAGGCCGCGGATGGCGACGGGCCGCAGCCCTTTTTCGGTGGGATGGTCGAAGTCGCCCGCCATCGCCGCCTCGTAGCCGACCATCAGGCGTTCCACGAGGCGTGCGGTGGTCACGCCAGGCAGATCCGAACCGCGCGCGGCAGAGGCGAGCGACAGCGCCAGACGGATCAGGTCATGGGCCGGATTGCCGATGACAGTCTGGTCCAGGTCGCGGATCTGCACCGCCACGCGGCCGCGGCTGTCGGCCAGGGGGCCGAGGTTGCCCAGGTGGCAATCGCCACAAATCCAGACTGGCGGACCATCGGGCACATTCGCGGGGCCGCTTTCCAGCCATTCGTAGAACTTGGCCGTGCTGCCGCGCACATAGGCGTGCGCGGACCGGGCCATTTTGAGCTTCTGCACCGCCGCCAGTCGGGCGGCTCTCTCTTCGGGTCGGATCACGCGCCAGCAGCCGCCATTCCAGCGCGCTTTGCAGACCGTCGCCTACCCATTGGCGGTTTCGCCGAACAGGTTTTCGACCTTGCGATGGTCGGCTTTGAGCAGCGCGACGGCGTCGAGCCTGGGCGTGGACATGAAATCTCCAATCGGGGGATTGGAGGGGGCAATGCCTGGCCATCGCCGTTGTTCCGGCGTCAGCATGGGCGAGCGGTTTCGTTGTAGCGTTAGGAGCTTGACTGCATTCGGTGCGTTTAGGCGCCGGATCTGGAGGGCTCATGGCCGACCTAACCGATGTCGCGGCCAAGAACCGGCCCGAGGATGTCAAACAGCCCGAGACGCCGAAACTGCTCCAGGTCCTGGGACCAGGCCTGATCACCGGAGCGTCGGACGACGATCCCAGCGGCATCGCGACGTACTCCCAGGTCGGCGCCCAGTTCGGCTTCAACATGGGCTGGGTCATGCTGTTCAGCTGGCCCTTGATGTGCGCGATCCAGGAGATCAGCGCCCATATCGGCCGGGTGACCGGCAAGGGCATCGCCGGAAACCTCAAGGCGCACTATCCGCGCAGCCTGCTGTTCGGCCTCGTCGGCCTGCTGCTGATCGCCAACACCATCAACCTGGGCGCCG
>DASXGQ010000245.1:0-9325 GCA_036488995.1 Caulobacteraceae bacterium
CTTTGGGTTCATGACCGCTCGGGCCCGCGGAGGTTCAAACACATCCTGGGCGCCGGCTCGAACCGCGTCATCACCATGCCGGACACGGTAAAGCCGCAGGCCTCGTAGAAAGGCTGAGCGCGCCGGTTGGCGACGACCAGCAACGAGTGGGCGCCAAGGGCCCGGGCGCGCCGAACGGCTTCGTCGACGAGACGGCGCCCGACGCCCTTGCGCCACTCGCTCGGCTCCACGAACAGGTCCTCGAGCTCCGCCTCGGCGGCGTCCTGTTGGACAAGGGTCGCGAAACCCGCGACCCGACCATCGATCTCGGCCACGAAGCACACCGGCAAGAGCTCGGCCGCCAACTGGGCGGCCTCCGGCAGCGCCATCAACTCATCGACCAGGTCGCCCCAGGCCAAGGACGACCGCAGCTTGAGGGCGCCGAGCGCGTCCTGCTCATCTTTGGCGGCGGGGCGAACCGAAATGTCAGCCGACATCCCCAGACGCTAACGCGTGCGCTCACGCCGCCGCAATGGCGGCCTCGAGGGCGCGATTCCCGAAGGGACGTGCGGCGGATAAGTTGCCAGGACACCTTTGTGAATGGGACGCATGGATCCGCTTTTCGAAGTCGAGCTCGATCTCCCGCCCCCTGGCTCGAGGAACGCGTCCGAGCGGATCTATCAACAGCTCAAGGCGGCGATACTCGACGGCCGGCTCGCCGCAGGCGTGCGCCTGCCGCCGACCCGCCGTTCAGAGGCCTTCTTCGGCGTATCCCGCAACACCGCCGCGGAGGTCTACGAGCGGCTGGCCAACGAGGGATACGTCGTCACGCGACGCGGTTCTGGCGTCTATGTGGCGGATCGGCCCGCGCCAGCCTCGATCGCGGCGACCAGTCCGGGGTTCCCCCTCAACCCGGTCTGGCTCAGGGGTGACATCGTCCGCGCCATGGGGTTCTGGCAGGAGTCCGAGGCGCCCGCGCCGCGGGCCGCGGCGGGCCCGGCGGTGGATTTTCGCCCCGCCCTGGTGGACTCGCGGCTCTTCCCCCTGGACGAGTTTCGCCGGGTCAGCGCCCAGCAGCTGCGGCGGTTCGAACAGCGTCCTGCGACCTTGAAGAGCCCTCAGGGGAACCAGGGCAACTTCCCGCTGAGGGGAGCCGTCGCTCGCCATATCGGCGTGACCCGGTCGGTCGTGTGCCGACCGGAGGATGTCCTGGTCACGTCCGGCGCGCAGCAGGCGTTCGACGTGCTTGCTCGCGTCCTTGTGCAGCCGGGCGAAACGACGGTGGCGCTCGAGGATCCCGGATATCCGCCCATGCGGGCGGCCTTCGCGGCGGCAGGCGCCCGCATCGCGCCCGTCGCGGTCGACGCCGAAGGTCTCGTCGTGGACGAAATCCCGCAAGAGGCCCGGGTGATCTGCGTGTGCCCCTCCCACCAGTTTCCGCTGGGCGTCACCCTGTCCGCCGAGCGACGCCACAGGCTCGTGGAGCTCGCGCGCGAGCGCGGCGCGGTGATCGTCGAGGACGACTACGACGGGGAGTTTCGCTTCGAGGGCGGCGCGCTGGAAGCGCTCAGGATCGCCGAGGCCGCCGACGTGGTCTTCTATGTCGGCACCTTCTCCAAATGCATGCTGCCCGCCCTGCGGTTGGGCTTCGTCGTCGCGCCCGCCTGGGCCATGCCGACGCTGGTGGCGGCAAAGAACTGCCTCGACTGGCACAGTCCTGTGCCCGTTCAGGCGAGCGTCGCGGCGTTCATCTCGGAAGGCTGCCTCGCGCACCACATTCGCCGGATGCGGGAGACATATCGGCGGCGCCGCCAGCTCCTCCTCGAGGCGCTTCGGAACGAGCTCGCGGAATGGCTGGAGCCGATCCCTTCATTCTACGGGATGCACCTGGCCGCCGCGGCCAGGCCAGGCGTCGATCTGGAGATCGCGGCCTCTGCATTGGCGTCCGAAAACGTGAGGATCCACACCCTCTCGCGTTATCACGCGGCCCCGCCTGGCGCGGGCCGGCCCGGCGCGGCGGGCTTGATCTTCGGCTATGGCGTGACCGATCTCTCAGAGATCCGGACGGGCGTCGAGCGAGTCCGCGAGGCACTGCAGGCCTAGAGCGCCGTCCGTCCAAGTGGGAACTGGCGTTGAGGGCGCGCTTCGCCTTCAGCGCGCCCGGGTGGCCCAGCCAAATTTCCGTCGATTGGCCCTTCTGAGAAAACGGGGCGGACCCGATCCTTACCTGCGTGAGATCTGGAAGAGGGCGTCATGAAGTCGTCACAGCTGCGCCGCGCGGTCATTGTCGCGGGCGTTCTCGTTGGCTTGTCCTTCCCCGTGAGGGCCGAGACGCCGCGCGATGGGTCTCATGACTTCGATTTCGCCCGCGGCGTCTGGCACACCCACATCACCCGGGTGCTCGACCCGTTCGACGGCGGGACCCACACGGTGACGATGGACGGCACGAAGACCGCGCGCCCTGTCTGGGGCGGCCGCGCCTGGCTCGAGGAGATTGAGGCCGACGGCCCGAACGGACATTGGGAAGGGGCGACGTTCTTTCTCTACAACCCCAAGTCCGGCCAGTGGAGCCAGACCTATCTCGACAGCGCGAGCGGGGAGATTCAGCCGCCCACCATCGGCGGGTTCAAGGACGGCCGCGGCGAGCTCTTCGCCACGGAAGACTATCACGGCCGCTCCGTCCTGGTGCGGGGGGTCTGGTCCGATATCACGGCCGACGCCCACCGCTACGAGATCTCCTACTCGCAGGATGGCGGCCGCACCTGGATGACCGCCTTCAGCGCCTATCTGACCCGCCTGAAGTGACGCGCCGACCGATTACGGCCTTCCCTCCAACATTCTCTCGATGAAACAGGCGACGCCGTCGTCGTCGTTTCCAGGCGCTGTCTCGTCCGCCTCGGCAAGCACTTCGGGGTGCGCGTTCGCGACGGCGACACCGCGGCCCGCGAAGCGGAGCATGGGAAGGTCGTTGGGCATGTCGCCGAAGGCGACCACATCCGCGGCGGCGACCCCCAACTCCTCGCAAAGCCGCGCCAGGCCGCTCGCCTTGGAAACGCCGGCCGCGCCGATCTCCACGAAGGGCCCGCCCGAATGGGTAACAAAGCCGCGTTGGCCGACATGAGCGGCCACCCACCGCATCAGGGCGTCGGAGTTTTCCCCCGGGTGGTGAACGATGAGCTTGGTCACGTCCGCCTCGCACAGGGCTTCGACATCACCCACCGGCGACAGGTGCTCGGGCACGCCGTCGTCGAACATTCGCGGAAAAGCAGGCTCGTACCCGAGCAGATGACCATGTTCGGTAGCGAAGACGACGTTGGGCGAAAGCTCGCGCAGCGCACGGCCGAACTCGCGCGCCAGCGCCGCGCCCAGTTGCTCATGCCTTATGACGGCGTCTCTTCCGACGTCGTAGAGGATGGCCCCATTCGAGCAGACCACCGGCCCGGTGACGCCGGCTGCGTCCGCCACCTCCCGCACGACCCGCGGGGGCCGGGCGGTGACGAGGACAACGGCTATGCCCGCGCCTTGAGCGGCCTGAATCGCCGCCCGCGTGCGCCCGCTAACCTGCCCGTCGGACCGAAGCAGGGTGCCGTCCAGATCGGTCGCAATGAGTCGCGCAAGCCCCATCGGGGTTCTTTGCCCGTGCCGGGCGCGCGGGCAAGGGGTGTCGCCGGGTCGGTCGTCCAGCCTCGAGCGACAGTGACGCGCCGGCGCGGCTAGCCCCAGTTAACTTCCGGAAGTCCGAGGAAAATACTGAAATTAGGCGCGTAAGCGGGGAAGCCGTCAATGCCGTTCCGAGCGCCAGCGCCGCGTCAAACATGGGCAGTCGCTGCGACCGCGACCAGCGCGCCCATCGCGATCATCGCTAGCACCTGGACCAGAAAGCAGGAGAACCGCACGCCGACAGAGGCGATCGTCTCTGGAAAGGCCATATGAACCAATGTCTGCGCGGCGCGCCCCACCATCGTGACGGCCGCGAGGGCGCCGAAGTGCGGCGGGGCCAAATGCGCGACCGCGGCGGTCAGGACGATCGCGGCGAACACGGGCAGGTTCTCGACGCAGTTGGCGTGCGCGCGCACCGCGCGGCGATAGGCGAGGCTGCCGTGCTCGGCGTCGCCGGGAAAGCTCGTTAGGGCGGCTCGGCCGGTGAGGATCAGCGACCAGCGGCGCACGCCGACTCCGGTCAGCAGCACGAGCAAAGTCCAGCCGGCGAAAGACAGGAGCATCCACAGGGAAAGGGTCATGTACGTTTCTTCCGGCAAGATTGACCGTCCGTTTGCGGGCGTGCCGGCCCGGCGCAAAACGCCGGGCCGGACTTCGCCTAGCGGTCGGTGATCACGTGGAGCGAAGTCGCCAGCGCGATTGGTCGGCTGATGTTGTGGACGTTGGGCGATGTCGCCACGGCCATCTCGAAAAGCTTTTGGAACTCTTCCGGCGAGGCGGATCCCTTGACCGTGAGTGTGGTCGTCAGGGCGTCGTAGCCGGGCGAGACCGACGCATCGAGGCCGAGGAAGCCGCGCAGGTCGATGTCGCCTTCGGTCACGATCTCGAGGCTCTCGAGTTCGTAGGCGTGCAGAGCGCAGAGCGCCGTGAAGCCGGCGATCAGGCAGGCGTTCAGCGCTCCCAGGAGATACTCCTGCGGGTTGGCGAAGCCATTGCCGCCGCCCAGCTGGTTCGGCTCGTCAACGTCGAAGGCGAATTGGCGCTCGATTCTGCGGCCGCCGATTGCGAAACCGTCGACCTGCGCGCGGCTGTGCATCCGCTCGCGCCAGGCGCTGGCGACACGCCAGTGGGTGGCCCCCTTTGCGGGGTCCGCAGCGACACTCTGAACCAGCGCGCGGACATCTTCGACTGGGACGCCGTTGACGACCGCGGGCTCGATTTTCTGATGTACTGACATAGAAAAATCCTTTCGTTCGACTGTTATTGGGGGGAAAGCCGGCGCCCGAATTGGCGGCCGGGTTCAGGAGAAGGTCGGCGCCGTCGCCGCGATGGTTTCGCGCATGGTCGGGCTCAACTCGCCGACGGTCGCCAGGAAGCGCGGATGCGACATGCCCGAACCGATGTAAGTCCAGCGGTTGGCTTGGTGCTGGGCCACGGTGAAGGCTTCGCTCTCATCGTTCGAGAACCTGTGTCCTGAGGCCCTTTCGAGCGCCACCATGTCGAACAGCACCTGATGCTTCAGACCCGCGTCGAGAAAGTTCCCGAGCGCCAGGTAGCCCTCGATGCCAGCCGCGATGTCAGCCTCACTCATGTCCGCGGCGATGGCGTGGACCATCAGGGTATCGAGCTGGGCGTGCTGGTGCTCCTCCATCCAGTGATGCAACAGCAGGTTCCTGAACTGCGGGTCGAGGCCGGCGTCGTCCTGCACGCTCTCCTGATAGTGCCGCTGGGTCATCCACTCGATGTGCAGGATCAGCAGGGCGACCGAGAGCTTCGGGCGCGACAACACGTGGCTCGTGATGTCGGCCGAGGGGCCGATCACGTCGCAGGTGACGCCGAAGCCCGCCGTGAACGCTTCGCGAAAACGCCTGAAGAGGTGGATGTGTTTGGCTTCCTCGGCGGCGAATTCAAGAAAGGCGCGCGCGCGATACTCCTCGCCGGTGATGATCGGGCGGGCATGCTCCATAACGAACGGCAGGATGAACTCCTCGACCAGGCCGAAGATGGCGAGGTAGGCGTGACCGCGGATCTGGTTGAGCGTCCGCTTCTCGCTCGCCGAGAGGAATGTCAGGTCGGCCGTGCGCGCCAGGCCTTCAGGCATGAATGGCATCGAGAAATCCAAGGTCTTATCATCATTGATAAGATCTTCGACCCGCCAGTTGATGCGTTCAGCGCGTTGCAGGGCGTCTTTGAAAGAATAGTGGTAGGTCATCGTTGGTGACTCCTTAGGACGCGCTAGGCGTCTCTGGTGGGTCACTTACTAGACGCCGCGACCGGTCTGGCGAATACCTCATCCGCCGAAAGGCTTGACTGAGACGCCGAAGCCGCCACATATCGTTCGGATGGATGCGCTCTCAGACGTGCTCAGGGTCGTCGGACTGACGGGCGGCGTGTTCATGGACGCGGAGTTCACTGAGCCGTGGTCCGTCACCGGCAGGGTCGCCCCCGAGCTTTGCCGTCCGTTCATGGTTCAGCCGGCGCAGGTCGTCAGCTTCCATTACGTCGTGGAAGGCGGCTTCGAAGTTCGGCTCGATGGCGAGCCGCCCCGCAGCATCGCCGCCGGCGAAGCGGTCATGCTGCCACGCAACGACATGCATGTATTCGGAAGCTCGGGGAACCTGCGGCCTGTCAGCATGCACGAGTTGATCAAACCCCCGGACTCGCTCGGCGTGATGAGGGTCCTGCACGGAGGGGGCGGCGCGCGCACACGCCTCGTCTGCGGATTCATGGGCGGCGGCGAACAGATCCATCCGCTTCTGACAAGCCTGCCGTCGGTGATGAAGATCGACGTTGCCGGCGTGCCCGGCGGCGACTGGATCGGCCGGACCTTCACCTATGCCGCGCAGACGCTGGGCGAAGGTAATCCGGGCGCGGCCACCGTGCTCGCCAAGCTGTCTGAACTGCTTTTCGTGGAGTCGGTCCGGCGCTACCTCGCGGACCTGCCTCCGGAAGAAACCGGCTGGCTGGCCGGCTTGCGCGACCCGGCCGTCGGACGCGCCCTTTCCCTGCTCCACAGTAGAGTCAGCGAGAACTGGACTGCCGAAGCCCTTGCGCGGGAGGTAAACATGTCGCGCTCCACTTTCGCGGACAGGTTCAGCGCGCTCCTCGGCCAACCACCCATGCGGTACCTGACCGCGTGGCGGATGCAACTTGCTCGGCACTACCTAGCGGAGACGCGCCGAAGCATCGCGCAGATTGCATTCGACGTCGGCTATGAGTCCGAAGCTGCATTCAACCGCGCCTTTCATCGAGAGTGTGGCAGCCCGCCCGCGACCTGGCGAAGGAGGGCGGCTCAATAGCGGCTTGCCCGTGTCCGGTTAGCTTAGGCCGTGACGCTTCCTGAAGTGGTCGTCCGTTATGCGAATACCCGCAGCGTCGACAAGATCATCTGCGCCGGCTACTTCCCGATGGGTCTTACGCTCGAGCGCATCATGACGGACATGCGGTCCGTGCCGTTCAAGGACGAGGTTTGGCCGAAGTTCCTGCGCGCGAGAACGCAAGGAAGGTCTTGAAACTCGCCTAGAGGGACTTGGTCGTGGCCGGCTATTCCCAAACAGCCCACCCGCCTCGCCATGTCGCCGCGCTGCGCCCTTGCTGTGCGAGCGATTGCACAGTGTTTGCGCCAGGGGCGTGCGAATGAAAGCCCAAATCAGCAAACTTTTTAGCTGAGCAGTGATTGACTGCCGAGCTGGCCCGCCACGCGCATCATGCAAACGCGTGCACGCGAGCGGGCGCCGCATACCAATCCGAAGCGCACCTCGTGAGCGATAAATGACCCAGCCGAAAGCCATCGCCGCGATCCTGGCTTCGCCGCTGACCAGCTTGCTCAGCCGGATCCTGGCGACGTGCCTGTTCTGGGCGGAATTCCTGAACCATGTGCACGATCTGGCCGGACTGCACGCCTATGTGGTCGGGCTGGGCATCCGGCCGTTCTGGCTGGTCATGGGGCTCAGCCTGTTCGTCCAGGCGGTCGGGTCGACCCTGGTCATCGCCGACCGCATGACCTGGCTGGGCGCCGGCATGCTGTGCGCGTTCACCCTGCTGACCGTGCCGATAGCCCATCACTTCTGGGACATGACCGGGCCGATGGCGGTGGTCGAGCGGCTGTTCTCCGAAGAGCACCTCTCGGTCATCGGAGGCTTGATCGCCGTCTGCGTGGCGTCCCATGCGCGTCGGGACGCCAAGCGGCGATGCGCCGACCGCCCCGTCAGCCCGTCGTCTTGAACCCGATCACCATCGAGTCCGGCCCGGCGAGCGGTTCGACACGGGTGTCGGAAAATCCAACCTGCCGCATCCAGGACTGGCAGTCGGCCCCGGTGTAGTCGAAACCTCCCGAGGTCTCGATCAGCATGTTCAGGCTCATCAACAGGCCAAACGCGTTCTCGCGCCGCGCGTCGTCGATGATCGCGTCATAGACCACCACGGCCCCTCCGCGCGGCAGGGCATGGAACACGTTGGCCAGGATCGTGAGCTTCTGATCGAGATCCCAGTCGTGGAGGATGTGTCCCAGGACGATCACGTCGGCGGCCGGGAGCGGGTCTTCGAAGAAATCGCCTGGGTGAAACCTCACGCGCGCTGAAAGCCCGTTCTCTTCGACGAAGGCCTCGAAAACGGGCTGCACCGGCGGCAGATCGAAGCCGATGACGGCCAGATGGGGGTGCGCCCTGGCGAGCGTGACCGGGACCATGCCCTGGGCGGCGCCGACATCCATCGCGCTCGCATATTTCGACCAGTCGAACTTCGCGGCCAGGGCCTGCGCAGCGCCCGCGCTGATGCCGCTCATCCCGCGCAGGAACCCGCTCAAGCGTTCCGGTTCGGCATAGATGGTGGCGAAGACCTCGCCCCCGGTCTTGATCTCGTTCTGGGGCCGGCCGGTCCGGAGCGCCTCGGTCAGATTGCCCCAGAAGCCGAAGAGGCGGGCGTTGGCCATCTCGAGGATGCCCCCGACATAGGTCGGCTTGCCGGGATCAAGGAAGAGGTCGGCTTCGGCGGCGTTGCGGTACCGCCCGTCGTCACGCTCCAGCAGCTTGAGGGCGACCAGCGTATCGAGGAAATCCCGCGCCGACCGTTCATGCAGGCCTAGCTTCGAACTCAAGGCGGCGAGGTTGGCGGGGCCGGCAGCCAGGGTCGCAAATACGCCCAACTCGACGGCGCTGAGCAAAGCCTTGGAGTCCCAAAAGCCCAGGCCCAGGTTCAGGATGCGATCCGGCTCCGGCTGTTCCATCGTCCCCCCGAGCATCGCTGGCCTTCTTCATGGCGCGGTTGGCGCGCTTCGACCCCTGTCACGATTGTGCGCAGGCGGAACTATACGGAAACGTTCAGATAGCGCCACCGGCGCACCGCGCTACCCTAACAACCCTCTCGCTAGAGCCCCTCCAGGCCCTTGTTGGCGAGGATCTTGACGTCGACGCGGCGGTTCTGCGCCAGGCCCGTCGGCGAGCTGACGTCACCCACGAGGTGGGCGTCTCCCATCGCGTCAGGCGAGAGCACGCGGTAGGGGTGCACGTTGCAGTATTTCTGCAGGTAGATGATGACGGCCGCGGCCCGCCGTTCGCTCAGCGCCTGGTTCCTCTCCGGATCGCCGGTCGGGTCCGCATAGCCGACAACGCCGATCAAATAGCCTTTGACGGTCTGTGCCTGGGAGGAGATGGACCGCAGGCTCGACTTGCCCTCCTCGGAGATCTTG
>DASXGQ010000166.1:0-15121 GCA_036488995.1 Caulobacteraceae bacterium
CGCTCACACAGCAGGATCGTCTCGATCGTCTCGCCCGAGGCCGTGGCGAGCGCTTCGACGGACATTGCGCGAACCATGACGCACCCCCGATAGTCACGGATTTCGGCTTACCACGGTCAGATTTCGTACGGAAGAAGGCGATTTTGCGACGGATCACCTCGAACGGAGTTGCGGATGCTTTCTTGGCGCGACGCGCACACACGCCATAATCGTCGCGTGAGGAGCTCCGCCTCCAGCCTCCAGGAACGGGAGCCAAAGGAATGGGAGAGGCCATGGCGGGCGCATTCGAGGGTATTCGAATTCTCGACACCGCCCAGGGCCTGGCCGGATCCATGGCCGCCATGCTTTTCGCGGACCATGGAGCCGAGGTTCTCAAGATCCAGATTCCCGAAGTGGGCGATGCGCGCTCTCCGCGGCGGCTGGGCGTCGACCGGAACAAGCGCAGCCTCGCTCTGGATCTGACACGACCGGACGACCGCTCCCGCTTCGAGCTCCTCCTCGAGACGACCGACGTGCTGGTGAGCGACGGAGGTCCGACACAGCGCGACCGGACGGGACTTGATGGTCAGGCCCTGACCCGCCAACACCCGCGTCTGATCTCGCTGTGGACCCCGCCCTTTGGACCGACCGGACAATGGAGCGACCTTCCGCCCCACCACGGCATGCTCACCGGTCTCACCGGCGCGTCCATGCGCCAAGGCGCGTGGAGCGATCAGCCGATATGGCACGTGGCGCCGATCGCCCACTACGCCCAGGCCGTCCTCGGTGCGAGCGCAGTGGGAGCCGCTCTGTTCGCCCGTCACGTCAGCGGCCGCGGTCGGGCGGTTACGGTCAGCGGTCTTCACGCCATGGCGCAGGTCGCCTGTCCGGTCGCCGAGCCTGGAGCGGAGGCGCTGGGACGCGCGGCGCCTATCGGATCGTCTCCAAGCTATCGCCTCTACCGCTGCGGCGACGGCCGCTGGCTCTTCCTCGGGGCGCTGTTCTCCCACTTCTTCAGCCGAGCCGCACAGGCCCTGGAGCTGAAGGCCTCGGAGATCTACGACCCCGGCGGCGCGATCGCGACGCGCCTGGCGTCCGCACCCCGGGATCACTGGCTGGATCTGTTCCGGGCCCACGACGTCCCCGCCGGTCCGGTGGAGAACCGGGACGACTGGCTCAAGCATGAGATCTGCCGGGCCAACGACCTCTGCGCGCAGCTGGATCACCCGAGCCTGGGTCAGATCGACATGCCTGGCGTTGCGGCGCGCCTCGAGACGACGCCCGGCGCCATCCGTCACCTCCTGATGGCCTGCGAGGCTAAGGATCTGGCCGCCTTCTCCTCGCCCCGTCCGACGCCGCCAGCGCCCGCGACCGAGCGACAATCGCCCGCCCGCCCTCTCGAGGGCGTCAGGGTCCTGGACCTGGGGACAGTGATTGCCGGAACCTACGCCGCGGGGATCCTGGCCAACTTCGGCGCGGACGTGGTGAAGGTCGAGCCGCCGGAGGGCGACCCGTTCCGCTTCGCCATGACGGGCTTCATCAACTACAACCGCGGCAAGCGGGGTCTGGGCCTCGACCTCAAGGCTGCAGCGGGGCGCGATGCGTTCCTCGAGATGGCGGCCCAGGCCGATGTGGTTGTCGACAACTACCGCCTGGGTGTGCGTGAGCGGCTCGGGATCGACCACGCCGCCGTCCGCGCGGCGAACCCGCGCCTGATTTCCTGTTCGGCGAACACCTATGGCTCACGCGGCGCCTATGCCCGCCTTCCCGGTTTCGATCCCCTAATACAGGCCCAGAGCGGCCTGATGGCCGCCCAGGGCGGTGACAGTCCTCCGGTATTTCACACGATCCCGGTCAACGACGTAGCCACGGCCGCCCTCACCGCCTTCGCCATCATCGCCGCGCTCCACGCGCGCACAAGGACGGGAGAGGGCCAGGTTGTGGAGACCAGCCTGGCGGCGGCAAGCACGCTGTATCAGTTCGAGGACCTCGTCGTCTTTGACGGACGTCCGCCTACCCAGATCGGCTGCCGCGACTGTCCAGGCTTTTCCGCGCTCGACCGCTACTACGCCGCGAGCGACGGCTGGCTGACCCTGAGCGCACAGGAACCTGGGCACTTCGAGCGCCTGTCCGAAGCGCTCAGCCAACCCAAGTGGCTC
Source organism: Caulobacteraceae bacterium (assembly GCA_036488995.1). Classification (GTDB taxonomy): domain Bacteria; phylum Pseudomonadota; class Alphaproteobacteria; order Caulobacterales; family Caulobacteraceae; genus Acaudatibacter. The sequence continues at coordinate 2,139 of DASXGQ010000166.1, forward strand.
GCCCGCTGGCCCGGCTCAACATCCCTGGAGGAATCCCGGGACGGAGAACTGGCGCTAGAGATCTCCCTCGCTCTGGAAGCCATGCCTCGGGAGGTCGCGCTCAACGCGCTGGCCGACGCGGGGATTCCCTCGGCGCCCGTGCTCTCCCCCAGAGAAGCTGCAGGTTGTGAAACCCTATGGGAGAACGGCTATTACGAGATCTTCTCGCATCCGCAGTGGGGGGAGCTCGTGGGCTCCCGCGGCTATGCCGAGTTCGACGGCGAGCCGGCGAGGTTCACCCGACTCGAGCCGGGCTTGGGGGAGCATGGGGCCGAGGTTCTGCTCGACTATGGATTTGCTCGCGACCGTATTGTCGAGCTCGCGCGCCAGGACGTGATCTTCAGGGGCTGAATCAAAAGGGACGAGGGCGTGGCGCTTTACGAACATCTGATGATGGAAATCGCCGGAGGTCTGCCCGCGCGCGCCGCGCTGGCGGAAAGTCTGGGCGCATGGTCGGGCGCCGATCGCCCGCTGGGTCTCTTTGCATCCCAGCTCGGCTGGGCGGCGTCCGAAGCCGCGGTTCTGATCGAGGATGGAGACGGCGCTTCGCGCGACGCCGCCGAGACGCTCGCACAGAGTCCCGCCGTTACCGTCGTCCAGCGACGCGTGATGCGTCCGACGCTGCGGCCAGCCGCCGGCGCTCGCCTCGCATCCGGCGGGGTGTGGGTGCACCGCACGTTCGAGGTCCGGACCGACAACCTTCAGACTTTCGTGGCGCTTTCCGGAGAAGGCTGGCGGGACTTCGAACACCGCTTCGACGCCCGGGTGTTCGGCCTCTTCGAAGTGATCGAGCCACGCCGGGATCCAGCGGTGACCGAGTTGCTCCTCCTCACCCGCTACGGGAGTCACGGGATCTGGGAGGACTCGCGCGATCCCAGCACCAAAGCGATGCAGACCTTCGCCCGCCGCGCCGCGCTGACCCTGCGCACCCGCGCCGCGAGCAGCCTGCTGGCGTGGGCCGCCGACTGATCGCTCCAAGGCTCCGAAGTCATTCCAGCCAGGCGGGATTGTGGGCGGCCTCGCGGCCAATCTCGACCGTGGCAACATTGATGGCGGGACAAGCGTTAGCGGGATCGGTCCCGGAGACGACGCCATTGGGTCCGAACACCGCTTTTCTACCTTGCGGCGCCGTGGTCGGCGGCGTCGACTTTGGCGTGGTCGAGGCGGAGACGAGCGGCGCGCTGGCCCGGCGGCCACCCTGACCAGACGGAGCGAGTTTGGGATGGGCGGGAAATCGGAGCGGCCTCGATCTCGCAGAGGGTGGAACCTGGGCCTGGCGGCCGCATTCGTCGCCGGCGCAATCGCCCCGGCGCTCGCAAGACGCGGCGCAGCTTCGGCCCTGGACGCCCTGCGCGCCCCTCGCTCCGGACTGGATGACGCCGCGACCAGCCCCCTGCGGATTTCAAGGCGAGGCTGGACCAAGGTGATCGGTCACACGATCCGCGAGGTCTCCGAGGACCGCATACTCGCCGTCGCGGCGGGAGCGGCCTTCTATGGCCTGTTGGCCGTGTTCCCAGCCCTGGCGGCCTTCGTTTCTCTCTACGGACTCGTGGCCGATTTGGATCAGGCGCGCGAGCAGCTCATGTCCATGTCCAATTTCCTCCCGGGCGGCGCGATCAGCGTTCTGAGCCAGCAGCTGACGCGCCTGGGTTCGAGCAGCCACGGCAGCCTTGGCCTCGCCTTCGTCAGCGGGCTGCTGATCTCCATCGTCAGCTCGAACGCCGGAATGAAGGCGCTGATGGCCGGACTCAACGTCGCCTACGAGGAAGACGAGAAGCGAAATTTCCTAACGCTCAACGCAGTCTCCATCGCCTTCACGATCGGCGCTCTCGTCTTTGCCGTGATCGCGATCGCCGCCGTAGTCGCGGCGCCCGGCCTGCTGAGACGCGTTGGTCTGGGACCCATTGCCGGAGCCGTCACCGTGCTCAAGTGGCCGCTCCTGCTGGTGGTCGTCACCGGCATGTTCTCCGTGCTCTATCGCTTTGGCCCCTCGCGCGAGCATGCCCGCTGGTGGTCGATCGCGCCGGGCGGGATCGTCGCCGCCGTCGGTTGGCTGGCGATGTCCCTGCTGTTCTCCTGGTACGTCGCCAACTTCGGCAATTTTGACAGGACCTATGGGTCGCTCGGCGCGGTCATCGGCTTCATGACCTGGATCTGGCTCTCGCTGATCGTGATCCTGTTCGGCGCAGAGCTGAATTCGGAGCTCGAGACGTTCGTGGATACGACGACCGGGCCACCGCAGCCGGCTTAAACGGGGAGGTGGCGGAACGAGCAGGCCGCACAAGCCTTTGCGCCCGGCCCCGCTCCGGCTTTAGGGTCCGCGAAAACCTGCAGGAGGATATTGCATGCGGCTCAGGGAGCCCCGGATCGCGCTAGTGGACATGGCGAACCTGACGGAGGATCAGCGTGAGGCGCTGAAACCGTTCGAAGGACGCCCGGCCCTCAACATCTTCCGCACCCTGGCCAATGCGCCCAAGGGGCTGACCGCCTTCCTGGCATGGGGCAACTACGTCCTCTCGCGCCGCAACAGCCTGCCGCCGCGCGAGCGCGAGATCGTCATCCTGCGCACCGGCTACCTTTGCCGGTCGGGCTACGAATTCGCGCAGCACCGACGCATCGGCCTCGACCAGGGCCTCACGACCGCAGAGATCGAGGCGATCAAGGTGGGCGCGAACGCGGCCACGTGGGGCGAGGCCGACGCAGCCCTGATCCGGGCGTGCGACGAGCTTCACCGCGATCAGTTCATCGGCGAAACCGCCTGGCGCGCCCTGGCGAAACACTTCGACGAGAAGCAGCGGATGGATCTCGTATTCACCGTCGGCCAGTACACCCAAGTCTCGATGATCCTGAACACGTTCGGCGTTCAGCTCGAAAAGCCGGAGGACCTCGATCCGGCGCTGGACGGGCGCTGACATGGCCGGTCGGCTTGCCGGCAAGTTCGCCATCGTCGTCGGCGCTGGCCAGACACCGGGAGAGACAATCGGAAACGGGCGCGCAACGGCCCTGTTGTTCGCCCGCGAGGGCGCGCGGGTCCTCTGCGTGGATCGCGTAGCCGAACGCGCCGAGGCCACGGCATCGGAGATCGTCACGGAGGGCGGCCAGGCGCACGCGTTTTCCGCCGACATCGCCCGAGCCGCCGATTGCGCGGCCATCGTTCAGGCCGGCCTGGAGCGATGGGAGGCCATCGACATCCTCGTGAACAATGCCGGGATCGGTGGCGGGGACGCGCCGGCTCACCGGCTGGAAGAGGCGGCTTGGGACCGCATCTTCGCGGTGAACCTCAAGGGCATGTGGATGACGATCAAGGCCGTCCTGCCGCACATGCGCGAGCGAGGTCGGGGCGCGATCGTCAACGTCTCGTCCCTGGCGGCCAGGGCGGGGGGAATCCAGCTCGCCTACGAGGCCTCCAAGGCCGGCGTGAACCGCCTCACGACAAGCGTGGCGATTTCGAACGCGCGCCACGGGATCCGGTGTAACGCCGTGGCTCCCGGACTGATGGACACGCCGATGGCCGTCTCGGGGATCGCTCAGGCGAGCGGGCGAACCACTGCAGAGGTGCGTGAGGAGCGCGATCGTCGCGTCCCCCTCGGCGGCAAGATGGGCACAGCCTGGGACACGGCCCACGCCGTCCTCTTCCTCGCTTCCGACGAGGCCAGTTTCATCACCGGCGCCATCCTTCCCGTGGATGGAGGGATGGGCGTGCGGATCGGCTGAACCCGCACGCCCCGCCTGCTCAAGCGGCCGCTATCTCCGAGCAACACGCGCTGGCCGCGGGCGCGTTTTCATATTCGTCGTGGCGGCGGATGAAGCTGAGGGGCGAGGTCTCGTTGCGGCCCTTGGGCGTGCGGTCGAGGAAGGCCAGCGCGCTTATGAGGTCTTCCAAGGTCGGTCCGTAGGCGGAGTAGGTGTGGAACACCTCGCCGTCCGGGTCGCGATGGAAGACGCTCAGGCCCGGGAGATCCTCGCCTTCCTCCGCATCGATCAGACCGTAGTTGTAGGCGACCTTGCCGGTGGCGACCTCTTCTGGCCGGAACGAGACGCCAAAATCATAACTGAAGGTGTTGTGCTGCGAAGAGACCCACGGGAAGCGCCACCCCATACGCGCCTTGTAGGCTTCCAGTTTGGCCAGCGGAGCGCGCGACGCGGCGACGAGCGCCACGTCGTGATTGCGCAGATGCGCCAGGGCGCCGTCGAACGTGTCCGCCATGAAGGAGCAGCCAGGACATCCCGCGGCCCAGTCCGGATTGAACATGAAGTGATAGACGAGGAGCTGGCTGCGGCCATCGAACAGATCGCCCAATGAACGCCGCCCGGCCGGTGTGTCGAACACGTAAGTGGTCTCGAGCTTCACCCACGGCAGGCCCATGCGGGCCTCGTTGACCTCCTTTTTCAGGCGCATCAGCGCCTCCTCGCGCGCCAACAGGCTCCTGCGCGCGTCCAGCCAGGATTGCGGATCCACTACGAGATGATCGGTCACTGTCGTCCCTCCGGGCATAGCCTTCGACCGAGGCTTGACGAATAGGTTGATATCAACCTATTTGGCGGCATGTCAAAGGATTCCACGCTCTTCGAAGACACTCTCGAGGTCCGTGACGCGTGCCTTTGCCTGCACGCACAGCGCACTGCGCGGTCGCTCGCGAGACGATTTGACGAGGCGTTTCGGCCGCTTCGCCTGACCAGCGGCCAGTTTTCCCTGCTCAACGCCCTCAACGGGCGGGTTCCGCCCACGCTTGGCCATGTCGCCGAACTGCTGGCGATGGACCGCACCACGGTGACGGCCGGGCTGAAGCCGCTCGAGCGGCGCGGGCTGGTGGAGACCCGGCCCGACCCGCACGACGGTCGCACGCGTCGTCTGGCCCTCAGCGTGACCGGCGCCGAGCTTCTGGCGCAGGCGATTCCCGTCTGGCGCGAGACGCACGCAAGGCTCGAAGAGGGGCTGGCGCCGAACGAGCCGCAGCGGCTTCGAGCCAGCTTCACCAGACTTTGCGAGACTGCCTGAACCGCCCCCAGTGAGGAGAGAACCGATGACACGGCCCTATGGATCGTTCTGTTGGTACGAACTCATGACCACCGACCTTCCCGCGGCCCAACGGTTCTACGGTGAGGTTGTGGGCTGGAAGTCCCAGAATTTGGATCAGCCGGGAGCCCCGTACAGCCTCTTCCTGGCCGGCGACACGCCCATGGCCGGAGGCCTGCCACTGCTTGAGCGGGGCCAGGAAGGGCCTGCGGGCAACCTCTGGGTCGGTTACATCGACGTCCCCGACGTGGACGCCCATGCTGGCAAGGTCACCGCCGCGGGCGGAACGATCCACCGAAAGCCGGAAGACATTCCGGGCGTCGGCCGCTTCGCTGTCGCCGCCGATCCGCACGGGGCGGTGTTCGTGCTGTTCACCCCTGCGCCCGGCTCGCCGCCGCCCGCCCCGGAGGGACAGCAGGGCAATGCGGGCTGGCGCGAACTCATGGCGGGGGATCTCGAGAGCGACTGGGACTTCTATTCCGGCCTGTTCGGCTGGAAGGTGGCGCAGGAGATCCCGATGGGACCCATGGGGGTGTACCGTCTGTTTTCGACCGGCGGCGCGGGCCCGGCCGGCGGCATGATGACGAAGCCGCCCCAGGTCGACCAGCCGGTGTGGCGCTACTACTTCCAGGTCGACAGCGTCACGGCGGCCAAGTCGAGGATCGCTTCGGCGGGCGGCGCCGTCCTCAACGGGCCCGACCAGGTCCCCAACGGCCAATGGGTTCTGCAAGCCACGGACCCACAGGGAGGCTTCTTCTCCGTCGTCAGCAACGGTCCTTGAAGATCAGCTTCCCGCTATAGCCCCCGAAAGTTCGGCGACTCTCAGCTCGCCCTCGCGGGTCTGACCGCCGAGTTCGAGGAACCGGCGCATCGCCCGACGCCCGTCGTCCGTTCGGATCAACTGCTGAAAGAGGAAGCTCTCCTCCGCCAGCCCCTGGTGCGGCGCGGGTTCGGCCGCTAGGACCGCGCGCTTGGCCAGGCGGACCGCCTGGGGCGGGAAACCTGCGATGCGCCGCGCCAGGGCGTCGACGAAGGGGCCCACTTCGGCGGGCGGCAGGGCGCGGTTGAGCCAGCCCCACCGCTCCGCCGTCTCCGCATCGAGGTCCACGCCGCCAAGGACCACCTCCAGCGCGCGCCCTCGCCCCAGCAGCCGTGGCAGGCGTTGGGTGCCCGTGCCGCCGGGAAGGATCCCTACCGGCACCTCCATCTGGTTGATGATCGTGCGACCCAAGGCGCCGAAGCGCATGTCGAACGAGGCGCTGATCTCCGCCCCGCCACCCCCGACGCGGCCTTCGATCTGGGCGATCGTCACCGTGTCCATCGTCCGAAAGCGCTCGCACATCACATGCCAGGCGTTGGCGTCCCACGCCGCCCTCGCCGGCGGCGCATCCGTGGGCATCGAAAGGATCGCCTCGACGTCGAAGTGCGCCATGAAGAAATCGGGATCGGCGCTCTTGAGGACGAAGACCAGGGCGGTCTCATTCGTCTCGAGTTCCTGGGCCAGACGCGCAAGCTCCGCATAGAGCTCGCGGGTGATCAGGTTGATCGGCGGATTGTCGATCGTGGCGGTGACGAGCCGCCCCTCCACTGCAATCCGCAGCAGCCGGTATCCCTCGTACGCCATGGGTTCCTCCTCGCAGCGAGCGACCCCTTGAGCTTGTATCGGCCGCCGGCTTAGCGTCGGCGATCAAGCCACGGCTGGAGATGCGCGATCAAGGCAAAGGAGACCCTTTCGGCGGCCGAGGCGCGCCGTATCGCGCTCGCCGCGCAGGGCTTCGCCGATCCGAGGCCGCCCGCGCCCGCCGACCGCCGCCGGCTGAAGCGCGTTCTCTCGCGGCTTGGCCTGTTTCAGATCGATTCGGTGAACGTCCTGGCGCGGGCCCATTACCTGCCGATGTTCTCGCGCCTTGGCCCCTATTCTCGCGAGTTGATCGAAAAGGCCGCCTGGGGCCGGCCCAGAGACTTGTTCGAATACTGGGCGCACGAGGCCTCGCTCCTGCCGCTCGACCTCCATCCCCTCCTGCGCTGGCGCATGGCGCGCGCAGAAAACGGCGGAGAGACCTGGAACCACTTGAAGTCCTTCGCCGGCCCGCGGCGGGTCGAGGCGGACGCCCTGCTGCGTCGGATCGAGGCCGAAGGGCCGCTTGCCGCATCGGATTTGGAGACGCCCAAGGGCGCTGGAGGCTGGTGGGGCTGGAGCGATGCCAAACGAGCCTTGGAATGGCTGTTCTGGGCCGGCCGAATTACCACGGCCACCCGCCGCGGCAGCTTCGAGCGGGTCTACGACCTGACGGAGCGCGTCATTCCTCGAAAAGTCCTCGCGACGCCCACGCCCTCAGACGCCGACGCCCACCGTGAACTGATCCGGGTCTCGGCCCGCGCGCTGGGGGTCGCCGCCGCCGGCGACCTGCGAGACTATTTTCGCCTCTCGCCCGAGGATTTCCGCCCCCGGCTTGCGGAACTGGTCGAGTCTGGCGAGCTCCTGCCCGTACAAGTGGACGGTTGGCGCCAGCCCACCTTCCTCGATCCCTCGGCGCGATTGCCCCGCCGGATCCAGGCGCGCGCTCTGCTCGCACCGTTCGATCCCCTGGTCTGGGAGCGGGCTCGCGCCGAGCGCCTGTTCGGTGTCCGCTACCGGATCGAGATCTACACCCCGGCGCACAAGCGCCAGCATGGCTACTACGTCCTGCCCTTCCTCCTGGGAGATCGGATCGCCGCGCGAGTCGACCTCAAGTCCGACCGGGCCGTCGGCGCCCTGCGCGTGCAGAGCGCCCATGCCGAACCGGGCGCGCCCCCGCATCTCGCGGCGGAACTGGCTGCGGAGCTCCGGCTGATGGCCGACTGGCTCGGCCTCGAGCGTGTTGTGGTGGCTGATCGCGGGGACCTCGCAGCGGCTTTGCGAGTTGCGTCCGGCGCCTTGCCGGCACGACTGCTGGCGCCTACCGCTTAGCCGATGAACACCACGGCCACGTCGCGCGCCGGACCGGCCGAAGTCCAGCTGCCGTGCGCAGACCTCGCCGCCAACCTGGAGTTCTTCGGCGCCCTGGGATTTCGGATCGAGGCGATCTTCCCGGCTGACGATCCGAAGGTCGCCAGCCTCTCCGGCCACGGCCTTCGCATCCGGCTCGCGCCCGGCGGCGAGGCTCCTGGTCTCATCCGCCTTCCCATCGAGGCCTGGCAGGGGCCCGGCGAGCGCCCGCCCGCCGCGCCGAACGGGACGCGGATCGAGTTCTTCGAGACTGATGCGCCGCCCGTGATCCCGCCCCTGCTGCCGGCCTTTCAGGTCTCCCGCTTCGACCCGGCGAGGTCGAACCCCGGCCGCGCGGGAATGCTCTACCGTGACCTGATCCCGGGTCGCCTTGGCGGGCGCTACATCGCCTCGCACATCATTTTGCCGGACGGAGGCCCAGTCGCCGACTGGGTCCACTATCACTGCGTTTGCGTCCAGTTTCTGGTCTGCCGGCGCGGTTGGGCGCGTCTCGTTTATGAGGACCAGGGCGAGCCCTTCTTGTTCGAGGCGGGCGACTGCGTCCTGCAGCCCCCCCTGATCCGCCATCGCGTGCTGGAGACGTCGCCCGGATTCGAGGTGGTCGAGATCGCCTGCCCCGCCCTCCACGAGACCTTGGCCGACCACGACATGCCCCTGCCCAATGGCCGGCTTGATCCGAAGCGTGATTTCGGAGGCCAGCGCTTCCTCCACGGCCGCGCCGAGCTGACACCGTGGCTTCCCTTCGGCGGGACCGGCTTCGAGCGGAAAGACACCGGGCTGGTCACTGCGAGCGCCGGCCTTGCGGATGCGTTCGTCCTGCGGCCGGCGACCGCGCGCAACCTTGTGGTCGCAGGCCATCACAGCGAGTTGCTGTTGGGCTTTGTGATGGACGGCGCCGCGACCTTGGTCGCGGAAGGAGCCTGCGAGCTGGGCAGCGGCGACGCCTTCGTCATTCCGCCCGGACAAGGTTGGGGAATCGAGCGGGCGGATCCGGCGTTTCAGATGCTGGTGGTCAGCTCGCCGGCAGCATGACCCGGCCCCGCCGCCGAAGGAAATAGGCCGCGGTCAGCACGCCCATCCAGGGCGCGCCCACCAGCCAGGCCACGCGCCAGTCCTTCTCCAGCGCCATGGCGCCCAGCACGCCGGCCAGCAGGGCGAGCGCCGTCAGCTGAAGCCACGGGAACAGCGGCGTGCGGATCGGAAGATCGTCGCCTCGCCGTCGGCGGAAGGCGATGTGGCTGATGAGGATGATCATCCACACGCTCATCGCCCCGAACAGGGCCACGCCCAGCAGGTATTTGTAGGCCAGGGGTGTGAGCTTCGAGACCGCGGCGGCGGCCAGGATCAGGCCGCCTGACAGGAAGAGGGCCGCGTGGGGCGCGCCCTCGCGGTTGAGCCGACCGAGCGCCGCGGGCGCGTGGCCGCCCCGCGCCAGGGAGAAGGCCATTCGGCCCGAGAGGTAGAGGTTGGTGTTCATGCTGGAGAGCGCCGCACTGAGCACGACGAAATTCATCACGCCAGCGGCGCCCGGCACGCCCATGGCGCCAAACACCCGGACGAACGGACTCTCCTTCACGACCTGGGCGGCGGAGTCGGTCCAGGGCGCGACCGTGACGATCACCGCCAGGGAGAGGACGTAGAAAAGGAACAGGCGCAGCACCATGGACCGCAGGGCCGCCGGGATGGCGCGGGCGGGATCCCTCGTCTCGCCGGAGGTGACGGCGATGATCTCGACGCCATTGAACGAGAAACAACCGATAATCACGGCCATCCACACGCCGCCCAGCCCGTGCGGGAGCAAGCCTCCCGGGGAATGGGCGAGGTTCGCCAGACCCACTGGCGCCGAACCGACCCCCACGATCTTCGCCAGGCCCAGGACGATGAAGAGGACGATCGCGCAGACCTTGATCAGGGCGAAGGCATATTCCGCCGAGCCGAAGATCCTGACCGAGCGGGCGTTCAGCGCCAGGATGACCGCGCAGAAGCCGACGGACCACAGCCAGACCGGCGTCCCTGGGAACCACCAGGTCATGTAGACGCCCGCGGCGACCGCCTCGCCCCCGGTGGCGATCGCCTGGGCCGCCCAGTAGGTGTAACGGACGACGAAGCCGGCCCACGGGTTCAGATAGGTTTCGGCATAGACCCCGAACGAGCCCGCCGCCGGGTGGGCCACCGCCATCTCGGAGAGGCTCAGGGTGACCGTCAGGGCGATGAAGCCGGCGATCGCATAGCTGAGCACGACGCCGGGTCCCGCCAAGCCGATCGCCAGGCTCGACCCGGCGAAGAGCCCGGTCCCGATGGCGCCGCCCAGGCCGATCATGACGATCTGCGCCTTGCCGAGGCCGCGTTTGAGGCCGGCCTCGAGGGCGGCGTGGTCAGTCTTCATCCGGCGAGCCGCCGCAGGAAGTCTCCGAAACGGTCGATCTCGTCGTGGGTGTTGTAGTGGGAGAGCGAGACGCGCACCGCGCCCCAGTCCAGGTCCAGCCCGAGCCGGGCCATCAGGTGGGGCGCGTACATGTGGCCGTCGCGGATGCCAAAACCCGCCTTCGCCGACGCTTCGGCGACCTGGGCCGGGTGCAACCCTGGCAAGTTGAACAGGAAGGTCGGCACGCGGTCGACCGCCCGCTCCGGATCGGCCACCCCGTAAACCGTCGCGCCCACGCTGCGGAGGACTTCCAGCATTCGCGCGGAAAGGCCACGCTCATAGGCGAGGATGCCGTTCATCGCCGCGGTCAGCCTTTCGCGCAGGCCACCGGCGCCGACCATCCCCGCACCCAGGCCGGCAAGGTAGTCGAGCGTGGCGCTCATCCCGGACACGTTCTCGTAGACGAAGGTTCCCGCCTCGATCTTGTGCGGCGGCTCGTCGGGAATGAAGTCCTCGCGGAAGGTCGGCAGGGCCCTCAGCGCCTCGAACCGGCCCCACAGGAAACCCATGTGCGGGCCGAAGATCTTGTAGCCGGAGCAGACGAGGTAGTCGCAGCCCCAGGCCTTCACGTCGATGGGCCCATGGGGCGCGTAATGGACGGCGTCGACGAACAACTCCGCGCCGACCTTGTGGGCAATCTCCGCGACGGCGGGAATGTCGACGCGCGAGCCCAGCGCGTGGGACGCGGCGGTGCAGGCGACCAGGCGGGTGCGGCGCGTGAGAAGCGGCTTCAGATCCTCGACATGAAGGCGGCCGTCGTCGCGCATGCGCCACCACCGGATCCGTGTGCGGCCGGACTCCAGCGCCCGCCAGGTGGCGATGTTGGATTCATGGTCCATGTCCGTGACCACGATCTCGCTGCGTCCCGAGCCCAGGCCCTGCCCCACAGCCAGGCTCACCTGGCGGATGAACGTCGTCGCGTTCATGCCGAAGCACACCTCCCGCGGATCGCCTGCGCCCAGGAAGTCGGCGATCTTCGAGCGCGCGCGGGAGATGGCCCGATCGACTTCGACGCTTCGGCCGTAGCGGCCGCCACGCTGGACGTTGTGCTGCACCAGGTGCCGCTTCACCTCGTTCAACGCCTGGTCCGGGATCTGAGCGCCGGCCGCGTTGTCGAAGAAGACGAACCCGTCGGCCGCCCGCAGCGCCGGGAAGGCCTCGCGCACGCGGGAGATCGGGAACTCCGTCGTCGGAGCATCGTCCAGCGTCAGGGTCATGAAGGCTCCTCGCGTCGCTCCCTGCGTGACGCTTTTGTAATGGATGGAACGGGTTGCGTCCTGGGGCAAGGGCGCCGAACGCATGCGCAAGAACGCGATTGTTTGTTAGCCGAACAACCTTTATCCGCGGCGGCGGAGCGCCCATGGACGGCGCGTCCGACAGGGAGCGGAATCAATGGACTACCGCCGTCTTGGCCGTAGCGGCCTGAAGGTCAGCGCCGTCGGGCTCGGCTGCAACAACTTCGGAATGCGCATGGACCAGGCCGGGACGACCGCCGTCGTCCACGCCTGTCTCGACGCCGGCGTCACCTTCTTCGACACGGCCGACGTCTATGGCGCGTCCAAGTCTGAGACCATGCTTGGCGAGGCGCTGAAGGGAAAGCGCCACGAGGTGGTGCTCGCCACCAAGTTCGCCAGTCCGATGGGCCAGGGACCCGACCAGCGTGGCGGATCGCGGCGCTACGTGATGAACGCCGTGGAGGCGAGCCTCAAGCGCCTGGGGACCGACTACATCGACCTCTACCAGATGCACCGCCCGGACCCGGAAACGCCCATCGAGGAGACCCTGATGGCCCTCGACGACCTGGTCACCCAGGGCAAGGTCCGCTACCTCGGCAATTCCAACTTCTCCGGCTGGCAGATCGCCGACGCCGACTGGACGTCGCGGGAGGGCCACCTCAACCGGTTCGTCTCGGCGCAGAACAATTACAGCCTGCTCGAGCGGCGCGTGGTGTTCGAAGTGCTGCCCTCGTGCGAGCGCTTCGGCCTGGGCTTCCTGCCCTTCTTCCCACTCGCCTCAGGCCTCCTGACCGGAAAGTACCGGCGCGGCGAGGCCCCGCCGGAAGGCACGCGCCTGGCGGCTTTTGGCGCGCGCGCCCAGTCGGCGATGACCGACGAGGCGTTCGACAAGCTCGACCGGCTGAGCGGATGGGCGGCCGAACGTGGCAAGACCCTGCTCGACCTCGCCTTCGCCTGGCTGCTCGGGCACGAGGCGGTCTCCTCCGTGATCGCGGGCGCGACCAAGCCCGAACAGGTGAAGGCCAATGCGGCGGCGGGGTCCTGGGCCCTTACGCCGGTTGAGGTGAGCGAGGTCACTGCTCTGGTGAAATGAGGATTGGGCTCGCGAAGGCGGAGCCCAGGGGGACACGAAGGATGAAGACGACGGGTTGGCTATTGTTGGCTGCGCTCATCGGGCCGGCGCCTGCACTCGCCGAGGCCGCGCCGGCCAGTCATGGCGCCGCGCCGGCCGCCTCGTCCGCGAAGGCCCTGCCCCACACCGAGATCTTCATCGCCATG
>DASXGQ010000101.1:0-3934 GCA_036488995.1 Caulobacteraceae bacterium
CCGCGACGTCCTGCTCGTCATGCCCACCGGCGCCGGCAAGAGCCTCTGCTACCAGCTCCCCGCGATCGCGCGCGGGGGCACCGCGCTGGTCATCAGCCCGCTCATCGCCCTGCTGGACGATCAGGCCAACAAGCTCGCCGCCGCCGGCCTCAAGGTCGCCCGCATCCATTCCGGCCTCGACCGCGAGCAATCCCGTCAGGCCTGCCGCGACTACCTCGACGGCACCCTCCAGTTCCTCTTCATCGCCCCCGAGCGCATGCGCGTCCCCGGCTTTCCCGAGATGCTCGCCAAGCGCAAGCCGGCCCTGATCGCCATCGACGAGGCCCACTGCATCTCCGCCTGGGGCCACGACTTCCGCCCCGACTACCGCACCCTCGGCGACTACCTGCCGTCCCTGCGCCCGGCCCCGATCATCGCCCTCACCGCCACCGCAACCCCGGCCGTGCAGCGCGACATCGTCGCCCAACTCAAGCTCGACAAGGCCTCGCTCTTCATCCACGGCTTCCGCCGCGACAACCTCCACATCGAGGTCGTCGAGATGTCCAAGCCCAAGCGCAACGAGTTCGCCGCCAAGCTCCTCGCCAAGTCCGAGAACCGCCCCGCCATCGTCTACGCCCCCTCGCGCAAAGCCGCCGAGGAGCTCGCCGGCATGCTCGGAGGCCGCGCCGCCGCCTACCACGCCGGCCTCGAGCCCAGCGTCCGCGAGCGCGTCCAACGCCACTTCCAGACCGGCAAGCTCGAGGTGGTCGTCGCCACCATCGCCTTCGGCATGGGCATCGACAAGGCCGACGTCCGCACCGTCCTCCACATCGCCCTGCCCGCCTCGGTCGAGGCCTACTACCAGGAGATCGGCCGCGCCGGCCGCGACGGCCAGCCCAGCCGCACCATCCTCCTCCACTCCTACGTCGACCGGAAGATCCACGAGACCTTCCTCGAGCGCGACTACCCGCCCGCCACCGACCTCGAGCGCGTCGCCAAGACCCTCAACGCCGAGTTCCAGGAGCCCGAGCCGCTCTGGCAGAAGCTTCGCATGTCGGCCGACATCTTCCAGAAGGCGGTCGAAAAGCTCGCCAGCCAGGGCGCTGCACAGATCGACATGAACGGCCTCGTGCGTTCCACCGGCTCCAACTCCTGGCGCGGCCCCTACGAGGCCCAGGTCGCCCACCGTCGCGGCCAGATCGACGCCATGGTCGCCTTCGCGGAGTCCAGCCAGTGCCGCATGACCGGCCTCATCCGTCACTTCGGCGATACCGCCGACAGCAACCGCGCCTGCGGCCACTGCGACGTCTGCGCCCCCGGCTCTACCAGCGCGCAGAGCTACCGCGTCCCCGACGCCGACGACCTCCGCCACCTCACTGCCATCCTCCTCGCCCTCGAAGACAAGTCCCGCTCCACCGGCAAGCTCCACTCCGAACTCGCGGCCTCCGCTCTGCGTGGCACCCCTGCCGCCGCCGACCGCCGCACCTTCGACACCCTGCTCGACGCCCTCGTCCGCGCCGGCCTTGTCGATGTCACCTCCGACACCTTCACCAACGGCGAAGGCAACCAGATCACCTACAAAAAAGCCGCCCTCACCTATGAGGGCCGCGAAGCCGCCTCCAACGGCCGCCTCCTCGCTCCCGACCTGCTGATCAAAGACGCTGCCGGCGGCAGCCCCTCCAAATCCGGCAAGTCTGGCGCCAAGTCCAAGTCCGCCGGCGCACGATCCGCAGGCGGCGCCGCCAAGCGCGAAGCCCCCAGCTTCACCCCGGAGCAGAAGGTTCTCGAAACCCGCCTCCGCGAGTGGCGCAAGGCCGAGGCCGCCAAGACCCGCAAGCCCCCCTTCCTCATCTTCTCCGACAGCAGCCTCGAAAACATCGTCCTGGCCGCGCCCGGCAACATCTCGTCCCTGCTCCAGGTCAACGGCATCGGCCCGGAAAAGGCCGACCGCTACGGCGCCGCCATCATCGCCCTCTGCAGCAACACATCGGATCAACCCCTCCCCGGCGAGTACGGCGCCCCCGCGCCGAAGCCGTCCGCCTCGCGGCCCGCCGCAAAGCGCGCCAAGCAGGAGGCCGACCGCCCCGCACCCTCCACTCGCGCCCCAAAAACCCGACAGGACTCCTTCCCCACCCTTGCCGCCGCACCGACCGAGCGCCTAAGCCGCGCCCGCGTAGCCGACGAGGGTCCCACCTTCACCCGCCCCCGCGCCGCCACGGCGGAGCCCGCCGACACCCTCACCCCCGAGCAGCAGATCCTCGACCAGCGCCTCCGCGACTGGCGCAAGGACGAGGCCGAGCGCCTCGGCCTCCCGCAGTTCTTCGTCCTCAGCTCCTCCGCCCTGCGCAGCATCGTCCTCGAGCGTCCCCGCACCCTCGCGCAGCTCCAGAAGATCCACGGCATCGGCCTCGAAAAGGTCGAAAAATACGGCCCCGGTATCCTCCAGGTCTGTAGCACCTAGCCAGCCTCCATCCCAGAAACATCATCTCGACTGCGCAGCGAACAGCCCTCCGTCTGCTGCCGCACTCGAGAAGCCGCGCCCGAGATCATGCTGGCGCGCATCGGCGCCGAGACCAGGCGCATTCGCATCGGCTCCGGTGGCATCATGATGCCGCACTACAGCGTCTTCAAGATCGCCGAGGTCTTCCGCACCCTCCACGCGCTCTATCCCGGCCGCGTCGATCTCGGCATCGGCCGCGCTCCCGGCGGCGGCCCGGTGGAGATGCTGGCGCTGCAGCGCGACCGCAAATCGCGGCAGGCCGACGACTTTCCCGATCAGGTGACCGAGCTGCTGGCGTACTTCGACCAGAGCTTCCCGGAGCAGCATCCGTTTGCCAACCTGCGCGTCTCGCCCCAGATGCCCGGTGCGCCCGATGTGTGGATGCTCGGCTCGAGCATGTGGAGCAGCGCCGCCGCCGCGGCCTTCGGGCTGCCCTACGCCTTCGCGCACTTCTTCAGCCCGGTACCGACGCGCCCGGCGATCGAGACCTACCGGCGCGGCTTCCTGCCTTCGGACCGCCCCGGTGCGCGCCAGGAGCCCGAGGCAATGGCCGCCGTCGGCGTGGTCTGCGCCGAGACGCAGGAGGAGGCCGACTATCTCCACGCCAGCGTGCGTCTGCTCCAGCGCCGCATCCGCCTGAACGACCGCCGTCCCGTGGCTCCGCCCGAGGAGGCGCTGCGCGAGCTGCAGGCCTTCGGAGACATGGCGGTCGAAGAGGGCGAGTGGCCGCGCTACTTCGTCGGCACGCCGGAGCGCGTGGGCCGCGATCTGCGCGCGATGGCGGCCGCCCTCGGCGCCGAGGAGATGGTCGTCAACACCATCACCTGGAGCCACGCCGCGCGACTGCGCAGCTACTCCCTGCTGGCCAAGGAGTTCGGCCTGAAAGAAACAGGGAACAGGGAGTAGGGATCAGGGAGTAGCGAGCCAAGAATTGTTATGGCGGCGGAATGCGGTCTCGATGTCGCTCGATGCCCACTCATCGCGCGAGACACACACGCGATGAATGGGGCACCCGGCTGAAGGCAGGGAATCGCTGATCGCTGATCCCTGATCCCTGTGCCCTGATCCCTGCCTCTCAGTGTCCCGCGGGCGAGTCCGGGAAGAGCCGAATATCCCGCACGCCGCGGTAGCGCTCGGCGTAGTCCATGCCGTAGCCGATCACGAACTGGTTGGGAATCTGGAAGCCGACATAGTCCGCCTCGATCGGTACCAGCCGCCGCTCCGGCTTGTCCAGGCAGGTCGCAATCTTCAGCGACGCCGGCTTGTGCTGCAGCATCAACTGCCGCAGATAGCTCAACGTCAGTCCGGTGTCGAGAATGTCCTCGACCAGGATCACGTGCTTGCCTTCGATCGGATCATCGATGTCCTTGATCAGCTTTACCTGGCCCGACGACACACGCGCCCGGCCGTAGCTCGAGGTCGCCACGAAGTCGAACGTGTTGTCGACCGTGATCG
>DASXGQ010000127.1:0-5924 GCA_036488995.1 Caulobacteraceae bacterium
TTGGAGGCGGCCGCTTTCCCCATCCGTCTCGCAACGCTGCGCGTCGCGATCCCACTTCCCCTTCATAAAGGGGAAGGAGAGCACGCGAGGGAAGATTGCCCTCAGAAGATCACGTGCTCCTCGCCCCACCACAGAGGCGAGCGGGCCAGGTCGATGAAACGCCGCTCGTCCTCCAGAAGGAGGCGCCCGGCGTCGCCGGCCGCAGGATCGCCGGCCGTCGCCGCGAGGTCCTCCGCGCTGTCCCACCAGAGCTGGGCCACGCCGTCATAACCGGGCGGCGCGCCGCGCGGAGCGCCGGGATCGAAGAGCGTGTCCGGCGGAAGGCTGTGAAGTTGCACGTAGCGGCGGATGCGCAGAACCTCGCGCACGCTGGCGACCAGGGGCGCGTGGCGATTGAACCAATAGTCGAGGAAAGCCTCGCGGGTGAAATCTGGTCGGCGGATGAGGCAGAAGGTCAGCTTGAGCATGCGCGCCTCGGCAATTTGCGCCCTACCCTAGGCTGTCGGACGATCCCGCAACAGGCGGAGCCTGCGCTCACAGGAGACGACCATGAAACTGACCGCAGCTGTCGCCGCCGTCCTGGTGGTCGCGATCGCCCAGTTCGCCTGCGCCCAGTCGGTCGCGACACAGTCGCCTCTCGCGGGTCTCACCTTCCTGATCGGTGACTGGTCGAGCGGTCGAGGAGAGGTCGCCGACACCGGCGGAACATCAACGGGGCGCTCGGCGATGACGTCGGAGGCCGGGGGCGCGGTCATCCTGCGGCGCGACCACACCGACCTCTTCGACAAGTCGGGTCGACCAATGGGCGGCTTTGACCAGATCATGATGATCTATCCGGAAGCCGGGACGATCCGCGCCGACTATTCCGACGGCGCCCACGTCATCCACTACGTCTCCGCCACGGTCGAGCCGGGCGCCGCAGCCACCTTCACCAGCATCGCGTCAGCGGGGGCGCCCACCTTCCGACTCTCCTACCGACTCACTGCGCCCGATCGACTTTCAGTCTGGTTCGGCATGGCGCCGCCCGGCGGCGGAGACTTCCGCCCGATCGCCGTTGGGGAGCTGCGCAAGAGATCATGAGGCGCGGACGAATCCCCGCCGCGTCAGGCCTTTCGAGGGGGGCCTCGATCCCGAATTTAGGCGCCTCTGCCACGATGACCGGCGCTCTGTGAGGCAGATTGCGGCAAATTGAGGCGGAGCCTCGACTATGCCGCGCCGACCTACGGCAACGCTGTTGACTTCGTGTCAAGTTAGTGCAAATTTCGCCACATTGTTATCCAAATTGCGACCAAGCTTGGGGGTTTAATATGAAAATCATGCGCTTAGGGAAAGTCGTCGCCGGAACTGCCTTGGTCGCGACTCTCGGCCTTGCTGCAACCGCACAGGCCACCACCTACGTGGATATCCCGGGGACGGGTTTCGCTGGCATTGCCGGTAACGGCAACAGCGGAACCGACGCCTTCGGTCAGCCGTGGAGGTGGAGCAAGACCCTTGGAGGTAACGGCGTTGCCTCAGGACTCTCTGTCTGGGGCCTGCCCGGGCTCGGAAAGGGCGAAGTCAACAACTACGAGGGTTCAGTTCCAGCGGCGGACTTTTTTATCTCCTTTTTGACGTCGGCGACCAGTACCTTCATCAACACGAAGCCATCACCCTCTCCATTCGGGTACAACGAAGAAACGCGCTTCTCGGTCTGCAATTCATCGGGTGGGGGCTGCGTCGCCTGGACGCCCGTGTACGACCCCGCGGTCAACCCACTCGAAGTTAACTTCGAGGCTCCCGCAGGATCGACTTTGGTCAAGGGCGACGAATACTTCGTGAACGTCGTATTCACGAATGGCAAGTTGAGCGGCAGGGATGCGGGATTCAGCGCCGTGTTCGCTGCCCCCACTCCGGAGCCGGCCGCGTGGGCGCTGATGCTCATCGGAATCGCCGGCATCGGCGGAGCCCTGAGATCCGCTCGCCGCAAGCACGCATCGGCGCTCGCCGCCTGAGGCGAACAATCCCGGCCAGGTCATCGACCTGGCCGGGATTTGCTTCTGGCGTGAAGATCCAGGCCCGCCTGCGATCGGGCGCGGCGCAGCCTCTCGCCCCATTCGATGGCTTTGACCGGAGCGCGCCTCCCATGCTCACTTGAGCCGGGAGGAAGTGAATGGCCGCCATCTCGGAACAACTCAGCCACGTTTGCGGAGCCGACCAGCCGCCGCTGCTGGAGATCACGATCGGCGAAGCCCTCGTTCGCGCTGCGGCGCGATGGCCAGACCGCCCCGCACTGATCGTACCGTTCCAGGACGTGCGCTGGAGCTGGTCTGAGCTGGCGCGCCGCGCCGACCTCCTGGCGGCGGGGCTGCTGGCCCTCGGCCTGCGCCCGGGCGATCGCATCGGGATCTGGGCTCCCAACTGCGCCGAGTGGACTCTCACCCAATTCGCCGCTGCCCGCGCCGGCCTGATTCTGGTCACGATCAACCCCGCCTATCGGCGCGCGGAAGTCGCCTACACCCTGGCCAAGGTCGGGGTTCGGGCGCTGGTGTCGGCCGAGCGGTTCAAGTCGAGCGACTACGTCGGGATGATGGAGGACATCGTCCCACAGATCTCAAGCTCGACACCCGGCGCCCTCGCCTCCCCCGGTCTTCCGGACCTGCGGACCCTTATCAAGATCGGCGGGGAGCCCCGCCCCGGCTGGTTGGCGTTCGACGAGATTGCAGCCGGCGACGCCGGCCAGGCCGCGCGGCTGGACGAGATCGGCGCCCGCCTCGACGCGCGCCAGGCGATCAACATCCAGTTCACCAGCGGCACCACGGGCTCGCCCAAGGGCGCGACCCTCACCCACCGCAACATCCTCAACAATGGCTACTTCGTCGGACTCGCCGAAGGGCTGCGCGAGGGTGACCGGCTGTGCGTCCCCGTGCCGCTCTACCATTGCTTCGGCATGGTGATGGCGAACCTGGCCTGCGTCACGCATGGCGCGGCCATGGTCTATCCCGCCCCGGTGTTCGATCCGCGCGCCACCCTGAGCACGATCGAGGCCGAGCGGTGCGAGGGACTCTATGGCGTCCCCACAATGTTCATCGCCGTGCTCGATTGTCCCGACTTCGACGGCTACGACCTCTCGTCCCTGCGCACCGGCTGCATGGCCGGAGCGCCCTGCCCGGTGGAGCTGATGAAGGCGGTGGTCGAACGCCTGCACATGAAGGACGTCACCATCGCCTACGGCATGACCGAGACCTCGCCCGTCAGCTTCCAGACCTCGCTCGACGATCCGCTTGAGAGGCGAGTCTCCTCGATCGGCCGGGTGCAGCCGCACCTGGAGGTGAAGATCATCGACTCGGAGGGACACACGACCCCTCGCGGCGTTCCGGGCGAGGTGTGCACGCGCGGCTATTCGGTCATGCCGGGCTACTGGAACGATCCTGAGAAGACCGCCGAGTGCCTGGACGCCGAAGGCTGGATGCGCACCGGCGACATCGGCGTCATCGACGAGGCCGGCTATGGCAACATCGTCGGGCGGATCAAGGACATGGTCATCCGCGGCGGAGAGAACCTGTTTCCCCGCGAGATCGAAGAGTTCCTCCACCGCCATCCGAAGGTGGCGGATGTCCAGGTGGTAGGCGTGCCCGACCCCCGTTTCGGCGAGGAGCTGTGCGCGTGGATCCGGCTTCATCCTCACGAGGACGCGAACGAGGCGGAGATCCGCGCTTTCTGCGACGGCCAGATCGCTCATCATAAGATCCCTCGCCACATCCGCTTCGTGGACGAGTTTCCGATGACCGTGACCGGCAAGGTGCAGAAGTTCCTCATCCGCCAGGCGATGGTCGAGGAGCTGGGCTTGGGCGTGGAAGCTACCGCTTGATTCCCCGACGGGGTGGCGGTCGGGGACAACGCGGTCAGTCGGACGTCGCCTACCGGCCCCTGAGCGGCACGTGAATGACGCAGCGCAGGCCGTCGGCGAGGAACTCGAACTCGGTTGGCGTCTGCAGCTGGTAGGGTAGGGCCCGCTCAATCAGTTCCAGTCCAGCGCCCCGGACAGGTGTCGCGTCCGGCGCGATCGCTACGCCGCTCTCCCGCCACTCCATCCGCAATCTCGCCGGCCGACCTGAATGTCCGCGCTCCACCAACCAGCGCACGTCGAGCCGCCCTTGCGGCTGGCCCAGGGCGCCGTGCTTCACCGCGTTGGTCGCCAGCTCGTGCAGGGCCAGGGCCAAGATCTGGACCGTGCCCGACTGCAGAGGGATGTCAGGGGGTCCCGAGAGGCTCACGCGCCCTGTCTCGTCGAGTGCGGCGTGGGCCACGAGTTCGGCGCGCAGCAGCTCGTCGAAACATACCCGCTCGCCCTCCTCGAACCTCGAAAGCAGCCCCTGGACGCGGCCAAGGGCCGACAGCCGTTCGCGGAAGCTCCGGACGAAGGATTCCAGGCTGTCGTTGCGACGCGCCGTCTGATCGGCGATCGCCTGGATCACGGCCATCAGGTTTCGGGTGCGGTGTTGCAGTTCTCCGACGAGGACTCTCTGGCGCTCCTCGGATTCGCGGCGTTCGGTGGTCTCGACCATCGCGCCGATCATCCGAACCGCTTCGACGCCGTCGTAGACGAACCGCCCACGCGCCGAACACCAGTGAATCGAGCCGTTGGGATGCACGGTCCGGAACTCGTGCACGTAGTCGTCTCCGGTCTCGCGCGCCTGGGCGATGGCCGCTTCGGCGGCCGCCAGGTCGTCTGGATGCACCCGCGCCGCCCAGGCCTCATAGCTCGGGATGATCGAACCGATGGCGTAACCTTCCATCCGGAAGTGCTCGTCGGACCACGACACCTCGCCCGTACGGACGTTCCAGTCCCACAGGGCCAGGCGCCCCACCTCGACGGCGGCGCGCAGGCGATCCTCGCTCTCGCTCAGGCGCTGCATGCCTAGAAAGGTCTCGGTCGCGTCGCGCCCGACGCCGCCGATGCGGACGATCCGCCCCTCTGAGTCGCGGATCGGAAAGGCGGTCTCGCGCAGCCAGCGCACTTCGTGGTCCGTGGCCCGGCGGATCCGGTAGTTTAGGACGATCCGCTCGCCCGTGCGGACCCGTTCGAGTTTCTCGAGCGTCTCGGCTCGATCCTCCGGAAGGATGAGGTTTGCCCAGTTCTCGAGGGTGTCGCCGGTCAAGGCGGCCTTCCGCGCGAGACCGAAGACAGCTTCGAAGGCCGAGGACAGGAATTCCCACCGCAGGGTCTGCGCGTCGCGGATCCACAGGACTTCGGATGAGGCTTCGGCGAACTGGCCAAGCATCGCCTCCATCTCGCGCAACGATGTCTCGGCTCGCCGCGCCTCGGTGATGTCAACGTGGGTTCCCAGGATACGCACGGCGCGCCCTGCCTCGTCGCGAAGGATATCGCCGAGCGCCAGGATCCAACGGACCTCGCCGTCGATCGGTCGGATGATCCGGTACTCGTTCTCGTAGACCGCGCCATCGCCCGAGAGCGCCTCGTACAAGGTGCGTTCCGCCCGAACCCGGTCTTCCGGGTGCAGGCGCGACAGCCAGTCCGCATGAGTCTCCTGCTCGACGTCCGGGGGAAGGCCATGCAGACGGCGGTACTGCGGCGAGCGCCGAGCGGTCATTCCGGCCGCCACGTCGATCTCGACGCTGCCGACGCGACTTGCTGCGTCCGACGATGGTAGGTCATGCTCGTTCATCGGCGTGCGAGATCGTACCCCCTACGTGCCTGCGGTGCGCGTCAAGCCCTGCAGCAAATCCGTCCTGATCGCTATATCGCAACTATTTTGAAACGAAATTGACATAATTGCCTCGGGAGGCTTGCGCGCGGCAATCGGCGCGGATATTGTACGAATCAGGTCACACCTCCGCGGTTCCCTTGGTCTCCAAGGGTCTCCGCATCGAGTTCTACCCTGACTGCCTGCGCCGCCCGGTCCCCCTGGGCGGCGCTTTTTTGT
>DASXGQ010000209.1:0-4388 GCA_036488995.1 Caulobacteraceae bacterium
CTCCGGCAGTCGCTGCGTGAGCGCGCTCAGGCCCTCGGGTGAATATGCCGTGCGGAAATAGCCGGTCTGGTTGGCGTTGATGATCGTTGGGCCACAGCCGGCGACGGTCATCGGCTGAGGCGACGCGCCTTGGATCAACGCCCCGTTTGGGGCGCCTCCAAGGGCGGCCGCAGTGACCGGAACGCGCCACTCGTTCGAGTGGGTCGAGTTGGCGTCGATGGCGAAGTGGCCTTGGACGAGGGAGAGACGCGTGCGTCCGGTTTCGCAGACTGAGGCGGTCTCTGTGATCAGGGGCACGCCCGCCTGGAGGGTGAAGTCGTGGGCGACTTGGGTGATCGGCCGCTTCGCGCCCTCGTCCATTGCGGCCCACAGGTCGTCGGAGGTCGTGTTGCCATAGGCGTGATCGCGAATGTAGCGGCGCACGCCCGCACGCCAGGCGTCCTCGCCGACATAGGCTTCCAGCATGCGGATCACCGCCTGGCCCTTCGAATAGGTTATGTCATCGAAGTCGCCGGAGGCCTGGAGGATATCGCGGACGGGGGTGATGATCGGGTGCGTGCCCTCGCGCGCGTCCTGCTGCATGACCCCCTGCTTGGCGATCAGGGATTGCAGCCAGACCTTCCATTCGGGATGGAAGTGGTCGGTGACCTTGACCTCCATCCAGGAGGCGAAGCCCTCGTTGAGCCAGAGGTCGTCCCACCAGGCCATGGTGACGAGGTCGCCGAACCACTGGTGCGCCATCTCGTGCGCCGTGACGATGTAGACCGCCTGGCGGTCGGCCTCGGTCGACAGGCGCGGGTCGATCAGCAGCTCGCGCTCGAAGGAGAAGATCGCGCCCCAGTTTTCCATCGCTCCGAAGAACTGGCTCTGTCCCGGGCCCGCGATCAGGTCGAGCTTGGGTAGGGGAAAGCGAGAGCCGAAGTAGTCGTTGTACCAGGGCAGGATCTGGGACGCGGCGTCGAGGGCGTACTGCGCCTGGGCCGTGTCTCCGCGCTTGACCACGACCCCGAGATCCACGCCGTCCACCACGCGGTGAATGCGCTCGAAGTCGCCCACGGCGAGGAACAACAGGTAGGTCGACATCTTCGGCGTCGGTTGGAACGTCACGCGCTGGAGGTCGTGCGGCAGAGATTGGGTCGAAGCGACGGGCATGTTGGACACCGCCATCTCCCCCGCTGGGGCGACCACGCTCAGCTCGAAGGTCGCCTTGCGGGCCGGCTCGTCCCAGCTTGGGACGAGGCGGCGAGCGTCAGAGTTCTCGAACTGGGTGAACAGGGCCCGCTTGGGTCCCTGCGGCGTGACGTAGTCGAGGGCGAAGAGGCCCGAGGCCTGCTGATAGATCTTGCCGTGGTAGGTCAATTCCAGGACGTGCGGGCCAGCCGCGATCGCGCGGCGAAGGGCGAAACTCGCGGTTTGCGCCGCCTGGTCATAGGCGACCCCACGCGGCGGCGCCTCGCCCTCCAGCTTTGCGCTGTCGATCGCGATATCGGCGACGTTGAGGACGATCGTGTCGGTTGGCGCGAGCACGGTGATGTCGATCCGCGCGCTCCCTGTGAAGGTCAGGGCCTTGGCGTCGGGGGTGATTTCGACACGGTAGCTATCGGGCGTGACGTTGGCGGGGAGAACGACCCGCCCTTCCGACGTCGCTTGTTCCTGCGCCTGCGCGCCTCCGAGCGAGCAGGCGAGCGCGCCGAGGGCGCACAGGGCGATTCGAAGGATGGACGCGGTCAAGGCGCCTCCGGGGACTTGCTTCGTGGGGGACAGCTTAGACGCTTGGCGCGGCGCGCCAATCAGGGGGCGGGCAAAGCGTCGACGGCGAGGGTCGCTTCGGAGGGCTTTTCCGTGGCTTGCAGCTGATGGGCCACGGCCTGCGCCTCGGTCATGACGCGCAGGACATTGGCGCCGGCGACCTTGGCGAGGTCCTCGTCGCTCCAGCCGCGTCGCGCCAATTCGACGAGCACGGCCGGGAACTTGTCCACGCCGTCGAGGCCCTGAGGCGTATAGTCGATGCCGTCGAAATCAGAGCCCAGGCCCACGTGATCGACGCCGGCGACCTTGCGGATGTGCTCGATGTGGTCGGCGACGTCCGAGACGGTGACCGGCGGAGCGGGGTGCGCTTGCAGCCAGGCGGCCATGGCGGTTTTGGCGCGCTCGGGTTGGCCGATGTAGAGGCCGGCGTACGGCGGACTGTTGTAGCGCGCCTGCTCCGCGGCGCGGTCGGCGTCCCAGGCCGCCCGGGCGCCCGTGACATAGCCCGGATTGAAGTTGGCCATCACCACGCCACCGTTCTTCGCCACCAAAGTGAGCACGTCGTCGGGCACATCGCGCGGATGGTCGTCGAGGGCCCTAGCGCCCGAATGCGAGAAGATCACCGGCGCCTTCGCCACCGCCAGGGCTGCGCGCATGGTGTCGGGCGAAACGTGGCTCAGGTCGACGAGCATGCCCAGCCGGTTCATCTCCAGCACCACGTCCTTGCCGAAGGTCGTCAGCCCGTGATGCGCCGGGTTGTCGGTGGCCGAGTCGGCCCAGGGCGTGTCCAGGGTGTGGGTCAGCGTCATGTAGCGCGCTCCCAGATCGTACATCTGACGCAGCACGGCGAGGTCGGCGTCGATCTGGTGACCGCCCTCGATGCCGATCATGCAGGCGATCTTTCCCGCCCTGTGGATGCGTTCGACGTCCTGGGCGGTGTAGGCCATCTCGAAGACACCCGGATAGGCGGCGGCCATGCGCTTGACGAGGTCGATCTGCTCGATCGTCATCTCCACCGCCTGTGGTCCGGTGAAGTTCGCGGGTACCCACACCGACCAGAACTGACCGCCGACATGTCCGGCGCGCAGGCGCGGGATGTCGGTCATCAGGGGAGGGCCATCAGGGTGGGGAAGGCCCGATGTGTCCCTGGCCAGATCGATCGTCTCGAGCCGTGAGGCGAAGCGGGTGCGGATCTCCCACGGCAGATCGTTGTGGCCGTCGATCAGAGGCGTGTGCGCGAGGACCTTGTCGACCCTCGCCTTCAACGCCGCCTCGTCGGGCGCGGCGCTCGTTGACTCCGCCACCACCAGCGCGGCGGTCAGCACCGCCGCCAACACCCACATCCGCATATGCGATTCCCCCGCCGATTCCTGGGCGAAGGGTTAGGGCCCTGGTTCGAAGGCGCAAGGGGCGCCCCCGGATCGAGCGTCAGGCCGGCTCTTCTCCGGGACCTTGATAGGGGGCCACTGGGTGGCCGCCGGAGGGCACGAGGGCCGTCGAGCCGGAGGCTTCAGGCCCACGCCGTCCGCCGCGCAGGCGGTCGAGGTAGATGTAGATCACCGGGGTGGTGAACAGGGTCAACACCTGAGAGACCAGCAGTCCGCCGACGATGGCGTAGCCGAGGGGCTGGCGGAACTCGGAACCCGTGCCCTTGAACAGGATCATCGGCACGCCGCCCAGCATGGCCGCGGCGGTCGTCATCAGGATCGGGCGTAGCCTCTGGTGAGAGGCCTGGCGCGCGGCCTCCATCGCTGTCAGGCCATGCTCCCGCTCCAGGCGCAGGGCCACGTCGACGATCATGATGCCGTTCTTCTTCACGATGCCGATCAGAAGGATGATGGCGATGATGCCGATGACATTGAGGTCCTCGCCGGCGAGCCTCAGGGCGAGGATCGCCCCCACCCCAGCCGAGGGGAGGGTGGAGAGGATGGTCAGCGGATGGATGTAGCTCTCGTAGAGGATCCCCAGGATCACGTAGACCGCGATCAGCGCGGCGAGGATGAGGAGCGGTTCGCTCGATAGCGACTGCTGGAACGCCTGGGCCGTTCCCTGGAACGAACCGGTGAGCGTCGCCGGCGCCCCGAGGTCGTCGCGCGCCTTCTGCACCAGCTGGGTGGCCTCGCCGAGGGAGACGCCCGGCGAGAGGTTGAAGGAGATGGTCGCGGCCGGGAACTGGCCCTGGTGGCTCACCGTCAGGCTGCTGACGGTGTTCGGGTCGACCTTGACGAACATCGACAGCGGCACGGTTTTGCCTGTCACGGGCGAGAGGATCGAGACCGTCTGGAAGACGTCGGTCGAGCCCTGCATCGGCAGTGGGGCCTCGATGACCACGTGGTAGGCGTTGAGCTGCGTGAAGTACTGGGTCACCTCGCGCTGGCCGATCAGGTTGTAGATCGCATTGTCGATATCGGCCGGCGTGATGCCGAACCTGGCCGCCGCATTACGATCGATGATCAGGTTCACCGCTCCGCCCTGCGACTCCTGGTCGGAGTTGACGTCCTTCAGCTGGGGCACCTTCTGGAGCGCGGTCGTGAGCTTGGGCGCCCAGGTGTCGAGCTCGGCCAGGTCGGCGTCCGAGAGGGTGTACTGGTACTCGGCCTGGCCGAGGCGGCCGCCGACGTTGATGTCCTCGCGCGGCT
>DASXGQ010000216.1:0-13584 GCA_036488995.1 Caulobacteraceae bacterium
GAAGGCGTCGACCCGCGGATTTGCGCCGCCCCGAGGGACGTAGAGCCGGCGGTTGACCGGGTCGGCGTAGACGTAGTCGAATCCGCCGTCGCCTCCCGTCTTGACGGTCTTCAACAGATGATAGGGACCTGGCGACTGGGCGCCGGCGGATCCCGCCGCCAGCGCGGCGGCGAGTGCAAGGGTGGGCAGAAGGCGGTGCATTCTCGACTCCGTAGAGAGCGCCAGCCGGCATAGTTCCACGCCGCCGACACCATCCCGATTGAGCCAACATTAAGCTTTCCCAATGGAAGCCTGGCCGTCTTCAGGCCGATCCGCGGCGGACGCGAGCCTTCCCGGACCCACCCGGCGCAGCACGAACCAGCTGCTGAGTGCGACGGCCGAGCCCAGCGCCCATCCGCCGAGCACGTCGGTCGGCCAGTGGACACCGAGGTACACACGACTGACGCCGATAGCGACCACCAGGATCGCGGCGCCGCCGACCAGCAGAATCCGGGCGGGGCGCCGGATCTCGCCCGCCGAAATGAGGATCGCGAGCGTGAAGTACACGACCGGCGACATCACCGAATGGCCGCTCGGGAAGCTCGAGGAGTAGGTCAGGTCCAAGTGGCTGACGAGGTCCGGACGCGGACGGTCGATGGTCGCCTTGAGGAGCGCCGCGGCGACCTGGGCCAGAACCACGGTCACCGCGAAGACCAGCGCCTTTTCCCGCCGACGATAGATCAGAAGCACCGCGACGGCGGCGACGGACACCAGGGTGAGCACCGTGAAACCACCCAAGGCGGTCATGTCGCGTGCGGCTTCCTGCAGCCAGTTGGGGCCGATCGGGTTGTGCGGGTCGTCCGGCGTCCGCAGCGCGAGCAGGACCGCACGGTCGAACGCTCCGGTCTCGCCCTCCTTCACTTCGGAGGCCAGCTTCAGGACCACCCAAAGCCCACCGCCCAATGCGGCCATCGCCAACAGGAACCGGGCCTCTATGCGGCGGAGAAATTTCATCGGTGCGAACGATCTCGGCTGTCGCCATTGAAGCCGGAGATCGGGCAAGGGTTGCACGAAAGCCCTCCGCCTGGCCGCTCAGGCGGGCGCCTTTCCCTTAGGTGAACCGATCTCGCCGAGCCGCGTTTGACGAACCTGGGAAATCGAAAGCTGCGGAAATGAAGGTCGTCGCCACGACGATGCTGGCGCTTTGGGACTCGCATCGCATGGCGCCTGGAGCCCCCGCCGCCGATTCGCCATCGGAGCGGGCGCCCCGTGGGGCCTTTTCCACGCCCTGGGCGAAGTCCGCGTCGCCGGCGGCCTCGTCAAAGAAAGTTTTTCGGGCTGTCGGAAAGGCGTCGGCCGCTTCGTCCTCTGGCCGCCAACCGATAGGCCCGTCGAGGAGATCTCCGCCGCGCTGACGGATCTCGGCGTCGCCGTAGGTCTGGCTGGAACGCCACGAGGAACCGACGGCCACGTCGTCGGGAAAGCCATCCCTTGGGGGGAGAGCCAAGGAGACGACGGTTGATGTGAACCCAGCTCCGAGGGGGCGAAGCGTCCGCCGGGCGGCTCCCGTACAGCCTCCGCCAAGACCGACAGCGAAAGGACTTTCCCATGCCTCGATCCCTGTTTCCCGTCGCCTTGGCCAGCTTGCTGGCCGGTGTTTCCCTGGCCGCCTTCGGCGCCTCCGCCGCCCCGACGGCGGCGGCCGCCGCGGCCGGGGCGCCGCCAGGCTTCACCTCGAGCATCGTCAATGTGAACGGCGTGCGCCTGCACATCGTACGCGGCGGCTCAGGCCCGGCGCTGATCCTGATCCACGGCTTTCCGCAGGACTGGAGCGAATATCGCGCCCTCATGCCAAGGCTCGCCAAGCGCTACACGGTGGTGGCGCTGGACCTCCCCGGCATCGGCCGATCGGGTCCGTCGGCCGGCGGCTACGACGCCGACACCCTGGCCAGGGACGTGGACGACCTCGCCAAGGCGCAGAAGCTGAACAGGGCCTTTGTGGTCGGGCACGACTTCGGCGGCCAGGTCGCCTACGCCTTCGCCCGCCGCTACCCCTCGGACACGCGGGGCACGTTGCTGATGGACTCGCCGATCCCCGGCCTCGAGGGCTGGAGCGACGTCGAGCGCGATCCCAGCGTCTGGCACGTGCACTTCTTCCAGACGCCCGGCTTGCCGGAAAAGCTGCTGGCGGGCCGCCAGAACGCCCTGCTCGACTACTTCTTCCAGTTCGGGAAGTTCACCCCGGCCGATGAGGCGAGCGCCTATGCCGCCTACGGTTCAGACGGCCATATGGCCGCGGCGCTGGCGATCTACCGCGCCATGCCCGCCAACGGTCGCGCCAACGCCGCCGCCAAGGGACGCGACGACACGCCACTGACCATCGCCACGGGCGACAAGTCGCCCTTCGCCAAACTGATCCCGAAGATGGCGGCCGGCGTCCGCGCCGTCGGCTTCACCCACGTCGACACCGCCACCGTGCCGAACAGCGTCCACTACCTGACCGAGGACAACCCCGACGGCGTCGCCGCCCTGATCGAGAGCCGCGCGGGGAAATGACCGGAGACGCGTCGGTGAAGACCCAGATGACCTGAGCGCAATCCATAAAGGAGCCTGCCATGCTGTCCGACTTCCCCCCATTCGCCACCATCGCCGTCAAGAATCTCGAAGCCGTGCGGCCCTTCTATGAAGGGATCCTCGGTTTCAAGCCGATCGGGGCGGCCGTCCGAGGCGCTCAGAGCTTTCGCGTCAGCGGCGCGGGCGTGGTGATCTACGAGAGCCCGCTCGCCGGAACCAACAAGGCCACCGCCGTCACCTGGTCGGTGGGCGATCGCCTGGACGAGATCGTCCAGGCGCTGGACGCCAGGCACGTGCCGTTCGAGCACTATGAAATGCCGGGCGTCACGCTCGAAGGCCACGTCCATGTGGTCGGCGACGGCGAGCCGAGCCGCGTCGCCTGGTTCACGGACCCGGACGGCAACATCCACAACCTGAACAACGGAAGCGCGGCCTAGCCGCGCGAAGGAGTGACCCCGTGCGAAAGCTCATCCAGCGGATGCAGACGTCGGTGGACGGCTACGTCGGACGCGCCGGCGAGGGCCCGGCGTGGCAGGTCTGGGACTACGGCGACAAGGCCGATTTCGCCTGTGCGCAGCGGATCGTCGACGCCTGCTACGGCCGTGCGGCCTCGAGCGCGAAGGCGGCGGCATGACCCGGACCCGTCAAGACTCCGCCGCGAACGCGCAAGCCAAGCCACCCCTGCCGACAGGCCTGGTGTTCGAGATCCGATTTCCGAACTTCACGCCCCGCATCACCATCCGCTCGGACCGCGAGCTGACCGTGAAGATCGTCGCGGGCAAGTATCTCGGCTTCTCCGACACCACAGCCTATGAGGCGACGACGGTTCGCGACGGCGTGGTCTTCCTGTCCGGGCAGGAGCACAACGGCAGCGCGATCGTCCATGCGCTCGATTTCGAGGGCGGCGTCGCCTACACGGCGGTGAGGCCGGAGACGAGTCCGCTGCAGCGGATGACCGGGCCCATCGACATCAAGTCCGCCGCCCAGGCTCGCTGTATAAGGGCGATGTCAGGCGGGGCGGATAGCCTGGGTAACGGAGGTGCGGCCTTGTTGAGGCTCTGGTGGCTTTCCCTGCTCATCGTCGCGGGGTTCAGCCCGCTCGCGGCGCACGCCCAGGACGCCAATCTCGCGTCCGTTTGGTCCGCTCCGGCGTCTGTGTCGGTGAGCCGGCGCGAAGTGACCTTTCGGAATGGAGACGTGACCCTCAAGGGCGACCTCTATCTGCCGGCGACGACGCGCAAGGTCCCGGTGATCGTCGTCTTCCACGCCGCGACCGTCGCGACCCGCGATTTGCCGCTGTTCCGGCACCTGACGCAGATGATGCCGCCGCTCGGTATCGGCGTCCTGGTGTTCGACCGGCGGGGCAGCGGGGCGTCCGGCGGTCAGCCCGCCAGCGGCGGCTACAATGTCCTGGCCGACGACGGCTGCGCCGCGCTGCGGATGCTGACGCGCGATCCCAGGGTCGATCCCAAGCGCATCGGGTTCTGGGGCTTGAGCCAGGGCGGTTGGATATCCACGCTGGCGGCGTCGCGCTGTCCTGGGGCCGCGTTCGCGATCTCCGTCTCGGCGCCAATGACGACGCCGGCCGTCCAGATGGACTTCGCCGTCGCCAACGTCCTGCGCATCGACGGCTATTCGCAGGCCGACATCGATCAGGCGGTCGGCGCGCGCGATGCGGTCGACGCCTTCGAGCACGGCGCGCTGGACCGCGCCACCGCCCAGCGGCGTCTCGATGCGGCGGCGGCGCAGCCCTGGTTTCCGCTGATCTACATGGAGAAGACCTTCCACGACCCGGCGCAGTCCGGCTGGCCGGGTGAGATGTGGCAAGACCCGATCGTCTGGCTGCAGGGTGACAAGGCGCCGACCCTGATCGTCTATGGCGCCAAGGACCCTTGGGTGCCCGTGGCGGTCTCGTTGAAGGTTCTGCGGGCCCGCGCCGCGCAGTTTCCAAATGTCACCACCGAAGTGGTCGCCGGCGCGGACCACGACATGATGCTGTCGGCCTCGCCGAAGGAACAGGTCGATCCCAAGACGATGGACAACCTCGCGCCCGACGACCCGGCCTACTTCGCGCTCCTGGCCTCGTGGCTGACGCACCAAGGCCTCGTCGCGACCTGGCGCAGGTGAAGAGGCGCCGCTCAGGTCGTCGCTCCGGTGGCGCGGGGGTGGTTCGAGGAGCCTCCCGCTTGATCGGGCGGCGTCGCGCGGCTGGTGGCGACAGGGGCGTGTCTGCGGCGGCGACTTAGAGGCGCCCGATCTCCGGATCGGAATTCCGGCACGCTGGGAACTCAAACCCCACTTGGGCATCGAATGACGGTAGGTGAGCGGCAGCCGCCTTTTTCAGTCTTCGGGCCTGCGCTGCCGCCGCAGCCGTTCGCGTTGGGTTGGTTAGGCCATCAAGGCAAGCCCGATCAACGGTTGACCATTTATATTGTAAAATAACGCGGCCAATAAAGTCTTGCAGAAGACACTATACACTCCGTTCTCAACCGACTAGAGATGCATCAGGGTCGGAGAATGTATATGTTACAAAGTAAAGTGTTGGTGTTTGGGTTTATCTGCACTGCTTTAGGCGTTCAGGCGCATGGGGCCTCAGCGGCCACGCTGCTTTCGGATCTGATCTCTGGAGGCGGCAGTCTATCGGTCGGCGATCTCAGTTTTAGCGGCTTCCAGGCCGCGGCGCCCAATACGGTCGATCCCACGACCGTGGAGGTTTCGACCTTCGTGGAGGCGTCCGGACTCGCCGGCATCACCTTTAGCGCCCCGTTGACGATCGGGACGGGCGGCGGCTCTAAGGAACTTGTCTCCGATATCCTGTTCAGCGTCAGCGAGACGAATCCGGGTTTTGTTCTGCACGACCTCACTCAGACCTTCACCACCAGCGTCTCCGGATCCGGGATCGCCGCCTTCGACTTCTCGCGTGCGGGCGCGGCGGTGAACACGCTCAGCACCCTGGCGGGGAACTGTGTGAACGGCGACGCTGTGGGATGTTCGCAGATCGTCGGGCCCACCGACACCGGCCTCCTAGGCGACGTGGGCCAGAGCGAGGTGGAACGCGAGGTGCAACTTGTTCGGAGCCGAGGCGGCGCCGGGACCGGCATGTTGACCTCGTGGGATCTTGTGTTCGGCGAGGCCGCCGCCCCCTCGGCGGCGCCGGAGCCTGCAGCCTGGTGTCTGATGGTTGCGGGGTTCGCCGGGTTGGGCTTGGCCCTGCGGCGCCGTCCGGGGTGCGGGCCGCTCGCCGTACGCCCAGCTTGAACGATCGCGACGACGCCAACGGATGAGCGTCAGAGCCATCGTCTCCTTGTCCGGAAGAGGACGCAAAACCGCCGGACGCAATTGGCGGACTCCCGCGAGGCTCGCGGCGCCTTGGATCCCATGGCCGCCCGGCACGAACTTCAGCGTGCCTGGTCGGCCAGACTCAAGAACGGCGAAAGGAGGCCCGGACGGGTCCGGACCTCCTCTGAAGCGACGCCGCGGAGACCGTCAAAGCGCGGCCCCGGTCGACGCAAGGCTGTGATCAGCGCGGCGGCGTCGAGGCTGCGCCGGCGACGGCCCCTGTGCCGCCACCCACGGCGGCGCCAACCGCCGCGCCGGGGGCACACCCGATCGGAAGCGTCACGATGCATCCGATCGCCGCGCCGATCCCGGCCCCGGTCGCCCCGACCGTCAGAGCGCGGGCGCCCGGATCGGAGCGCCAGCGCCCATCCCGCTCATAATAGCCGCGGTCGTTGTCCGGGTCGGAGAGCCAGTGCACGTGCTCGTCAGCGCGGTGGGAGTCATACCAATCGGAATTGTAGTACGTGATCGGCGCGTCGGCCCCATAGGCATACCGGTGATGCACCCGCCAGCAGTCGCCATACTGGTTGCAGGCCACATAGGTCCGATCCGGCTGGGCGTTCGCCACCGTGGGCGCTATCGAGCTTGCGCCGGCCGTCGCGAGAAGCGAACTCAGCGCGAACGCGGTAAATTTCTTCATTGGATCACCTCACATCACGGCGGCCCGGGTGGTCCGCCAGCTGTCCGTCGGCTCCAACGGGGCGGTAAAGACTTTGGTTCCGGCTGCGGACGAGGGGACGCGAACCGCGTTTTCCGACACGCGAGAGCGCCCCGCGCATGTCGGACTTCGGGAAAAGAGCCGAGGCCCGCTGTTCCTGGCGCAAAGTGGTCGCCGGTCGATCGGGCGCAGGCGGTCCGTCTATGGGCTTCCAGGCGCCGATGGGACTGGCGGCCCGCAGGTGGTGCCCCGGATGGCCGTGACGGCAAAGGCCTTGGGCGTGTGGCCGGCGCGCCTGGCGGCCGCCAACATGTCCTGACCGAGCTGACTGATGTCGCTTGCGTCGGTCCTGGCCGCCTGCAGGGCAACGACGAGATTCGGGCGGAGGTCATTTTGCAGGACGCCGGGTCCTAGCTCGAGCGTACGGAGTTCCGACCAGACGTAGTGCTCCCGGCTCTCCATATCCTCGAGGATCGCCAGTTGCGTGTAGAACGCCGCCTGCCGGCCCTGCTCCGCGGCCGACTGCCGGCTGAAACGGCCGCTGTTGAGGTTGGCCTGCCAGCGCTGCTGAACCATGGGCGGGTCGCCCGGATCGCCAATGGAGAGGCCCGCAGGCGGCGTCTTGCCGGCCGCCCAGTCGGCGAGCAGGCCCGTGATCTCTCGTAGGCGCGCTTCGACGCAGGGCTGTTGCGCCTGGCGGTAGGCGATGCGGTTCACGTTGTCCTGCATCTCCGCGTCGATGGCCTGTCTGGCTTCGCGGGCCAGGCCGCGTTCATGCAGGGCTTCGACCGATTGCTCGGCGGCCAGCGCCGTCAGCACGCCCACCACAACGATCAGGTACTCCTTCAGGAATTCCCGAAGGCCCTCCCAATGCTTTGGCTTGTGGATTTCCAACGCGCCGCCCCCAGCGGACCATCCGTGGACCTTGCGTACCACGGATCGGGCGGACGGCCACAAGGGGTCGGGAGAGGCCCATGCGCGGGCGCTTCACCAACGTCCGTTTCTCGACGGGAGTCGACGGTTCGCAAATGGCGCGACTCCGACTGCGCCACCCTCTTCGTTGGTGACGAGATCACCTTCGCGCAAACGCGTCTTCGGGCGTCCATCTATTTGGTGGATGCGGCTGCGGCCTGAGCGCGTTCGGTGGCGCGCGCACCAGCTAGGATATTGGCCATCGCGTAGTTGCCCTCGTGGCACGCAAATTCGTAGATCGGCGCCTCGCTTGCCACGAAGGTCATCTCGGCTCGCCAGGGCCTGGCGAAGATCACGGGATCGTTCACGGTGAAGTCGTACCTCAAGGCCTTCGGACCGACGCGCGTGAAGCGTTCCACCACCCGCGCACCCGGGCTGTAGAAAAATGGCGCCTGGCTCAGCGGGGCGTCGGCGCGCAGGTTGGTGGTTTCGACGACAAGGGTGTCCTTCTCCCAGTGTCCGACCGAGTCCCCGGTCCATTGCCGGATTTGCTGGGGCAAATGCGGCGCTCCGATCCGGATAATCCGCAACTCGCTGTTGTTTTCTGCCTCGATGGCGATCTCGTCGCGGGTCTGCACGAAGCGGTAGTTGGCGTTGTAAGGCGCGTTCATCATCACCGGGCCCATGGCTCCCCAGCTCGGCAGGAGGCAACGGTCGCCGGCGACGGGCCGGTCCTCGGGGCCGTCGAAAGCCTCGACCTGCGCCTTGTCGAACAGACCCCGCCGCCGCTTGCCTTCCGCGGTGTAGGGAAGTTGGCCATCGACCGGATCGACCAGCCACGATGTCCGGAATTCGCCGTTCACCTGGGCAAGGTGCGCACCGTCCCACCACTCGGTTTCGACGCCGCCAAGGTTGGCGACGGTAGCCGCCGGCGAATAGCTGGCCATCAGCTTGCGCTCCGCCTCGACGACCTCTTTGGGCTGGACCACCAGGGGCAGCAGTCCCGCGGGCCGCTGCAGGCGAGTGAGCGCGTTGTTGTTCCAGACCCCATTCAGATCCGGCGCGCCATAGGCGTTTCGCGGAGCATGGTAGGCCTGCGCCACCGCCCCGCCTGCCGCTGCGACGAACAGAGCCGCCGCAGAGATCATCCTCCATTCTTTCAGTAACTTGCGCCAATCATACCCAGGTGCGGATGAGTGAATGTCCAACGCGCCGTCCCCCCGAACACCTGGATTAGGCTAGGCGGACTCCGGGACCGTCCGCAACAGGTAGGACGGCGCTCCCAAGGGCAGCCCGCCGAAGGTCCGCATCCTGGACCGACG
Source organism: Caulobacteraceae bacterium (assembly GCA_036488995.1). Taxonomy (GTDB): domain Bacteria; phylum Pseudomonadota; class Alphaproteobacteria; order Caulobacterales; family Caulobacteraceae; genus Acaudatibacter. The sequence continues at coordinate 8,785 of DASXGQ010000216.1, forward strand.
GCAAGGTCAGCTGATGGCGCCGAGCAGCCGCTCCGCGGCGCGCGCCCGTCGATTATGAACGCGTCGATCATGAGGCAGACCTCGCCAAAGGCGGGGCTGGGTGGGCAGCGGACATTGCGATCATCGGCTGCTAACGGCCGCCTCCGAACGTCACGGGAAGGCGGAAAAGGGAACTGCTCCAGGGTGTCGAAAGCGAAATCCCAACAGGGCGCCCACCAACCCGATCACGCTCTACGACCCCGTGAGCGCTATCCGATCCAATCGGTACTCAGTGGTCGAGCTGCGCCAGATGAGAACGGGGCTCTGGCGCGCAGAGTCTGTCTGGAAGGCAAGCTCGATGGCGTCGGCGCCTGACGTGATCGAGAAATCGGCCCCCCCGTGCCAGGCAACAGGAACGGAAGGGCCCTTGCGCTCGCCGACCTGGGTCGTGCTGGTCAGGTGTCCGGCGTCGTAGCCGACAGTGACCGTGATGCTTCGGCTGAGGCGGTAGCAACCCACAAAAGGCTTGGCCGCCTCGGCGCTGAGGGATTGTTCGGGGCGAGCGGCGCCCTTCACCGGGGCGGGCGGCGCCGGCGCCAGAGGATTCATCGGGATTCCGGAAATGATGTGCAAGCCGATGTCGTCGGCTCCAGTGACACTCTCAGTGTTGGAGAGTACGATCACACCCTCTCGCGTTTTCAGGTTGAAGGCGGCGAAGGCGCGCTGGCCGAAGGTGCCGCCCGAGTGGGTGACGATGCGCCCGCTAGGCTCATCGAGGAGCATCCAGCCAAGCGCCTGTTTGAAGCCACCGGGCATGCCGGGCTGTTCCCGGCTCAGCATGGCGTCCATGGCGTGTTTCAGCGGAGTCGGGGCGTAACCCATCTCCGCCGCCAAATACTTGAGCATGTCGTCCGCCGAGGATCGGATCTGGCCGGCGGCCTGTTCGGCGGCGCCCATCTGATAGGGCGGTTCCGGGCGCAGGAAGGCGTCATGGCCGACAGCCAAACGAGGCTGCAACTCAGGCGTGATCGTCAGAGCCGTTGAATTCATTTTGAGTGGGTCGGTGACCCGCCGGCGGATCAAGGTGTCGAGGTCGATCCCGGCGCGATGACTGAGCGCGACGCCCAGAAGCCCGACGCCGAGATTGGAATAGTCCCATTCCGCACCGGGATCGCGGGTGAGCTGATAGGTCGCGAGGAAGTCGTAGAGCCCAGCCTCGGTCGCATTGTCGAAGGCTTCCTCAAGCCGCTTGGCCTTCGGGTTGGGCAGGTCGCGGGGCAGACCCGAGGTGTGGGTGGCGAGTTGGCGAAGGGTGATCTCCTTACCGCCACGGCTGGGGACCTTGGTCCCGGGCGGCAGGTATTTGCTCACCGGGTCGTCGAGACCGACCTCGCCCTTCAGCGCCATGTCCTGAAGCGCCAAGGCGGTGAAGGTCTTACTGATCGATCCGATCTCGAAGACCGTTCCGCCGTTCACCCGGCGCGGGTCGCCGATATCGGGCGCGCCATAGGCCACCACGCGTCGGCCGGCGGGCGAGATCATGCCGACCACAATGCCGACCCCCCGCCGCTCAGTGTCGATGCGCCGGGCAAGAATTTTGCGCACCGTCGCGTCATCCGGGAGTCGCCAGGTCTTGGGAGCTCCGGCGGAAGACGCCGGGCTGATGGCCGAAGGGAGATCGCCGCCGCGCTTGAGCACCAAGGGAATGATCAGTTCGCCCTGCTCGAACTCGCCCTGGATTCCCGAATTGTCGTCGGACAGTTCGCCCACGACCAGGATGTGCTTCGCGCCGGACTCGAACTCGACCTCACGTCCGCGTCGCCGGACAGCCGAAAGGGGCGCGCCCGCCATGCCCTGGTCAGGGCTGTCGAAGGTGGCGGTGGCGCCGCCATCCGGTCCCGTGTGGACGTGGAAGATCAGGCGAATGTGCCCGGCGGCGCCGACCGAGATTGTCCCCTGCCAATCCCCGTCCAACCCCTCCACGTGTGGCGCGGCCTTCGCAGCGAAGGCGGGTCCGGCGATGAAAGCCAACGCGGCGGCAACGGCGGCGCGACGTGCAGATCGCAAGCGAACAGGCATGGCCTCTCTATCTCCGAAGGTTGGAGGTTGGCGCGAGTTAGGGCGTGGAAGTCGGCGGGCGGCTCGCCGCCTCAGGGCGGCGCGCTCAGGCGTTCTGTCCCCTGGTCGTGCGCCGGTGGATGAGCTCGAAGCTCACGATCGCCAGCACCAGAACCATCACGAACGGCCGCATCCATTCCAGCGGCGCGACGAGCGCGACGGCCACCGCGGCGATCCCCCAGATGACGGTGGCCCAACCCATCCGCAGCAGCGAACGGGTCCATGTCGCCGTTCGCGTCCCGGCGTCGCCAATCGGTGGATCGAGCTTGGCCAAGCTATTGCCAAGGATGATCATCCACACGCCGAACCCGGCGATCGCGAGACGGACAAAGACCTCCTGGTCCGGCTGCCAGCCGATGACGAAGCCGTAGACGAAGAGATTCTGTGTCAGCGCCGAGGCGATCGCGCCGGTCAGCAGGGCGCTGTTCAGGTACGCGCGGTTCCGGTCAGGAAGCTCCGGACGGTTGGCCAACCGCCGCCAAAAGACCAATCCCGCCGCCCCCAGCGCCAGGGGGCTCATCCATAGGAGCGGCGGGATCGAGCGGTGCAGGTGCGCTATGTCGAGGCCGCCCGCCCTGTGCGCCACCCAGGCGAGGGCGACGGCCCCGGCCAAGGCCGTCTCCGCGAAGGCGGCGATGACGATCAGCTTTACGGTCTGGTTCATTCGGCGCCCTTCTCGATAGGCCGGTCTGTGACGGGGGAAAGGGAAAAGCCGATGCCGACCATCTCCGAGAAGGCCAGCAAGGCGTCCTCCAGGACCGAGATCCGCAGGCGATAGGTGATCGACTTGCCCTGCTTGTCGGCGGCGATCAGGTCGGCCTCGCGCAACACGCTGAAGTGAGCCGACATGGTGGCCTTGTGCATCGGGAAGTGCGCCGCCAGTTCGCCGGCCGTCATCGGCCGCTCTCGCAGGAGCTGGAGCACCCGGCGACGGGTAGGATCGGAGAGGGCTTTGAACACGCGGTTCATATTTGATAATTTGCCAATCATAAAACTAAGAGTCCAGCGGTTATTTACGGACATGCCGGCAAGCGGATGCGCCGAAGGTCCCGCTATGGGTCGACCTCGCCCTTTGACGTGAAGCGTCAAACGTCACGTTTTCGGCGCTGAGCCAATGACCGGTTATGGCGCGGGGCCGACCTCGGCCAGAACTAAAAACTTGACCTTGGGTCCGATCTATGTTCTTGTTTTGTTCATGTCGCACACCACGGAGAAACGGGCTCGGGCGGAGGCCATGCTGGGCGAGTTGGCCGAGCTGGGGCTGATGCTGGCGCGTGAGCTGGCGGTGGAGGCTCGGGCGGCGGAGGATGCGGGAGAGCGGGTCGCGCTGGCGGACGCCTTCCAGAAGACCTCGCGCGCCGTGCGCCTGACCCTGGCGCTGGACTTCAAGCTGGAGCGCGACGCCGCCCGCGAGGCGCGGGAAGAGCAGGCCTTGGCCGAGCGCCGCGAGGCGCAGGTTCAGGCTGAGGCCCAGGCTTTAGCAGAGGCGGCCCTGGCGGCTGAGCGGGCCAGCGCGCCCGCGCCGCCCGTCAACCCCGTCCGGCGGCACAAGGATCGCGTGCGGGGCGTGCTCAACCGCCTGCTCTGGACCGAATCCGAGGGCGATACGGAAACCTATGACGTCCTGATGGAGGACCTCGACGTGCGCCTGGCCGAGGCGGCCCGCGCCGAAGGCTTTACCGACATGCCGGTCGAGCTGCTGGCCCAGCGGCTGAAGGCCGACATGGGGCTCGCCGGCGCCCTGGTGGTGACCACCGCCGAGAGGCTCTGCGCGCCGGCGGTCCGGCCCCCTCTGGCCCCACCGCTGGCCGACACCGGCTGACCCCCGCTCCCGCAAGGGGCCCTGGGCTGCTAATCCTGCCCCATGGCCCCCAAAGACCAGTCCCTCGCCGAACAGTTGAAGCCCTGCGGACCCGTGGTCGACGCCAAGGCGGGCGAACGCTTGCGCGGGACCCTGGCGCAGACCCTGTGGACCGACCGGCTGGACACGGCCTGGCCGGCGCTCGAGCCCGTGTTCGCGGCCTCGCCCTATCTGGCGGGCCTGGCGCGGCGCGATCCCGCGCGCCTGGACGCCTTGTTGGCCGCCCCCCCGATGGCGCGGCTGGAAGACCTGCTGGTCCGCACCATCGCCGCCGCCGCCCTCGACACCGAGACGGCGCAGACGGCGCTGCGCCGTCTGAAGGCCGAGCTGCACCTCCTGACCGCGCTCGCCGACCTTGGGGGCGTCTGGGACCTCGACCAGGTGACCGGCGCGCTCACCCGCTTCGCCGACGCCGCCGTCGCCTCCGCCCTCGCCGTCGCCGCGCGGGGCGAGCTGGAGGCCGGGCGGCTCACCCGCCTGGGGAAGGGCGAGGAGGGCCCGGTCCCCGGCTGGTTCTGCATCGCCATGGGCAAGCAGGGCGCCTTCGAGCTCAACTACTCCAGCGACATCGACGTCTCGGTGTTCTTCGATCCCGACCGCCTGCTGCTGACGCCCGGCGTCGAGGCGCAGGCCTTCGCCGTGCGCCTGACACAACGCCTATCGGACCTGATGCAGCTTCGCACCGCCGACGGCTACGTGTTCCGCATGGACCTGCGCCTGCGCCCCGACCCGTCCTCGACCCAGGCCGCGGTGCCGATCCCCGCGGCGCTGGAATACTACGAGAGCGTCGGCCAGAACTGGGAGCGGGCGGCCTTCATCAAGGCGCGGCCCTGCGCCGGCGA
>DASXGQ010000038.1:0-8605 GCA_036488995.1 Caulobacteraceae bacterium
GGCGGCGACTGCATCGATGTCGGCTTCGGCCTCGATCGCCTGCTGTCCAGTCTTGGCGAACCGCGGCGCGACGAGGTCGAGGCGCTGCAAGACGGCGTCAGCAAGATCATCGAGAGCGGCTACGAGCCCGGTCCGAAGCAACAGGGCTATGTGCTGCGGAAGCTCCTCAGGGAGCTGGTCCGACGCGGCGTCCCGCTGGACCATCCGTTCTATCGGGCGGAGGCGGAGCGGCAATCGAGGCTGAAGGCGACGTTCGAGCGGCTCTGGAGCCGGCACAGCGACAAGCCAGCCGAATGGTGGCTGGATACTCACGGCATTGAGCTGAGCGACTTCGTCGCGACGTGAGCATCTAGCCTTTCGTCTTGTCCGGACTTTCCGCAGAGGATCCGGCCCCGCCGCGGAACAGGGCGTGCAGGCGGCGCAACTGCCCCAGCAGGCGCGCGGCCGGATAACCGATGATCGCCAGCAGGAGGGCGCCTACCGCCGGATTGTCCTTGAGCGTATTCCACACGGGAAGTTCGCCGGGGACGTAGGCCGAACCGCTCGGCTTGGCGGCCACGGCGCTGGGCTGCAGAACCAGTTCGCCGACCGTCATCCTGCCGGGCTCGCACATCGAGAGCGCCGGGATGGGACGGGCGCGCGCCTGCAGGAGCGCCTGCCAGAAGACTATTCTTCCCTCCGCACCGCCGCAGGTGCGCGTCAGGACGGCGCGATCGGCGTCGACCTCGAGGTTGGTGAGCGTCAGGGGCGCTTCCGAACCGTCGTCGTGCAGCAGGCGCAGGGGAGATGGCTTGGCCACGGCGACATCGAGGGCGGCGTCGGACGATTCGCCGGCGCTCAGCAGGAAGGCGATCGGCCGCCCCGGGCCGTAGGCCTGGGCTCCCCCGGAGCCGGGCGCGTCGAGCAGGCCGCGCGCCGGGCTGTCGCTATCCAGGCGCAGGCTCACCGCAAGGGCTCCACGGTCGACGCGCAGCTTCAAACCCGTCCCCGCAATCGCGCTCAGGGCCAGGCGCGCGCCGGGTTGCTCCACCGTCAGGTCCGCGACGAGCGTGGCCTTCTGGCCCCCCGCCGCGCTGGCGGCCCACCGCACCGGACCTCGGCCTGCGGTTATCAGCACGCCGAGGCTCTGCAGGTAGGTCCGTGAGGCGTCGTCGAGGCTCGCGGAAGGGGCGGAGAACCCGACTTCACCGGGCGCATCGACGGCAACTTCGAGGACCGTCCCGGCCGCGAGGCCATCCAGCACCAGCCATTGTCCCGCCGGCGCCGTGACGGTGTCGTCAGCACCCAGCGGCCGCGCCTGCGGCAGGTAGATCAGGCGCGCGAAGAGGAGGACGAAGGCGCCCGTCACAAGGATGTCGAGCCACAGCGGGATGCGCCATCGCCTGGCGGGCGCCGGCGCGGCGGCGACGGCCTCGCTCATCTCACCTGCAAGGGTGTGGGCGCAAAGCCCATGGTCCAGGGGCCGTGCGGGAGGAAGGCGACTACGTCGAGGTCATAGTCGCCAGCCGCCGGGAAGGGATGATCCGCACGCGGCCAGGCGCCCTGCACGGTGGGCGCCGAGACCGGCTGGCGCATCTTCAGAAGGTCGAAGGAATCGATCTTCGTGCGCTGCCAGCCTCCGTCTGGCACGGCGCGCTGCTGGGTGACCTGGGCGGCCAGCTGCGGAAACAAGGTCTGGTTGTGGAAGCTGACGAGGAAGGCGGCGCTGTGAGGATCGCCGTTGCGCAGGACCGGCGAGGGACCGAACGAGTCCACTGTGACGGCGACCGATCCGACGGCCTCCGGCCCGGCGCCGACGCCATAGGTGGCGAGCGGGACGGGCGCGCCGTCCTTGAGGGCCGCCAGTCGCAGACGGGCGCGCTTGGTCCCGGCAAGCTCGGGCAGGTTCGGAAGGTCGAAACGCGCGTACCAGCCGTGGGCGGCGGCGTCCCCCGCCTCGGCCGGGGAGGGCGCGAGCTGGACGAGCGGCAGGCGCCGCTGGTCGACGCCATCGACGACGATCTGGAGGACCACGCTGGCGCCGGGGACCGTGTCGATATTGAAGACGAGCGGCCAGCCCCCGCGCACATAGCCTTCCACTTCAAACTCGCCCAGGTGGACCATCTGGTCGAGCTGGGGACCCTCGTGGTCGAGCTTGTCCTCGCTGTCCCACCCCGGCGAAGTCGGATGCTGCGTCGCATAGTGATGGATCAGGAACCCCAGCCCAACCCCGACAAGCGCTCCGCCGACGGCCGGGCCCACATAGCCCCCGCCCCCGTCGCGTCCTCCGTTCCCGTCATGACCTCCGTTTCCGTCATGACCTCCGTTTCCATCGTGCCCTCCGCGCGGCGGCGGGTATTGGGAGCCGCCCTTCTGACAGTCGGGACGCGGATGCGGCGAAGACAAGGCGAACGCAGTTGAGTCGCTCTGCTGTCCGACGCAGCCCTGGGCGAAGACAGACGGCGCCGGGAAGAGAATGACCGCCGCCGCCGTCAGGGGCATCAGCCGTCGAGATCGCGTGGTCCGGACCATGTGTGCGCTCTTTCGCACACAGAATACCACGCCGTGAGACCAGGCGCTTTCAGTAGTTGATGGTCAGGATCGCGCTGCCCGCATAGGCGTCTGCCGCGGAAGACGCCGCGGGGATGATCTGGCCGTAGATCATCACCGAAGTCGTCAGTCCCGATCCGGTCAGCGCCAGACCAGGCGCGACCGTGGGAAAGACGGTGGCGTGGCCAGCATCCGCGTAGAGCGTGGCGACAAGCTTGTGGGCCGGGTTCGCCGCGCCGGTCAGGGTGACGCTGCTCGTGCTTACCTCGACATTGGCCGTCGAACCGTTGATGCAGAGATACGGCAGGGCGACCGTCCCACTCGCTGTCTGCAGGACGAGCCCGGATGGAGTGCTCGCCGAATTGAAGACGCCGAAGGCGCCGAAGTTCAGGGTGACGGCGGCGGCGTTCAGGACGCAGCCAGGGCTGATGGTGGCGTTCACGCTCATCTGGGCGTTGACGACCTTGGCCATGGCCTGGCTGTCGATCGCAAGGATGCTGGCGACCACGGCGCCTTGCTGGGCCGCCAGCGCCGCCCTGGCCAGGAAGGCTTTTCGCCGGGAGATGATCGGGGCGCGGCGTCGCATCAGAAGCTGATCGTCACGTTGACGATGTCGGAATAGGTTCCCACCGGCGCCGTCTGCTGGCTCGAATAGACCTGGGCGTAGACCGAGAGCACGTCTGTCGCGCCGCCTCCGAGGGCTGCGGCAGTGACCCAGTTGCCCGAGGCGTTCCCCCAGGGGCTGTTGGCCGCCTCGTTGCTCAGGCTGGAATAAAGGTTGTACTCGAGCAGGGCGCCGGAACCCGACTTCAGGTTTCGGGTCGCGGCGCCATTCTGGCCCTGGTCAAGTCCGACCGTGATGGCGCCGCCGCAGGCGTTGGAGCAGGTCAGGGTGATTGTGCCGACAGTCTTCGCCGCCGTCCCGGCAAGGATGTTCGCCGTGATATCGCCGAACGCCACGGTGGAGACTGCGGCGGTCACGCCGTTGGGCAGGGCCGGCTGGGCGGCGGCCAGCGCCGCGAAGCCGAGCGCGACACCCGGACCAAGAGCCGACGGCTTAACGGCGAGCACAGACGACGAGCGACGCGTGAGGGCGAGTGGCTCGCATGCGGCGGCGGTGTAATCCAAGGGCCGCCGCGTCAGACGAATCGATCGCGACGCCTGACACGTCGCGAGGGCCGCGTTGGCCAGGTCGAGGACCCGCCGGGGGACTATGGGCGCCTTCCTCCTACCCAAGACTCCCTTCCCTCCCGTGCCGGACGCCGGCGGCGAGTCGCGGAACAGCGACATTTGGCGCGACGGTACCATATCGATTCACGCATCGAACGCGGCCAAAGTGGCGCGCCCCCTGCCACCAAAACCCTGCGGCCTGATCATCGGAATGGTTGAAGCGCTTCCCCCCGCCGCGGCCACAGAAGGTCCTGGGCCAGCGCATCTACGGGAGCGGTTGCAAGGCCTCGCGCGTCTGTTCGAGCGTCAGGACTTCGCTTGCCTGCTCACGGCGTCGGACGATCTCCTGACTGCCTCGCCAAACCACCCCGTCGGTCGCCGGGCGCGCGCCGTGGCCCTGCTCAACCTGGGCGATCCTGCAGCCGCCGCCGGCGCCGTGGCGGGAGCAGATCTCCCCGGAGCTGCGGATGCGGAGGCCGCGAGCCTGCTTGGCCTGGCGCGGCTGCGCCTGGGCCTCGCCGTCGAGGCGCGCGCGACGCTGGAGCGGGCGTGCGCGATCGATCCTGGCTATGCGCCGGCCTGGGCCAACCTCGGGGCCGCGGCGGCAACGCAGGGGGACCGTCAGGCGGCCTCGCGCGCCTTCCGCCGCGCCCTGCGGCTGCAACCCGGGCTTGCTGGCGCTCGGGTCGCCTATGCCCGCCTCCTCCTCGAGACGGGCCACAAGCGCGAGGCGCGCGCTTCCCTGGAGGCGGGCGCGGAGCTGCCCGGGGCGGACGAGACCCTTCATCTTGCTCTCGCCAGAGTGTGCTCGGACCTCCACGACCGCGATGGAGAAATCCGCGCAGCGACGGCTGCGGTCGAATCTGCGCCAAAGTCAGCCGAGGCGCGTCGGGTCCTGGGTTCGGCGCTGGCGATGGCGCGACGGCACTCCGAGGCCCTCCCCCACTTCCGCGCCGGCATGCGGCTCGCGCCCTCGGATCCCCGCTTCGCCGCCGGCCTCGCGGAGACCCAACGCAAGCTCGGCGCTTATCGCGGCGCGCGCGCGACGCTCGCCCGGGCGCTGAAGCGCTGGCCGGACGCCGCATCGCTCCACGCCGGACTCGCCGGTCACCATCTGGAGCGCAAGGCTCCCGCAAGAGCGCTCCTCGCGGCGCGGCGCGCGGTCGAGCTGGCCCCTACGGAGGCGCTCTCCCACGCCACGCTTGGCGCAGTTCTGTTCAACCTGGGCCGGCTGGACGAGTCCATGGGGGCCTATCGCGCCGCGCTGGCCCTGGATCCGCGCGACCCGACGATCTGGAACGCGATCGGACTCATTCTTGGAATGCAGGGACGCACGCTCGAAGCGGTCAGCTGTTTCAAACGCGGCCTCGCGCTCGACCCGCATCACCCAGTCTGCCTGTTCAGCCTGGGCCTGGCGGCCCTGGCGCTGGGCGACTGGGAGTCCGGATGGCCGCTCTACGAGTGGCGGTGGCTCGGCAGCAGCATCGGCATGAACCAGGCGAGGCCGCACGTGCCCGGCGTCGCCTGGTGGGCAGGCGCGCCGCTGAAGGGCAAGCGCCTACTGGTCCTGGGCGAGCAGGGCCATGGCGACAATCTGCAGTTCGTGCGCCTGCTGCCCCTGCTCGAAGGTCCGACCAAGGTCCGCCTGTCGATGGCCAAACCCCTGATCCGCCTTATGGAGCAGAGCCTCGTCGACCTCCCCTTCCCCCTTGAGATCATCGAGCGGGACAAGGCGCCGCCCGGCGACGCCGACAGCTTCATCACCCTCCTGAGCCTGCCCGCCCGCGTGGGCCTGACCCAGGACACGCTTCCGGCCTTCGTTCCGTGGCTGAAGGCGGATCCCGGCGAGACAGCAGGGTGGCGGAAGCGGCTCGCGGGCGAGCGCCGGCCCAAGGTCGGATTCGTCTGGCGGGGCAATCCGGACCTGTCGAGCGACCGCTGGCGTTCGACGGATCTCTCCCTCTGGCAGGGGCTCCTGCGCCGTCGGGACGTGCGATGGGTGAGCCTGCAGAAGCTCGAGGGCGCCAACCGGCGGGAACGGCAGGTATTGGAGCGCCACGACGTCATCGACTGGACCGATGAACTCGGCGACTTCGCCGCCACGGCCGCCCTCGCCGCCGCGCTGGACCTCGTGATTGCTGTCGACACCTCCGTCGCTCACCTGGCCGGGGCGATGGGCAAGCCGGTGTGGCTGCTGAACCGGACCGGGGGCGAGTGGCGCTGGGGCGCGCGTCAGACAAGCTCCGTCTGGTACCCCTCGATGCGGATATTCAACCAGGCCCAACCCCTGCGCTGGGATCCCGTCCTGGCGCACGTGGGCGCGGAACTGGGACGATGGAGTCGCGGGCGCAACTAAGGCCCGGCCGAAGATAAAGAAGAAGAACCACGGACCTCACGGACCGCACGGACAAAGAAAAGAACTTCAATGCGCCTTCGGCGCGTTCATTCTTGAGTCTCAGCGCATTGGTTTGTTTTGCGTCCGTGTGGTCCGTGAGGTCCGTGGTTTGGTTTGAATAGGTGCTCCAAAATACTCAATTCGCCGTCCTGACCGCGCAGAGGATCGGGCCGAGTTTTGCGGCGGGCTCGAGGGTTTTGGGGATGGCGAGGTCGGCGGCGCAGCCGCCGTCGGGCCAGATCACGGTCAGATGGTTGCGGTCGGCCAGGTCGGTGAGCCAGACCTCGCCGTCCTGGGCCACGAGCGCGGGCTCCATGCCGGGACGGAACGTGACCTTGGCCCCGAGAGGGACCGGATCGCCGTTGGTCTGGCGAAGCGCGACGAGCGCGGCGCGCGTGCGGCGGACCGGAAAGTCCACGAAGACGCCCGCACGCGGCCAGAGTTGGGCGTTGACCGAGGCGGCGCCCACCTCGACGTCGATCGGCAGGCTGTCGGGATCGATGCTGATCTTGTTGTCCTGGTAGGGGCCGAGGCCGGTTATCAGGGCGTAGCCGTTCCTGCCGGTGACTGCGGCCGGCTGGTTCCACAACATCACCGGCGCCCCGGCGACGTCGCCCGTGCGGACGACGGCGAAACCCGAGTTGATCGGACGCGAGGCGAAGACATAGCCGCCGACCATGCCGATCGAACCCGCCGCATCGATCCGCGCTGACACGCTGCCGGCGCCGGCGGCCAGATTGGCGGACAGGATGGCGTCCGGCGCGTTGTAGACGCCACTGGCCTCGACCGAGTTCGTGTCGGTCCCCGCCCGCAGGTTCCAGCCGAACCCAGGGCCAGTGGGGATCGGCGAAGCGGCCTCGACATAGCCCGTGGTCACACCTGGGCCCGTCGTGACGTTCGAAGAGACCGAGATGTTGCGGCCGAAGGTGAAGCCGAGGGTGAAGGCCACGCTCCAGTCGCGGTTGAGGATGTCCTTGTTGGCGGACAGGCTGAGATTGAACCGCCCATAGCTCTTCGACCACGCGCCGTTGACGAACTCGCTGGATGGCTGGCCCCACCGCGACTCGCGGACATAGTCGAGGGTGAACGAGCCGGCATGGCCGATCTGGGCGCCGCCGCCGGCGCTGACCTGGTCACGAGGCAGGCTCTCTCCCGGGTCATAAGCGTATGGCCGGTAGCCCCGATCGAAATATTGCCAGGTGACGGAGACACCGAGGCGCGGGCCGATCGACTGAAAGCCAAGGAGATAGGTCCCGCCCTCCCGGCCATTCGCACTCACCGACCAGGCCGTCGCCGCCTGCAGGATGCCCAAGGCGTCGACGTCGCTCCAGAGCGCGCCGCCGAACGCGGCGCGGGTGGACTCGGCCTCTGCGCGCCCCTCCAGGGTGAGCCAGTCTGTCATGCCCCTGCGATAGGTCGCGTCGGCGACGAAGTGACCGTAGTCGAAGCTGTCGACCGCATAGTCCAGGCGCTCGAAGCCCGCTTCGTACGAGAAATCCGTCAGACCCGGCTTCAGCAGTTGCGGGCCGGTATAGTAGTTCTGGGTCACGAGAGTCTGGCGGCCGAGAGCGTCGTTCACGACCAGCTGGAGCTGGCCGGAGCCCGAAACGATCGGAACATTGGTGATGTCGAAGGGTCCGGCCGGGACCTTGGTGGTGAGCCTCTGCTCGTTGTTCACCAGGACGTCGATCGTGGACGGCAGCGCCGCCGAGCCGCCGATCGTGGGCATCGGAAAGGTGATGAAGCCGGGGCGGGTGGTGAAATCCCGCTGGTACTGGATTCCGGCGAAGCGCAACGGCCGCGACCAGGCGCCCCCGACACCCACGGCGTCGCCGACGGTCAGGGTGGTCATGTCGGCGACGTCCGGCCGCTGCCAATAGGTGTCGCCGCGCACCAGGCTGAAGCCGCCCGCCGTGTTCCCGTTGAGCGTGCCGCTGGAAGAAACGAGGCCCCAGGGACCGAACAGCACGCCACCCAGGCTCGCGCCGTAGTCCAGCACTCCGCCGCTGTAACTGAGGTTGGTGTCGTAGGTCAGATAGCCCCCCGGCGGCGGAGACGGCGGGGATGCGCTCGGCGAAGGCGCCCCGTTCACGCGGGTCCCGTCGAAGGCCGCGGCCGGAGCCGTGATGGCGATCGTCTGGGCGAAGGTGTCGACGGCGTAGCTGGCGCCCGGGATCGATTCGAGGGGAAGCACCTTGCGGCCGTCCGGAAGGACGACTTCCTGGGTGAGGCGAAGGCCCAGGGCGCGCCAGTCGCTCACATTCAGAGCCAGGCGTCCGCTCGCGAGGCAGACGGGCTGCACGCTGACGGCGGGGCCGATCCCGTTCACCGTCGCATCGAGAACCAGTTCGGGCAGATCATCGGCGTGGGCGCCAGCGCCGGAGCGGAACATCGCGCGCCACTGGTCCAGAGATCCACAGAAGGCGCCCCTCGCCGAGGGTCCAGGTCGCACGCTCGAGCCATGGCTGAAGGCCAGGTCCGCCGCGTCGCCATCAAGCTCTCCAACGCCGC